>CAKZJF010000090.1 GCA_936941205.1 uncultured Candidatus Altimarinota bacterium | reverse complement strand
GAACGGTATACGCAGCGATGGCTCTTGTCACCGGTGTTATCGTCCTAAAAATGGTCATTCCGAAGAAAAAGGATGCAGAAACAACATTTTGAACAGTTCCCATGGAACCAAAAAATCCGAACGTTATGGTTCGGATTTTTTCAAGAAATATTGACTTATCAGCATTTTTAGATATAGTCAAAGTGTGTAAAGGAACACAGACCTCCTACCTTCATTGGTTTTCTCTCTGTTGACCAATGAAGGCTTTCCCCGGCTCGAGCTTGCTCGCCGGGTTTTTTTATGCTTTTAATAGGACACTTTCTCTTCTTTCCTCAAAAAGTAGAAAGTCACAAAAAGAATGCATCAGAGAACTATCATCGGAATCGATAATATCTGCCCCATAGTAAGTCCGTAATCGAGATAACCGATATTCGCATCTGGAGTCCGTAGAAACTCTATGGCGAACCGAAAAATACCGTACCAGATAAGGAAACTTGTCGCAATCTTTCCCGGGAACATATTTTTTTTCCTGAGAACGAGAAGGATAATAAAGAGTACGAGTCCTTCCAAAAATGCTTCGAGAAGCGGGGAAGGGAAGTAGGACACATTGTTTTTTACGACTGCAAATGGTCCAGTATATGAGGAGAATCCCAGCAGTTCCTGGTTGATATAGTTTCCGATGCGTCCAAGTCCAAGCCCAATAGGAAGAATGCTTGTGACCGTATCGGCTATAACAAGGAATTGTTTCTTATGAACTCTACTATACACAAACAACTCCGCCATGGAAGCTCATTCCTCATTGCCAAGTTTGTAGTATCTGGAGCGGGTGTTCAAGATAATATGCGAGGTTATAGAAAAGCACATACCCGAGACGTCCTCCGAGAACGACACCAGAAAACACATACATCACGAGCGATTCGAGCTCCGGATCAGAGAGAATACGTCTGGAACGGATAATGAAAAACCCTGCGATAAAACCCAGGGCATACATGAGACCGTACCAAGTCGGTGCGATATGGAATCAAAAAAGTGTAATCTCGAAAATAGTCATAATTTCTTTTGATTACAGAAGCTCGTCTTGTTGCATACGGAAAAATATCTTCCGGATAGAATCCTTATATTTTTCGTCATACTCAGTCTCTATCTTCGCAAGCTCCAATTCCTGTACCTCTTCACTTTCCATACTGGAAAGATAACGGTTTATCTCCTTCGCTTCGCCACCATTCAAGAAGATACTCATGCAGTTATCACACCTGTCGATATGTATTCCAGAATTGAATCCATATTCTTCTTCTCTCATATACTCTTCACACTTCGG
>CAKZJF010000089.1 GCA_936941205.1 uncultured Candidatus Altimarinota bacterium | reverse complement strand
GCAAAAGCAATACAGATACGTATGGGGAACGTTTGGGTAGCAAATGAATTCGTATACAGGAACTGAAAGAAAGTGAAGAACAATTCATGGATGCCTGATAATCTCTACCATTACATTGTACAAGGTGAATGGATACAGCTTCCAGTATGAATCTCTTCTCACTATATAAGTAAGTTTACTGTTGAATATAATAACACTGATATAAACTACTGACCACTTAGTAGACCATGTAGGCAGGAACAAGAAGATACGATTAGACAAGTACTTCTTCGTTCTTGCTGACTGGTACATGCAAGTACTTGAACTTGAAAAACCCAGATGATATGTGAGATAACAAGAAGACTTCGAAGGAAGACTCTTATAGTGGTACAGAACCTGACACAGATGAAGCAGATGATAGCTGACATTGAAACAATAATGGGATTCACACCACGACAAGTAAGCTGAAAGGTATACTCAAAGAAGGCACTCGGACTGATGGATGATAGAGTAACCGTATGTTCGATTGAATCACGCGACAAATTGAATATGAAAGACTATGGTTGTATTCTTTTAGATGAAGCTGACACATACCTTTGAAGTGATGAAAGACGGAAGTGGTTACTCTCACTCTCACCCGAATACTTGTATGCTTTGACTGGTACAGTGCAGGTAAACGATATGGATGAATCAGTATTCAAGCTCTACTATGGAGTGAAGACAGAACTTATACTCAAACATTTAACACCAACCTATCATAAGGTACGCAGTAGTTTCACTTCTCTTGCACAAGAGTTCTATGAATTGGAAGAAGATTTATATACAGCAGAAGAAAGGAATAAACTTATAGTCAGAACCGTTGATAAGTTTGCAAGATGAAGGAAGTGAATCGTGTTCTGTAAAAGAGTAGAACACGCAAAGGTTCTTGCTGAAATGATACGCAACCTTTGATTCGAAACGTACTTACTTATCTGAGAGGTATCAGATAATGAACGAGAAGAGATAAGGAATAAAGCGAAGGAATCGAAGAATGATGTTATACTGGTTGGGTCAGTTAAGATTCTCGGGAGATGATTTGATTTACCTGAACTCTCATTCTGACTTCTAACAACAGCGGAAAAATTTACAAGTAACATCGCTCAATATTTATGAAGGATTATACGCAGTCATCCAACTAAGCCTCAACCTATATTTATTGATATAGTAGACGAGCAAGTTTGACTCCTGTATAATCAATCTAAGTCAAGAACGAGAACGTATAAACATGAGTTTGGTTCACACAATACTATTACTTACTTAAATATTAACTAACATATTATGTTTGGATTTACAACTACCGATAGAGACATTGAAGTATCTGCTCTTAAGTCACGTGATAAAGATATACAAGACCTCCTAGAAGATAAGGCTCTTATGCAAAAGAACTTTGCCCGTGCGAAAGAAGAGGCAGAGTACACATACAAGCGTGATATTGAACGACTCCGTGATACTCATAATGATTCACTGAAAGCAAACCGTGTATCAACTGAGGAAGCACGTATCGCATATGAAGAGAAAGAGGTAGCTCTTATTGCAAAACACAATGCTGAACTTACTCGACTTGAACGTGAGTCAGAGAATAAGATTGCTACACTTGAATTAAAGGTCACTCGTATTGAAGATGCATATAAGGCACAGTTCGAAGAAGCAAGCCGACAGTATGCAGAACAAGTAAAGAACCTACAAGCCGAAGCAAACGCAAGGGTTGAACTTGAGAAGAAGAAGGTTGAAGCTGAGAAAGTAAAGATTATTGCTGATGCTAAACTTGAGGCACTCACACTCCAAGAATGTGCACAAGCTGAATGATTGAAATACTACGAAGATAAGATTGATGAAATTGGTAACATGTATAGTACCATTATTGAAACTCTTACTGATATTATTGGAGAACGAACTGACATTGATGTTGTTGACCTTATTAAAAACTTACCACAGCCTATTGCGAAAGCAAACGCAACTTCTACTTCCACTAAAAAATAATTCATATGGCTAGATTTAAAGTAGGTGACACTGTCACTATACGTCAATGGGGTGATATGGAAAAAGAATACTGACTAGATACTACTAGTTGAAGCATAAATGTTCCACAATCTTTCACCACAAATATGAGACGATACTGTTGAAAAAAGTATATTATAAGGGCAGTTATGAATAATTGGTATACCTTACAATGAGAAGATTATTCTTTCTCAGATGGTATGTTTGAAGAAAGTAAGGAAGTTACACCATCATTTACTAGTCCAGTATCTATTGATACTCCACCAAAATACTGGGTAGTTGAAAGAGATAAATCAAATCCTCTCTATCAGAAATGTGTTAATTATATCGCTGATAAATCTGATGTGGATGTTAGTTGACATATTTGGAAATACCTATGATTTGATTGAGATGATGAAGCATATAATTGATATAACTGGTGGGATAATATTGAAACATTTGAAAACAATCCAACACTCATCACTCTTGAAGAATGGGACAAGTGGTTTGGTGGTGAGATAGATACATCTGTTGAACCTTCTGCATATGTCTTTAAGAAATGAGACCGAGTAAAGATTGATATGGAAGGGAATGAATTTGACTGACTTATGGGGATATATGATTCTGATGACTGAGACATGACTATGAACCATCGTGTACATATTGATTGAAGAGGTCAATGAAGAAAACATTTTAATTATAACCATTTGATTCTTGTTGACGAAGCAAAACAATCTGAGTACAGATTCAAAGTATGAGATAAGGTATATATGTCACAAACAAGTAGATACTGAGCATGCGAATATTGAACAATAGAAAAAATAGATGAATGAACACTACCGTACCTTGTAATATTAGATTCATGATATAGGTTCTGGGCAGTAAGTTGAGATATAAGTCATCGTGTAACTTCAACATGAAAGGAACCTACAAAATGATTTGAAGAAACATGGATGGAAAAGGCAATGAAGTATCACCAACCAATGTATATTCCAGAATTAGTCTCTTCTGGTGATATGTATACATCAATTACTGCTGACACATGACGAAGTCCATCTAAGGCATATATTGACAAGATAGATGTAGAGAATGGTATATGACTACTTAAAACATATACACAATATAAAGAAGAAAGAAGTGCCACTAAGGAACAAAGTTCTATTTTTACTTTTAAGAAATTACGATAATGAAACTAATAATCCAGTGAGATGAAAATGAAATCATGTCACTCATTGCTCGGATGGGCAAGGATACAGAAACAAAAAGCACTTACTATCCATCAGTATCCCGTACTATAGAGGATGAAGTAGTAATAAATGCTGAGCCAACTAATAAAATTGAATACTCTGAGCTTGGTGAATTTGATAAGGAAATCTTTTGAAAGAAGAAAACAAAACCACGAAGACCGTGAAAGCAATGTACTCTTCTCGTAGATTGACAAGTATTTAAGAAGTTCATGTCAGTTCGTACCGCAGCTGAGTTCTGCAAACGGAGCGATGTATGTCTCTACAATGCAGCAAAGGTCGGGAGTAAGGTAAACAAACTGTACAATGTTCATATCGAATGATACAACAACTCACCAGCAAGTGACATCTCTATTCTATAAATACAAAGTATGCAAATAACTCACGTTTATAAAACTGATTATATGCGATTATGCAAGCAAGGTTTAGTCCTTGCTTGTATCCTCGCTTCAGTCTGACTGGTATTCCAAAAGGCTGATGCAAGTACATACAAAGAACAACTTACTTCTCGATGTGAGATGTGATACATAGGGTACGAGTACACTGATACTCTTGCAAAACCATGTAAGCATCTCTGGAATCAATGGACCAAACAGATTCTCAAGCAATACAAATAACAAATTTATTTTTAATATTACCTCTATGCACTATGAAAACTCTACTATCAAGCATGTATCAATTACTCTCCTTTGTATACTCGCTTTCCAGCAAGTATATTCCTATGCTACTACAACTACTTACTGAGATGTTATTGAAGCTCGTTCAATTGTACAAGACCTGGAAGATAGACTCGACAAAGCGAAAGGTGAAGAGAAGCAAACCTATAATGAGTATTGCTCTGACTCGGGTGAATGCGGTAAGAAAGACACAACCAGTACAGGGGTTACCCTCCGTGATATCTTATTCTTATGAGACTGTCGTGTCTCTAATACGAAGCATAAGTTTCCGAAAGATAGTATCTCGTTCGATGCAGTAGATATTGCTTGTATAAAATGACAAGCATTCGATGTATATACTCCATCATGGAAAGAAGAGTACGTTGTTGAGAAGATTGGATACGGTTCAAACCTTGGTAATTACATAATCCTGAAGCATGGTGAATACCGTATGGTATTTGGACACACAAAAGCTCGTGACGGATTGAAAGAAGGTATGCGTATAACTCTCTGAGTAGATGATATGAAACTTGGTACAACTGATTTATCAGGGTATCAGAACTCATGATACCATGTTCACTTCGAACTCTGGTATAAGTGGGAAAATATCAATGGAAGGTTCATGGTAGGTGACAACAAAGTATCACAACCTGATTCAAAGAAACTCCTTGATAAACGGAAGTGGGATTTCGGATGGAAAGAAACGTATTACTTCACTCACTATGACCTTGGTGATGTAGCTCAAAACGATTCTGAACCATGTCGTACCGCGGATTGAAATGATTCTTGTCTCATGATGAAACATTGAATAGAGACAATGGCAATGACGGTTGATATTAGAAATAAGTATGGTATTAAATTTGGTGATAAAGTACTACTTGAATGAGATGAATGATGTCAATGAATATATACAGTTACAGATGAACTTGCATGTAGATTCCGATGAGATAATGCATGGAGTAATTGACCATGCTACTACAGAGATAAAACACCAACTCCTGTAGTATCAAATATTAAACGACCATGAACCCAGTATTATATAAAATGAGATTTACCAGGTCGTCCTGGTGGTGCGTGTTCTATTACTAAACTTTAATTGTATGAGATACAAACTACTGAAAGATTTACCACTTGTAAAAGCATGAACAGAAGTATTTTTAAAACCACGCTCACCATCTATGTTGTGAATATGACTTTATGAAAACTTTGTCCTATGAACTGAGATAGCAAACATACAGGAAAAAGATATTCCAGAATGGCTAGAAGATATTAAGGAAAAGAAAACATTTGATGATTTGAAATATTGAGATGATACATATAGGATACAAAGTGATTGAACTACTGGGTGTTATTTGTGATATAATTGACAATGTCGCTCCGAAACATTCGTCACTCGTGAAGAAGCAGAAGATGAACATAAGAGACGTGAATGGAGAGTAAGAAAAGATAAATTTATTCCAAAGGAAGGTGAAGTATTTTTTACTGCAATTATTGATTTAACTATAGATTTTAGAACATTTGATAGTAAAATTCCATTTTATGTATTTTGTGTAAACTCATGATTAGCATTTAGAACAGAAGAAGAAGCTGAAAAAGCATTTGAAGAACATGATTTGAAACGCCTATTTTATACTATAATTTAATTTATATGTTCTGGACTATTATTATGGCACTTATACTTTTGCCTATTGCGATAACTATATTTGTAGTAGCTCTACCTTACGTTATGTACATCATCGTATGGATTATAATACTACTATACGGATTAGTTACTTACCCACTGTTTTATTTACTTGATAAATTTAAAAAATAATATGGTAATATTCTTATTTACATTTCTTACAATTTTGGTATTGATTCAAACTTGAAGAATTATACTTGATGGTGATTTAATTGATACACAACAAAGAACAATCTCTCGTATGGAAGTCTCTGAGAAGAATCTTCGAGACAGAGAAAAGCAACTATTGGAAAGAATAAAGTATTGCGAGAATTATTACTTAAATAATAAAATATGCAAGAAGTAATACCAAGAGAACTTATTGAAAAGGCACTTGCTTTGACAGGAATGCCGATAGAAGAAGTGGAATCAATAACAGGAGTACATTGGGTAAAACAAGAAGCAATATTTTGATTCTCAATGGAAACATTCTGTTACTATCTTCTGAGTCCAGAGTTTATTGAGAAGTATAAAGATTTAGTATATTGAGATTGAAGTTGGAATTACAATACTGTATGTATCATTTGAAATGCAGTATATGAATATCAAAAATGAGAACCAGAATCACTTATTTTTTTACTTGAAAAAATATAATATATGAAAACACCTATAGAGATACTCGATGAAATGATACATGAATATGACAATATAATGTATCTCTCATATGTTTGAAATCCAGAAATGGAAATTGATAGAAGGTCAAAGGCTAGACTAATCGAAGCAAAAGAACGAATCCAAAAAGAGACTTGATGGATAAGTGTGGAAGATAGATTGCCTACTTATACTGGTACTTTTCCAGAAGAATATGTAATGGCTTATAATTGAGAAAAAGTTTTTGAAGTATTATTTACTGAAGATACTGTTTGAAATATTTTTTGGACTGATGAAGAAAGTGATTGGTTTTATAAAGATATTACTCACTGGATGCCTTTACCTTTGCCACCTAACAATTAAACTTATGGACTCATTAAGATTGGTATTATATTTTATACTTACCATAACAGTTATATCATCATTGATAAGCTTATTTACACTACCATATAGTCGTTGATATCACGAATGACTCTGTCATTGAAAGTATGGCACATGAAGTACCTATACGAATTGAGAATGTTTTATACCTATTAAATAATTTATATGTATTCATATACTTGAACTGCTTGTCAGAAGTGTTGACAACCACATACTATTCCAACTGTATGGATGTGAGTAACCCCTCCGCCATTATCTTGTTGATGTGTAAAGAGTAACACAATAACTACTAATATAACTAAATAACTTACTATGAAAAACTTTTTATTAAACTTACTTTTTGGACAATTGATTTCATTTTCATTATTTATAATACTAGCTAGTATAATATACGCTTCTAATTTATTTGATAAAAACCCAATACAATGATGAATAATGTTATCATTTATAATGTGATTTTTATTCGCATGAATGATATATGTTCATACAGATGATGAAGAAAAAGAATAATTACTTAACTAAATAACTTATGTCACAATATATAAAATTGGAAGACGTACAGCAAATACTGGAACGAAACAAAATAAATCATACGAATAATAAATGAGAGACAACTCTTAGTATTTCTCCAAATTGTATTGAGGAAATAAACTCTCTACCATCTATAAATCCAGAAGAGATGATAGAAGAGATAATGACCGATGAATCACAGTATTTTATAATGCTATGAAGAAAACTTGCACTCAAAGAACTATAAAAGTTTAAATCTTAATTTACTATTTATGGAAGCACTCGATGAATACGCTATATATACGAATCCTACATTCTCTATAGGAAAGGAAGTATATGACTTACAATCTAAGAAGGTATTAGATGAGGTTTACGCAAAGTACAAAGTAATACTTGATACTTGTCTTGCTAACCCTTCTCAGCTCGTTAATACTAACACACTTGAAATATATGGAGAAAAGTAAGTGCATTATTTTTGATTTGGATTGAGTCTTGTGTGAATTATGAGATTCGGTAAATCCGTATAATCATGATTGAGAAGAGATAGCTATTCCAGAGATGAAATTTATGTTCCAATCATTATGATATTTTGATGAAGAAGTAGAGATGTTTGTTCTTACTGGAAGAAAATATAAAAAATATTGGAAGACAACTCAATTGTGGCTCGATAGAAACCATATGTTTCCTAAATGTCTATTTATGCAAAACTGAAACACCTGAGAGAAGAATCACATCTTCAAGAAAAAGAAACTGGAAGAACTCAAAAAAGTTTACAACATACTATTCATGGTGGATGATAACCCCGATATGATTCCAGTATGCAAGGAACTATGAATAATTTTATTACACGTTAACCGTTAAATTATATGTGTATAATTGATGATAGGGATGACTGGTTTTGAGATTTTACGAATATAAATAAAGTAGTATATCTCGATGATATAGTATGACTTACTCTTCGGAAGGTTATCTGCAAGATATTTAATACAACATCATGAGATATTAAGAACTCACCATGACTCTACTGAATATGTTGAGTACCAATTACTGATATGAATATAGTAGTTGATGAATCCTTTTTACGAAAGCATATTACCAAGAAATGGAAGAAGAACAAAACAGATGATTTCTTCTGCCCGAAACATCTTACAATGGAAGAGTACACATTTTGTTCTGATTACAGACTTATTATTAACAAATAAAAAACTATGCCACGAAGAGAATGTGACGACATACAGGCAGTATTATCAGAATACTGACATGAGAAACTACGGAGCGAGTGGGACAATATGTTCGGCTCAGACTTCTGTGCAAGATACAACCTATGAAAGGACGCAGCTCGCTCATACTTCTGATGTGCACCATGATGTAACCTACGGCAGAAAACATATGCCGATAAAAAAGAATTAAAAAGAAGACAAGAACTTGTAAAAACATGAGAAATGAATAAAACTGTATCTACGTTTGAATATATTTTTACTCATAAAGCATGCATACAGCTTCCGTTCACCAACATGAAACCATAACATTGTTCGAGTTTCTATGTAAGTATTCCATCCTTGTAAAAATATGCTTAGCAAAATCACAATCCCAGAATACGATAGAGACCTTATAGTACAATATAACTTTAAGGAGCTCCTTCTCGAATATGATACCGAGCATAGACATATGAGGTACGATATACTTGATTCAATACAAGACGATGAACTTCGAAGAATGATATACGACAAAAAAGGTGAACTCCGTATGTCACGCCCAAAGATACGTACATCAGATATAAAGATAATTGATGAATGTATGGAGGATATGTACTACGCACCAATTAAAAGCACACTCAAGATACTGGAATACGAGCTGAAGAAGAGAACCTCTCACTCACAGCGGGATGATAAGTTCGCTCTTGAGAAAAAGAAACAGGAGATTGACATCATCCAGGTAGTTGAATCATACATTCATATAGGAAGATATAAACCGTGAAGTCTTATCAAGTGTGTTCTTCCAGAACATCAAGATAAAACATCATCTATGATGCTCTATCCAAAAACAAATACATTCTACTGCTACTGATGTCGAGCACATGGTAGTCAAATAGATTTCATCATGAAGATGGAGAATTGCTCACTTGGTTCGGCTATTAAAAAATTCTTAACTTACTAGATATGACAACAGAGATTGTAACAATGACGGCTGATGGGAAAAAGTTCTACAAGAAAAGACATGTAGTTTCTTTCATCCTTACCCTTGAACGTATTTTCGCAAACATGCAACGTACTTTCGGGAAACTTCCTGAGTACACATTATTTGAAATTGCTATACGAAACGCTCGTCTGATTGAATGACGAACTTCACCAGGGATATATGCTCCAACAGTAAATAGACTGACATGAGTTCGTGATAAGGTTCTGATAGGTCGCATAAGTTCTATGAACTTTGTAGAAATCATGGACTATTCCCTTGAAAATGCTATACTAAGAACATTCAGTGACTCATATGAGTACTACGGACTATCTGTACAACCAGCCAAGACACTAGAACTCAAAACATTCTACGTTCCTGAAGGGCTACTAACTACAAATAGTCAAGACGAACTTGTTATTTGTCCTTGGTTTCAAAGATAATTTGTATAGAATTTCTAACAATTAACCCAGTAACACAATGTACAAGAACAAGATACACCTATCTGTACGAAAGGATAGGAATGGTTGGTATATGTTTGCGAAGTGAGCATACCGTGCTCAGCTTTGTTGAGATAATAAAAGGGATTGATTCTGGTTGAAACAGTATGCGAATAAACTTGGAAAGAGTGACTTCTTCAAAGACTTCACTGAGATACTCCAAGCAATGGAGGCAGACTGAAAAGCCGCATTTACTTTATATGAGCTATACCCAAAATGAAATACATCTGATATGTCTTCACCAAAGACCAACCCATAGTAGAGTTCAATATTGACAAGTTCGATATAGCACGCTGAAAAATAGGGGATAAGTGATATGAGTATATTCAGACATTTAATGGGAATGATATAGTTGGATTCAATACAATAGTAGTAGAATGAGTTGATACAGATAGGCTTGATATAGTACGTTGATTATATGGTTTATATCCATGGCAGATACGTATACGTGACTGAGTTGCACATGCAATCTTTCGTTTCTTGAAACCAATTACAAGAAAGAATGTGATATATATTGCTGAGTGTATGTCAGAGATGTTTATGTGAACCTATCAGTTCCATACATTTTATGAAAAGTCATGTGACACTGTTATTAAAGAAGAAGATGCCTACTCAAATCCACTTACAGTTACTCAGTACTTTGAGAACAAACACTACTCTGATACTATCAATCACTCAATTGAGCAATATATCAATGATACCGTAAAGATTTCTGAAATACAAACGAAGCTCTCCCAGTTTAATCTCGTATGTGATGATTACTTAAATGTAGCTATTGGCTTTGGGAAGCCATTCTATACAGTATACAAATGTTTAGGGTTCTCACTTAGTTCAACCTATCAGTTCTTCAATGAACACTATACATCTGGTTTCAAATGATGAGACCTGATAAGTACAAACGTAAGTCAATGAGTTGTTATTAAAACAACTGAACTCATAGAACATGATGGATGACTCGCAATCTTGGATGAGAAGATGGGATACAAAACAGTAACCGATTTCATTATCCGAGTACACTACAAGCTCAATAAACCCGATGGAGAAGTATGATATATCGTTATCCTTACAAATAAATATGGTGAGTCTACATCTTTTATAGAATGGAAGAACTCAGCCAACGAAGGAGAGATGATACGGTTCGTACAATCCTACGGAAATTACCACTTCACTGCTAGTAAAGCATCATTGAAAGCTATACATACCGCTATTGCAAATACAGAAGTTCCTGTTATTACTACTTTTACCGAATACGGTATAAATACTTATAAGAGTGAACGTGTTCTCATTCTTCCAGATGGAGTAATGAATGTTGCATCAAAGCGTATCTTCCTTAAAGAACACGATGACTCATACCTTACATTCGGATGAAAGGATGCAATACAGATAAGCTGAACAGCAGATTATGTTGATAGCAAAACAATGTGCCGATTTTCATCTATGACTGAACATGGATATGATTCATTTATGGACATATCAAAAAGCATCTACTGAGATTTATCAGGTGATATTCTCCCTATGATGGCATGTTCAATGGCAGGATATACTGCATATGAATCCTACATTAAAGAAGCACCTCTCTACTTTGTAACAGGAGTAAGTGGTTCTGGGAAATCAACATTTGCAGAAATACTTGGCCTTATGTTTTGAGTGAGTTCATTCTTGAAGCTCTCTTCAACAACCGTATATCCTTTGAAATGCTTACTCTCTTCTGGAATACGTCTACCAATCTTTCTTTCTGAGTATCGCTCAACGATGAGTAATAAACCAGAGAAGGAAGCACTCATTCGAGAAACATTTGACTGAGGTGAGATACAACGTGGACAGAGAGACGGTAAGATTAATAAGTATAAACTCTCCGCACAACTCTTTATTGAATGAGAAGATATGTACTCGTCAGGTTCCATACGAACTCGTACTATCATTCATAGAACAAGTGCAGGTGGAAGAAAAAAATGTAAACCTCAGGAAGTAATCTCTAAAAATAGAGAGACAATCAGTTCATTCTTCTACTCATACTTGGTACGTACAAATCAGGCTGACTATACAAAACATATTGATGATGCATATGTGCTATTCAAGGATTGTGGAGCTGAACCACGTATCATATCAAACATGCAGGTAATGTATGCTGGATGTATGTGCTTTGCTCCTGATAAGAAAGAGTACTTTATTGAACAGATAACAAAGATACTTGCATTCCAGATTCAAGACTTCCAGCAGAACAGTGTGACGAAACAATTCCTCAAAGTAATGTGACA
>CAKZJF010000088.1 GCA_936941205.1 uncultured Candidatus Altimarinota bacterium | reverse complement strand
TTCATTAACGGGAATCGTTAAGAATATCTTTGGACTCCAAAAACGTGTTGATGAGGCAGTAAAGCTTGGTTTTACTGAGATTGTTCTCCCGAAGAATTCTTGAGTGAAAGCAAAAAAATGAACCATAGTGCAACTTATCGAGGTTGGACATATTGGAGAGTTATCAAAGATAGTATAGAAATTTTTATATTCTCTTGCTTCCCCCACTTTTTCCTCTATAATCTTCCTGCTTTTAAACAGTAAGTTCCCCACAAGATGTCACTAATAACAATAACATCGACTTGCACTTACATATCAAGTACATTACCACGCACACAAATAGTATATATTTTTTGCTTGCATACTCATCCTCTAAATCCTCTCTCAACAGAGGATTTTTTCGTACTCGAATCCCGACCCTAAGTATTTTCTAAAATTCCTTATCCTCTTCATTTCTTTCATATATGAAAAACACAAAAAACAATAATACTCCCCGTCATTCCGGAATTTTCCGGGCAATGTCCACGAAGAACGTACTGAACTCTCTCCGGAAAATATCCGGAATCTTCCGCTTGTGAAATACCTCCAGAGAAACAAATGCTGGGATAGTAAACACCCAAAAAGCAAATACTACAAATGAAACAGATAAAACAATAGGAAGATTCTGAAACAAGTTCAGAATGACGAAATTCCACGGTTTCACCCTCGTCGAACTCATAGTAGTCATAACCATCCTCGTCATCCTTTGAACTATAGCATTTACGAGTCTCTCAGGATTCTCGGGCGGAGCCCGTGATTCCTCCAGAATCTCCGATATGAACAATCTCTCCAAAGCTCTCGAACTCTCCTATATCCAAACAAACTCCTATCCCAATCCTGATGGATACTTCACCATAACATATTCCTGAGGTTCTGTCTGGACTCAATGAACTATAGGAGATACTGTCATGACTACTCTCAATGCTGCCTGAGGTATGAAACTCTCCAAGAAACCCACTGATCCTCTTTCGACTAATAATCCCTACACTTACTCTAAACTCTCCTACGGAAAGGCTTTCCAAATCAAAGCAGATTGGGAAGGTGATAGTGTAGCTTCTTACTCCCCCCACTCGTATGCACTCGTTCCCCCCTCAACTGAGGAGAGTCAAGAAGGGGCTCTCTTCCCAACTGCCCAAGCAGCCACTGGAAATCCTACCATTGCCTATGTTAAAGGAAATTACAATGGAATCTCTGCCAAGACTCAAACAGGAAACATTATCTATCTTCTCGCAGTACCGAGTATCATAACCTCCACCGGAGTAACCTATCTCTCTAGTATAGATATGTGAGCTCCAACCAATTATCTCTCAGGAACTCTCTTCGTCCACGGAGGTTCCAACAAGACCGGAATAACTTTCAATCCGAAAGTAGTCTACTCCTCTGGTTCTCTTCCATCCAATACTACCGAACAGATACTCTTCGCGAGTGGAATTGCTAATGCGTACTCAGGAACCATTCTCATGACAACTTCTCCACAGATCAAACAATTTGTAGATGCAGGAACGAGCAATAATACTGGAACTCTTGCGAGCCTGGGAAATAGTGTTGTGGTAGGGAGTCTTGGGGGAAGTGCAAGTACTCCTCCTCAGACGCCTCCAGCAACTCCATCATGGACCGTTGCCGGAGGAGGAAACTGTGCTGATGTTACCAATACACTCGGAATCGACGGAAACACTTCCACCTGTCTCGACAACCGCACCTATACCATGCAAGGTGGAGCGACTCATAGTAAAACCTATAATCTCCTCAAAATCGCCGGAGTCTGGTGGTTTAATCAGAATCTCGCGTATCCGAGCGCAACCGGATATACCGGAAGTAATACCTGGTCGACTACGGACATAGGACTTTACTCTTGTCCTGGGAATAATAGTACAACCACTGCTGATTGCAGTCTTGTATCGACACTCGGATACCTCTATCAATGGAGTACTGCCATGGCATGAGGATCTTCCAATAATAGCCCAGCATCCAGAACTCAGGGGATCTGTCCATCTGGATGGGGTCTCCCGACCAAGGCGGATTTTACCAGTGTTTCTGATTCCTATTGGCCGACAAGCGATTATGTTTGGGCAGGAGCCACCACTAACTGGTCTCGTTCCTATGTAGGTTATCGCAATTACGGCGCGGTCGGTACATTCCACAATCGTACGACGATCGAGTACATTTGGTCGTCGTTTGAGTCTTCCGCTACCAATGCGTGGAACGAGAATTTCAATACTAGCAACCCTTCCCAGTCGAATCGCAATAACAACACCAAGGCGAACGGATTTTCTGCTCGTTGCCTCAAGAACTTTTCCTCAACATAACCCGCTTTAGCGGGTTATGTTTTTACATATTTACATCACAAATCCTATGCAACTCTCTGAGCTTTTCGAAGCCTACTATGAGTGCCGTCGGAACAAACGTG
>CAKZJF010000087.1 GCA_936941205.1 uncultured Candidatus Altimarinota bacterium | reverse complement strand
CTGGTTGAGTTACTACATTATTTTTTACTTTTAATTGTTCAGGCGTCAAAACATTAACACCATCTTGCTTTGCTTGTTCTGGTGTTTGTATTCAAGTTGCAATTTGTTTTGCAGCATCGTATTGTCAAGTAGTTTGTAGCTGATTTTTCATCGCTCAAATTACCTCTTCTCTTGTTTTTCAAGTAGCAATTCACTTATTGTAAGTGTCTTTTACTTGCTGAGCTAATTCCTCTTTGGTTAATTCCATATTTTTATATTAAATTATAACATTATTATTATAATACTTTTTATTAAAAATCAAATACAAAAAAACAGCCTATTTAAAAGCTGTTATCGTGAATGCGATATTTAAAGCATTATCAGTAAAATCAAGTTCAACACCTCATTTTATAAACTTTGAAAATATTGCTCTTGTTCTTGTTGTTCAAGCAGATGTGCTATATATTCATATCGCTCTTGTACTCGTACTATTATAAGTAGATGGATATGATGAATATCATCAGTTTACTCAATTAAATCTAGTACCTTTACTTATACATATAGATGAATTAGAATCATTTAACCAAGCATCTATAACATAAGCACTCGGGGTAAATCAGAAACCAGTGTAACTTTGTACTCAAAGAGCAGTTCCAGAAGCAAAAGTGAAGTAGAGTGTTTTACTTGCTCACTCAACCTCTCTTCCTATCTTTAATCTTTGTTTTGTTTGTCAAGGTGTGTAAATATCAGAGTAATAGTTCAAATCATCTTGTTTTACTTCTAATCATCATTTATTCTTGACATCGAAACCTATTCATTCGTTTATTTTCATATATCTTGTTTACCAAATACATCTAATCCATAGAATTTACAATTTGTAGCTCAATTTGATACAAAACTTACTTTAAATCTGATAGTATTAAACATTCATACAGGATTCAAGAAAATGTTTTTATTAATCTTTAATCCGTGATTTGTAGTAGATATATCTCAGTTTTTACCTTCCCATAATTTAATCCAAACTGGGTCTCAAGTTGTTCATCAAGTCAAAGTTTCATTTATCGTTGCTTCTAATACTATATAGCAGTTTGCAGTTGTATGGCTAAATTTAAAGTCAACATATTCGATAGTTTTCTCATATCTCGGATTATCTCCTATAAATACAGTGCTTTCAATGTAAGTTGTGAGAATTCAAGTTGTAGCTGTTCATTGTATCTCATAAAACTCTCTTCCAGTTGCGTAATATATATTTGTACCACTATTTACTACTAACTCACAAGAACGAGTAAAATCAGAGTTGTCTATCGTGTATTTAGGAGTTATACCAACTGGGTATCAAGGAGTATTTCAATATATGGCAAGTGAGTTATTATCTCATACATTATATTCTAGGTAAATATCTTCTCAAATCTTACCAAGTAAAGTTACATTTATTCAATAATATTCAACGATATATTGAGTTCCTGCAAATTTATATATACCAGTCGCTGTAGAAGCGTAATCATAAGCTCATTTATTTACTACTGAATTAAAAGCTACTCAATTCAGTCCTATACTATTGTCTGCAATATAACTTTCTCAATCCCAAATATATAAATCAGACTTTACTCAACTTCAAGTGCATGTATAAACCCTATACTCTCATTGAAAAGTAGTTATTCAAATAACATTCTCATTACTAGGAAAACTAATTAACTTAGTTACTACTTCTGCCTTATCAATCTCAAATACATTATTTGCATGACTAAATAGGATTCTTTCTGCTTCATTTATAATTGACATTTTAGGATGATAATAATCATCTCAATCAGTAGAAACATAAGTCCTGTATCATTCATCGAATACAGCTCAATCTAAATTACTTCTATGAATATACTTACTTCCAGAGAAACTAGGATTTGCATCATTAAAATAATACAACTTCCGAACACCTCAAATCTTCATATATCAGATATTCGTTCAATATTGCCCAGTTGCTAGTGTCTTTTTTAATGTATTTTCTAAATAGATTCTACCATCTTGTAACCAAATTATATTGTCGGAGCCTCATAGTATTGACTGATTAAATACAGCTTTTATATTATCTTCAAAAGTATATAAGAGTTCGTTTAACTTTGTAGGTGTTACATCAAATCTTCTTGTATCTACTCAAAACCCTCTATAATATCTTCCTGTTTGTGTTTGATATTTTTGGTCACTTATACCTCAAGTAAAGTTATTCCATCATATAACTAATTCTTTTTCCATTATTTTAGGTAGTTAAGGTTAGGAACTGTTCTTTGAGTAGGTGAGTTTATTCTTCCACTCAAACTATTACAAATGTTTAGTAATTCAGTTTCAAATTTGTTTTGTGCAACTTGTGCTTCATTTACTCTATTTTGTCATTCTAAAAACATTTCTTTTACTCAGTAAAATATAGCTCTTACACAAGTGTCAGGCAATCTCTCTTCATCAGCTCATACTACTTTTTTATAGTGTACATTACCATATATTTTGAGCTGTGTTGCTTCTTTTGGAGCTGGGTATATAAATACTGAGTTATCCATTAAACAGAAGAAAGGAGATGAAGTTTCATCATAACTTTCTATATCTTTTTCTAAGTTTTCTTGTCTAATTGGTCTTAATACAGTATATTCAGTATCAGTAGAGTTTATTTTCCAACTAACAGATTTAACATTTGTTAATCCATCTAGTACAGTCACTCAATCTTCTGCTAAATCTCATCTTTTAGGTAGGTTATACTCATTTTGTCATATAACTGTGTTTGTTGTTACATAATTATAAAAGTAATCAAGAAGGGAATCACATAGGGCTGTTTTATAAGGCTGATATATGCCATTATTAAAATTTCAGCTTTGTTTATTTAATCTGACCTTTAATTTCAAAACTTAAAATTTTTCATGAACTTAAAAATTTCCCGAAATTTGTTTCTTGCTGGGAATTCGAGAAAATTCAGGAAAACAAAAATTTTTAACATCTCCTCTTCCCATGGATGTAGAAAACATCGGAGATGTCGCAGGGAACCCTTTAAAAAGAAAGTTATTCGACTTTTTTGGGAGACAAGA
>CAKZJF010000086.1 GCA_936941205.1 uncultured Candidatus Altimarinota bacterium | reverse complement strand
TATGAGAGAGATGCGATATTGAAGACGGAAATTCATAGAAAGAAGAAGATACAACCATTATGAATAGTGTCTCATAATTTCTAGCTTCCATCAAGAAATAGAAAAGAAGAATAGTATTTTCTTATTGCAAATACATACAGATATTGTAGAGATATAAAAACTCCCAATATTGGGAGTTTTTATATTATGATTTAATTGATTTCACTCATTCACTCAGAGTGCGAAACTCTTTCATAAGAAGTGGAAGATAATTTCAACCGATTTTCTCAGCAATTGGAAGAATGTATTCTTCTGTTTCTTGAATTTGTCCTTCTGCATTTTGGAGCCATTTTGTAAGTTGTTCTGGTGTAATATTTCCAGATTGGATAATCCCACTAATCAAGAGTCGTATTTCGTGAGTACGGAGATTGCCAATTCTATCAGGAACCTTTATCTTTCCAGCATTATCATCCTCCTTGATAGCAAGATAATGAACACGTTTTCGTTCTTTATCTACATAGGCATCACCTGTTTTTTCTGGATTTGATACCAGTCCAACTCGATTAGCTACTGCAAAATTTACAAGATACTGAATACTTTTAACTCAGAGTCTTGTATCTTCATCATTATCATGAAGGAGCCGAGCATGCGTATTATTAATACTTGTATCATGACATTCTACCGCGCCGATAAGTGCAATGGCTTTTGGATGTTCAAAGTATCTATCTCCAGATCGACGAGTGGTTACTCATTTGTATCAAAAGCTCACTTTTGCAAGATCGTATGTGGCCATTACTTTTCCAAGATCATCTCAACCAATTTCAAGACACCCACCAATGATTTTTTCAAATTGTTCTCGGCTAATATCACTTGGAGACATATAGGTTCCACCAATATATATAGATGGAGGTGCTTTGATAATTTCACTCATAATATAAAGTTATTTGAGTGAATAATAATTTATAATTATTAATTGTCAATGTTTTTATTATTCGAGATCAATAATTCCATCTTTGATACGAATTGTTCTTTTTGCATACTTTGCGATATTTGCATCATGTGTAATAAGAAGAATAGTTTTTCCTTCTTCATGGAGTTCTGATAATATTTGCATGATTTCACTTCATGTTTTACTATCAAGTGCTCCTGTTGGTTCATCTGCAAGAATAACGGATGGATTGGCTACGATTGCACGAGCGATAGCGACACGCTGTTGTTGTCATCCTGATAGTTCATTTGGTTTATTGTATATCTTATCTCAGAGGCCGACTCGTTTAAGTGCCTCTATTGCACGTATTTTTCGTTCACTTCCTGATATTCCTTGGTATGAAAGTGGAAGGGATACTTGTTCCAATGCGGTAAGTCTGGGTATAAGATTATATCATTGAAATATGAAACCAACTTTTCTTCCACGAAAGGCAGATTGTTCATTTCCAGTAAGACTCTCAACGGGGACTCCATCAAGAATATATTCTCCACTACTTGGCACATCAAGAAGACCTATGATATTCATAAGAGTAGATTTCCCACTTCATGATGGCCCCATGATGGTAATGAATTCTCCATCTTGTATCTCGAGAGAAACTCATTTTAGAACCGTGGTTTCTTCTCCGCCCATGATGTAGCTTTTTATAATATTTTTAAGTATGAGCATACACGATTTTATAAGTTTGGATGATAAAAATTACTGAGGAGGCATACCACCCATATCATTTGATGGAGATGAGGAATTTGATCTTGTACTATTCGATGATCGATTTGAACTTCCAGGGGTAGGAATAAGAGAGAATCCTTTCTTTGTGGCAGTGGTAACACTAAATTTTTTCTGAAATATAACATCTCATGCAGTAAGTCCAGAAAGAATCTCTACAACATCTCCACTCGTTAATCCAGTTCTAACATTCTTCTTTCCTGTAACTTTGTTGTTGTAAGTTTGTACGAATTGTTGTATATTTTCTCCTGTTCATGAAGTTTGAATAGCAAGCGATGGAACTGTTAGGATATTATTTTTCTCCTTCAAAATGATCTCGGTTGTAACACTCATATTATTGTATATTTTTCTTCCTTCTGTTTTGAGTATGATTTTTGCTTTATATGAAACGACTCATTGTTCTGTTGATGGAGTTGGATCTATACTACTCACTGTTCCTGTAAGTATAAGATCTGGATAGGCATCAAGTGCAATGGTTGTTGCTTGTCAAAGGTCAATTTTTACAATATCAAGTTGATCAAGTGCAACCGTAACTTCATAGATTCAAGGAACTTCCACAGTTATTCCATTGGATGCTTCAATATTCTCCCCAAGATCAAAGTCTACATTTGAAACGGTTCCATCAAATTCTGCAATAATCTTATAATCATCGAGTTTTTGCTTTGCCTTTTCTAAGCTAATTCCAGCTTGTGTTATTTGATTTTTAGCAGAAGTAATATCGGTGGCATCTGGTCAATTATTGATATCAATCGAATTCAACTTATTTGCCTTGAGTGAACCTTTGAGTTGTTCTATATCATCATTTTTTTGTTGAACTTTGAGGGTATAATCAATTTTTAATTTTTCAAGAGCTACTTCTTGATCTTTGAGGGTATTTTTTGCGGTTATAAGATCATTTTCATACTGTTTAAGGGTTTGTTCTTTTGAAGCCACTCCATTGGAAGTAGAAAGTTCTGTAAGAGCAACATCATCCAGGCTCACAAGTTGTTTGAGTGTATTATTTGCACTCGTTTCTGAATTTGCAAACTTACTTCGGGCACTACTGGTAGTTGATTTTAAACTCGAAAGGGTTCCATCACTAAAGGTGGATGAGGTAATACTTTCTTCAAGAGCATCTCGTATAAGATCGGCAGAAGTCGTCCCGATACTTGAAAACTCTATTGTTTTATTGAGTAATTCTTCTGTTTTTCCACTTCAAATATCACTCCAGCTATTTACATATACTTCAAAAGAATCGAGTTTTCCAGAGAGGCGATCGAAAGCGGTACGAGCTTCATATCATTTACTTGAATTTTTTGCACTGAATTCAATAGGGGTTTGTGCATATTCCTTGAAAGAAAGTGCTCCATTTTCTAAGTCGTACAAGTAGGATTTTCCATCTGCTATAATCTGTTTCGCATTATTTTTTGCAGTAGTTACAAGATTATTTCGATCAATTGTTGATTGTTTTACCGTATTTGAAGCTGATTCAGTTGTATAGGTAACATCATTTTTAAAGTTTGATATCTTGAGAGTATCAAGTTCTATTTTCTTTTTTTGATCTCGAATCGTATTTTCTTGAGCTGTTATTTTCTGATCTTTTTCAAGGAGGAGGCTCTGTACTTCAAGTTCACTTCTTGCAAGACTTGCTTCTGAATTTTTTACAGTATTTTCCATCTGTACGAGCTGATAATCTTTCGTACTTGAGAAAAGTTTTGTATAACTATTTCTTGCATTTGCCAACGATATGGATTGTCCTGCGAGATCAAGATTGACATCTTTTGCATCGAGTTCCGCAAGAACTTGTCATTTTCTTACAATATCACCCGCTTTTACCGTAAGCTTCGTAACTTTTCCGATAGCACCAAAAGAAAGTTTTTGACTTTGCACGAGTTGAGTACTTCCTGCAAGTTTTATAACGTCTCGGATACTTCCGGTTTTGACCGTGTATAAATCCGATTCGGTTATTGCTTTTGTACTACTTGAACTCGATGAACTATAATAATACCAACCTCAAACACTTCAGAGAAGAACGATGGAAAGAGCGAGTTTTTTATTTATATGAAACATATTAGAAAAAATAAGAAATAGAGGGAAACAAAATTATTCAGAACGGAGTGCATCAATTGGTTTCAATTTTGCGGCTTTATAGGCTGGGAGAAGTCAAAAGATAATTCCGATCGATACAGCACAGAGAAAAGAAATAATGACACTTGAACTTGTAATAATTGCCGAAAGTCAAAAATATGATGCAATCTGAACAACAGTGAATGCAAAAATAATTCCGATTCATCATCCCAAGAAAGTCAGCACAACGGATTCAGTAAGAAACTGAGCAATGATGTCACTATCAAGGGCTCCAATCGATCGTCTGATGCCGATTTCACGAGTTCGTTCTGATACGGAAACGAGCATTATATTCATAATTCCAATTCATCCTACAATAAGAGATATGGCAGCTATACCAGCAAGAAATACTTTCAATGCATTCGTAACACTGGTTATAGTCGTAAGCATGTCTGCACTATTTCGTATGCTGAAATTTATTTTTGATTCATCGGATATTTTAAATTTTCTCATGAATGTTTTTGTAATAGCATCTTTTACTCCACTCATACTATCACTATTATTTGCTGTAATAGCAAATTGAGAAATAGTTTTACTTCCAAGAAGTCGACTTTGTGCGGTAGTAATCGGTATATAGATAGCATCATCTGTATTGTCGAATCCATTTCCTCATTTTGCTTCAGTAACCCCAATAATATTAAAATACACATTTCCTATTTTAATACTTTTTCATATGGGATTATTGGTTCCAAAAAGATTGGTTACAGTGGTTGGTCAGAGAATAGCATTTTTGGTACCATTTTTGATATCTTCGGATCCAAGCATAACCCCATACTCAATTTTCATGTTTTTTACAGTGAAATATTCCGGAGTAATCCCATATGTAGTCGTACTTACATTTGTAGAACCGTAAATCACTTGTTTCCGTGTAGAAACAATTGGAGCAACCGCTGCCACATTGGTAATTGTTCGTATAGTATCGGCATCGGAGAGTTCAAAAGTTGCTGCTTTTGAACTACTACTCGCACTGGATCCAACGGCTCATTGACGTTGTCATCCTGCCATGAGAGTAAGAAGATTGGTTCCAAGTGCCTCAATATTTGAAGTGATGCTTTTTTGGGTTCATTCTCCAAACGCAAGAAGAATAATCACGGAAGAAACTCCTATAATTATTCCGAGACTTGAAAGAGTTGTTCGGAGTTTATTGACTCGTATGCTTTGTATCGCATTATAGAAGTATTCAAGGATTCACATAGAAGCAGGTATTAAGGTGTTGTATTTATTTTATTTGGCACAATATTGAAACTCTTTCATGACCATTCGAGTCATTTTCCTGTGAAGTATATCACAACAAGAAGTATAGAGCCAATATCTATTCATTTTAAGAGAATAACGTGAAGAACAGTAAAAAGTACGATAATATATACCGTTCTATGGAGTGGTTTCCAATATTTTCCAAGGAATCGCATAGCAAATCGATTGGAAGTTATGAGAAGGAGAAAAGTAAAGAATGTTGCAATCATCCCAACTCCAAGATAGGAGATTTCCCCATTATTTATCCAGAATTCTGTATCCCAAGGGAGGATATATTCTTTCATATTTTGTCATTCAAATTCTTCTTCTCTCACACTTTCTGTTTCATTATTTCATAAAGATGGATAATTTCATTCTATATTGGTAGCATTTCCATTCAGCTGAATCTCGTTTTGTATATTGAATTCATTGTTTTCACTTGTCCCAAGATAGGGTTGTGCAAGGTAAAGTGTACTATGGACAATGGCAAGCATACCCATAAATATACCAAGTTCTTTTCTATAACGCATCAGTATGCGAGCGATAGGAAGTCCAAATACCCTTGCAAGAATAGGGAGAAATAAGAGAAACCAGAGTATATCCAGTGCTCGTTCACCAGTATCTTTTACCATTTCTGGTATGAACAGGAGGGTAGTCGATGTAAAGGCTAGTAAAAGAATGAGTCGTGAAATTATCGTAAAATTTCTTTGGAAGAAATCAGCTATCCTCTCACTATATGATGTGAAAGAGAGTACAACGATAAGAGAGAGGAGAATAATATGCATGAGGAAATGAAAAACAATGTAAGTGAGATGAGAGTCGGATTGACCATATCCGACCTATCTACATGTATACTATATACTCTGAAGTTTAAGGAAAGTTTAAATCTTGAATTTGTTTTCAAGAAAAAATCTCTTTAAGATTAATGAAAAATAAGTTTTATATCTGGTTTGTTTTTCCTATACTATAATTCTTATTATTTTTATATATGCTTCAGATAATTATACCGCTTCTTGCTTGATATTTTACGATTATTCTTGGGGATTTTATATGGCTATGATATGTTGTAAAAAACTTCACAATACGAGAATTTCATGATCTTATCATTGTGGAAAATAATTCTATACGATTAAATGTTCTTGTCGGGTTGCTTGCATGGTCAGTAATAGTATTACTTATTTATATATTTGTTACTCGTTCAGGGTATGCATCCTCGTATGTATCGGCTTTATTGTATGGGGCACTCTTTTGATTTCTATCATATGCTATGTATGATCTCACCAATCTGACATTTTTAAAAAATTATTCACTCTCTTTTACATTGGTAGATATTCTTTGGTGAACATTTTTATGTGCTATGGTATCACTTGTTATGTATAGTACGAGTAAATTAGTATAATATATGTTGCAAATTATAGGAACTATTTTTGGGTTTTATTGCCTCTTTTATATACTTTCCATACGATTACGGGATAATTCTCTTGTTGATATTCTTTGGTGACTTTGATTTGTTATTATTACGATTATAAGTTTTTTCTCTTCTCCTCAGTGAATGTATCAGTATATCCTTTCTGGTTTGGTTATTATATGGGGGTTTCGTCTGAGTAGCCATATTTTACTGCGTAAAATTCAGGAGAAAAAAGAAGATCCTCGATATGCTCTCTGGAGAGAAAATTGGGGGAACGGTTGATATTTTTTCATTCGTTCATTTTTTCAGGTGTATATCCTTCAGATGCTTCTCATGTTTCTTGTGGCTCTCCCGATTTTGGTGGTAAATCTTACAACTTTTCCATGAACATTCTCCAATATATGGTTGATAATAGGAAGTATACTTGCTTTTATTGGATTATGAATTGAGCTTATATCAGATAGGCAACTTGCTTGATTTCGGAAAATCAAACAACCCGGATGACTCATGACTACTGGCCTCTATCGATATTCAAGGCATCCAAATTATTTCTGAGAAAGTTTATTTTGGTTGGGTATAGGAGTTATTTCGATACCATTCTCATATTTTGGTTTGATTGGATGGGTAACTATTACATTCCTTCTACTCTTTATTTCTTGAATTCCACTGCAAGAAAAAAGATATTCCGGAAGAAAGGAATGGGAAGAATATAAAAGTAAAACGAGTATTTTCATTCCATGGTTCCCTAAAGGATAAGAGTTATCTATAATTTAATATAACTTTACTTATATTTTTCGAGCCTATACTATTTAGCTATTCAAATAAAAATTTATCTCCAAGGAATTCATGGAGAACAGTAATTATCCTGAAAAATAAAGTGATAAAAAATCATTATTTTATACTATGCTATTCTCTAAATATCAAGAACTTTCGAGACTTACAAATGAACAAAAAGAAAACCCAAGTAAAGAACTCGAACAAAAGATACAAAAATTATTAGAAGAAATAGAAAGAATACTCATATATGACTATGATTCTCATGGATTATAGAAGGGTAATTCTCTCTAATGAGAGAGAATGTATGATGAGTTATGAGTGATATTGTATTGACATTAATAATTGAGTATATAAGATATATCTATCCATAGTGCATCTTTTTTATATACTTTTATTTATGTGAATTCGTTCATTTTCAAAACTTGCAGTAGTTGCTGGAATGTTATTGAACTCATGAGTGTCTGCACAAGAGCAGACTCAGAAATTAGTAGATGATATTTTAGTATCTCCGATTGTTTTTTGACCAAAAAATGATGAAGATCGTATTAAATATCTGAATCGTCAATTAAACGAATCTTCGAACCATACCACAACCGATGATGCTAAGTTACATCAAATTGTCAGAGAATCCAGAACAAAGCTGAACTTTTTTCTTGCAAATAGTTTGAGTTTACCGGTTTCTATTGTTGATATAGAGACAGTTAATAATCATCCTGCGTGATGAGCAAGATCATACTCTGAGCGACCTCCAATAAAAATAGAATGAATTCCAGATTGGATACAGGGTTCATTGGGTGTAAAAGAGATTTCTATTAAGATTACTCGAACATTTTAATAAGTTTTCATAAATAATTATAAAATCCCCCAATTCAAATTTGAATTGGGGGATTTTTTCAAGGATAGGTCTTACTCTTTTTTAAAATACTTTCTTCTTACAAAGGTATAAAGAGTTTATCGATTTCCCCGCATTCCCATATTTCCCATTCCTTCCATCATTTTTCCATCTCGTTTCCCAGATCCTCTTCCTCTCTCCTCCATTCTATTTTTCCCATCTTTCTCTCCGAGAGTAGAACGAACTATTTCATGAATTGTATTCATCTTTGTTACTTGTTCTTCGGTCGGTGTAACTACTCATTTTGATCGAAGAAAATCACGTTCTTGCTTCTGAAAGGTATCTCGAAGTGTTTTGAGTTCTGTTTTATTTGCATCACTCAGATTCATAGCTCCACTCATCATAGTTTCTTGAGCGGTATGAAATACTTGCATTTCAGTTTCAGTTGGTACAGTAAGTCCTTTTGCCTGAATTGCAGCAATCACTCCTGAATTTGTAAAAATATTCTCCATTACACGACCACTTCCCATTTTTCCAGTTCGCATCTCCATTACACGACCACTCCCTGAGTTATTACTTCCCATTTTTCCAATGGAAAAAGAATTTCCAGCATAGGTAAGTCCACTCACAGCAATGACGGATGTCATAGTAGCTATTCCAGCTATCAGATATTTGTTCATATAAAGTAAATTATGATATATGTATATAAAGTTGCATTCTTCATATTTTTAGAGGCTATACGATAGGATGTTCCTATCATTCTGTATATATTTTATCTCTTATTGTATGCTTTGGATATAGAATTTTACTTTCTGCATTTGCCCGGGTGAGCAGAAAGTGAGAAATTATACGGCCCTTTCAAGAATGCACGGACATAATAACAAATGAAGTTTAAGAGAACTTAAAATCTTCCAAGTTCCTGCAAAAGTGGTTTTTATTCTTGTAAAGTATGGATATACTCTATTTATACCCTTTTTATATATGTATGAAAATACTCGTTATCGATGATCATCCAAAGCTACGTGAAAATATTAAAAAAATGTGTGAACTCGCTTTTTTTACAGTAGAAACCGCTATACATGGGATTGAAGCACTTGAAAAACTTCGAGGGAGTCAGTATGATTGTATTATTCTTGATATGAATATGCCACTGATGGATGGCCATGAATTTCTCAAGAAGCTTCGTACTTATGATCGAGAAACTCCAGTATTAGTCTTAACTTCAAATAGCTTAACAGAAGATAAAGTGGAAGCTTTTGATATTGGGGCTGATGACTACCTTACAAAGCCATTTGATGTAGATGAACTGATTGCTCGATTGAGAGCATTGGGGCGAAGAGGGGGAATTCAGTCAGAAAATCGAATCCATATTGGAAATATCTGCATCGACATTACGCATAGTAAGGTACTTCAAGATGGAGTATGAGTTGAGCTTTCAGCAAAAGAATATAAGATTATTGCATATCTCTCTGAATATATCGGCACCCCGAAAACAAAAGAGTCGATTCTTGAAGCGGTATGGTGAGAGCGAGAATGATCACTCGAATGGGATTCAACTACTTTAGAAGCCCATATATCAACGATTCGTAAGAAACTTTGAAAAGATTTTATAACAACACTTCGATGACTTTGATATGTTATCGACAAAAAATAACTAAAAACGTATATGAATAAGAAATTTACCTCACATGCACACATTCTTGCGATGAAGATTACTGCTATCATAGCAGGAATACTTATCATCATTTTAATTGGTATGATATTTCTCGGAATGTATGCAGAAAAGCAGGACCAAGTTCGCATATTTCAAGAACGAGTAAATATGCTTACAAAAAATACAGGTATGCTTGACCTTATACAAAATCCAACCTATGAAAATCTTCTTCGTCGAGATGGGAAAGGGGGATGACGTATTCCGGGTGGAATGAGAAATATAGTTATCTTGGATAATGGAAAGATACAAGTCTCTGGCCTTCTTGAAAAAGAATGATTATCTCCTGATTTTTTTTCAGGTGTTATGCATGATACGATTATAAAAAAGAATGTGGATGATGATATGTATTTATTTTATGCACATAAAGATGGTGCAAAGCTGTATATTTTGTATGAGAACTTAGAGTTTACCGAACATATGAGAGAAAATGTGATGATTTTTTCATTGTTAGCAGTTCTTATTTTCTCGATCCTTCTTTATTTTGTCGCCTATAAGTTGGCAGTAATGACTATCCAGCCAATGGAACAGGCGATTAAGCATTCAAAATTGTATAATCATTATCTAGCGCATGAGCTCAAGACTCCACTTGCTGTTATGCAAAGCGATCTTGCACTGGCTAAGAAATTACCAAATGATACTTCCTACATTGAATCAGCCTTTCTCGAAAGTAAACATTTACAAAATATTATAGATGGACTCCTCTTTGTTTCTGAGGAAAAAACAACGCTTCATAAACTTACTCTTCATCCGAAAGATATATTTTTATCTACACAAAAAACGGTTGCACTCTGATTTCCTGAAGCAACACTTGTCATTATAAATACTATTCCCCAGATGCAATCGATTCGTGCTGATGAGAAACTTTTTAGCATTCTTGCCAAGAATCTTCTCGAAAATATCTATAAATATGCAAAAGAAGATACAGAAGCTACTATTACCTATGCGAATCATACTTTATTCATCAGTAATATCCTTTCTAAGAAAATAGATTCCACTCTTTTGTGACATCTTTTTGAGCCATTTTTCTGATCAGGAGAAAAGGGAAGCGGTCTCGGACTTTCTATTGTAAAACGTATTTGTGAACTCCATGGATGGGAAATACAGGCTCAAGAAGTTAATAAGCAATTTCAAATTCAAATTAACATGAAAGTATAGAATGGACTACTTCTTTTTATACCAGAGCATATGCAAAAATCCTAGTATTTTATAAAGTCTTATATATGAGAAGAGTCGAAGAATATATGTTTTAATACGTCGGATACCAAGGATAAGTGATCAGGAGAGAAGAATTGAAAGAATTCAAAATGGGAGTGGACTCAATGCGGCAATAACTCAATAAAGAAAGAGGAATCCAGAAATAGCTACTCGAATCAAGAAGGGAAGTCTCTTTAAAAACTGGAAATATTTCCAGTTTTTAATCATAATCATTCCTTTGTGTAATAATTGTTTGATAGTATTTTTCCAATAATGTTTCATATAATATATCTGCTGTAAATAGAGGGATTATAGGGAACATGAAGAGGAATTCAATACATAACAATATATTTGTGAATTCTTGATGAAAAGCAAAATATCTGATATAGTAGAAATCTATCAATACTATATTATGCATGCCTTTATATATTTACTCATCTATGGAGTTTTCTTATTCCTTATACAATATGGAATAACGGGATCTTTGCACTACCTTGGGCTCCTTTGGAATTTATTTCTTGCACTGGTGCCTTATTTCTTTGCTTGAGTATTTCGTCAACAGAAAGGTTGGATACAATGGCTTGGTTTTATATGATGGCTCGGTTTTTTCCCAAATAGCCTCTATCTCTTAACGGATTATGTTCATCTTGGGGAAGTAAAGGAACATTTTTTCCTCAATCTTTTATTGATTACTGATTTCTTCTTGGCCTGACTCGTTATCGGATATGCATCTCTTGAGCTCGTTCATAAAGAATGGAATAAACTTTTTGGCCATATATCTGGTTGGGTTATGGTTTGAACGAGCATGTTTCTTGCTGTCTTGTGAGTGTATATAGGTCGCTTTCTTCGATTTAATAGTTGGGATATTTTGAGTCATCCAGGGCAACTATTTCATGAGATTCATATATTAACTCTCTCGAATGGTTCAAGTTGGGATATTTCTGATGCTGCTAGGCAACAGGTAAGTAAGCTGTACGAATCAGGTGCTATGCCACTCATTGAATTTACTATTCTTTATTCCATCTTCTTTTTAATTCTCTATATCTTTATTTATGAAGCAAGGAAGGTACACTAATGCACATTCAGTACCTTTTTAGTTACTCTTTGGAAGTTGCTTTTGGAAGAATCTACATATCATAAGAAGACTTATAACTTTCTCATTATGAAATCCCTTATTCTTTCTAGTTCCATTGCCTTGAGTATTATCTTCGTTCTTGCTTCATGTACCCCCTCTTCGCCTCCTTCAAAAGATACTTCTCCTTCTAAGTCATGATCTACACTTTCCGGAGCAACCTCAGCGCATTTTATGAATACACTTTCATATATAAATCCAAAACAGGGAAAAGATCAAATAGATATTATGATGGATGTGGAGAATGGCATTATTGTTCGTCTTATAACAACTCCAAAAACTGAAAATCCAATATCAACGAAATGGCAGAAATCATTCGGTGAAGCTGCACAAAAACAAATTGTTGGGAAATCACTCAAGAATTTAGATGTTCAGGCTGTGGGAGGAGCAAGTCTTACTACAGCGGCTTTTGTTACCTATGTAAAAACAATTCAATAGTTCATTTTTGATAAGCAATAAATATTGACAATATAAAAAATGTGTTTATATATAAATAATAAACACATTTTTTTATGAAGAAAAAACCAGATTGACTCCCATTTTTTAAACAAAAACCACTTTCTACCGCATTACAAAGATGATTACCTGATTCAAATAATCTCATGGTATCTGTTTGAATGCAGACACAAAAAGCTATAACAAATAATGATACTGAAGTTCTTAAAAAACATGAGAAACATCGTATTAGAAAGGAGAAAGAAATTGCGAATCGTGAATACAATGAGAAAATTGCTTCACTTATCACCTCACGTGATATTGCTCTTCATATGAGAAGTCACTACGAAGCGGGTTGATGTGATGTAGAAGGTAATACAAAAGTATATTATTTTGACTTATCTGATCGAAATAATTTACCAGATGATATACGCTTATCAACACTTATACAGTCAAAAATCCCAGAAACAGTTGCACAAATCCGTACTGAATTGGTACGATGGCAACTCCGTATTTCACTTTTAGCTCTCGAGTCATTTTCACTTCTTCTTCTCCTTGAATCGACACCAAGAAACCGTATTTCACTGACTGATATACGAGAACATATTCGGTGGAGCATGTATCAAGTATATCAAAATGAACATACACATAATGCTAAAAGTCGAAATTTTGTTGCTCACATGCATCTTGTTATGAAAGAGTATCTCTCTTTTACTGATCGTATTTGAATTCTTCGAGAAGATGCAGAAGCTCTCTTTCGAGCATGGCTTGATACGATGGCAGAGAATAATTTTGACTTGTAAAACTTGAAAACTTTCCTAGAATTCTAGGAAAGTCTTTCTTACACTGAGTTTATCATGGCACATGTACATATTATTGGCATATGAGGAATTTGAGTATCTGCAGTAGCACGATATTATAGTTCAATCGGATGGACGGTTTCTTGATCTGATTGAGCAGATTCAGAGTTGATTCATACCTTACAGAGTGAAGGGATGAATATTTTTATTCATCATGATAGATCTCATCTTCCAGACGATACGGAACTTGTGATTTATTCTGAGGCTATTGTAACAAAGCCAGACCTTCCAAAGGAAGAACAACTTCTCGCAAATCCAGAACTCAAAAAAGCAATGGAACTTGGTATACGAAATCTCTCATATCCAGAAGCACTTGCTGAAATTGTTAATTCTAAAAAATGTATTGCCATTACGGGGTCTCATGGAAAATCAACAACTACCTCCATGGCAGCATGGATGCTTGCATGATCTCCTGTATGAGGAAGCGCTATTATTGGAACTCAAGTTCCACAGCTTGGAAATTCGAATTTTCATTATGAAGATTCTCCTTATATTGCCATAGAGGCCTGTGAATATAAACGTTCATTCCTTCGGTATTTTCCATTCATAACAGTAATTACTAATATTGATCTTGATCATCTCGATTATTACAAAAATCTTGAAGATTATATCAGCGCATTTCAATCTATAGTTGATCAGACGAGTGGATATATACTTGTTTCTGAATGAGATGTGAATGCATGAAAACTTCGAATAGATCCCTTGAAAAGAATGGTAGTAGGAAAAAATGGAATTCGATATAGTCGTGCAGGTGAACTGAATGAAGATGGAAAAATCCATTCAATCATCGAAGAAGTCATACTTCCGATTCCAATAATGAATCTTCTTGTTCCATGAGATCATATTCTCCAGGATGCATATCTTGCATATGCGGTTGGAAGATTGGTTTGACTCGATGAGAAATGGATTTGTCAAAAACTCGAATCATATTCGGGTGCATGGAGAAGAAGTGAAGTCGTATGAGTCACAGAAAATGGAAATATGCTTATGTCGGATTATGGACATCACCCTAATGAACTTAAGCCAACACTTGCGGCTATTAAGAAAAAGTATCCAGAAAAGCACTTATGTGTTGTTTTTCAGCCACACCAATATTCTCGAACTCGAGAATTGCTTCCTGAGTTTTCGACCGCATTTGATAGTGCTGATAGTCTCATTATTTCAGATATCTACTTTTCACGAGATAAAAAAGAAGATGTAGATTGGATGAATATGGAACGTCTCATAAAAACTTTACAGGTACGATATCCATTTGTCATAGATGGTGAATGACTCCAGAAAACACTTGAAAAAATAGAAAAATTTGATCAAGAACATCCATGAAATGCAATTATACTACTTCAGGGTGCCGGAAATATTGATGAACTTCGTTATAATCTTCTATAAATCATGAATCTTACACCATTTATCCTCCAGTCTATTGGAATAATGATTGCAACTCATTTTATTTCAAAATATCTTGCAGAAACTATTCCAAATAGAGGATATTGGTTCTGGTTTACAGTTATAAGTTTCGTACTCTCATTATTTCTTATATAGTAATGAATCATTTTTTAAAAGTATCTTTGACAAACGTATATTGTTTCGATATATACATAGAGTATTTCTTATTTTTCCTTATATGCTTTCATCTCAAACCAATTTAAACACAGAATTGTCTGCATCTGACTGTTTTCGTCATGGACTCCCGATTCCAGAGGGTACAAAAATAATTACAGCTTGGTTTCAAAATGAACTCACATGACTTCTTGAGATTCGTCAGATTCCCCTGAATAAATAAAAAATCCTCCAAAATATTTGGAGGATTTTTTTAAAGATAATTATTACGAATCGCGTGAACAATCGAGAAGCGCAAGGATTACACCGCTTTGATCTTTTATAACTGTTCTTGAGCCAGCTCATGTACTTTCTGTTACGGTATGGGTAAAATTCAATTCATTATTTCATTCATCTGCTTGGAGGTTCGGATATGCAGTATCTGAAAGTTGAAAAGTTGGTTTTGGTTGTTCAAAACGAGGAGCTACGGAATCACGTGCCATAGAAGAATAAGTTAGAGTATACATGTATATATTACATAAATTAATTAATTGTCAAATTTATTCTCATCATTTCAGAGAAAAATGTCATCATGAGATAGGATACCTTTTTCCAGTGAGATTTCGAATATTTTGTGTGAATGCTTGTTGCTTTTCTTCTCATTGAATTCTGAAATCCTCTTGGACTGGAAGGGAATACTGCAAAACATGAAGAATATTATTCTCTCCATCAATATGATCAAGTTGAATGGATAAAGAACCCAGTACATTTTCTGGTATAGATTGTGTATGATTCAGGAGATCTCTTTTTTCTTGAAGTTCTTCCTTGAGTTCCTTCAGGGAATTATAGAGTGGAATAAGTGTTCGAAGTGGTGAACTTATGAATTTAGCCTTTCTCTGGCTTTCTTCAGGAGTAAGTGTATTTTTTAGAAAAATTGGAGCCATTTGACTCACGAGAGCACCAATTTGTGCGAGGTCTTGAGGGGTAATATGCGGTCATTTTATACTTCGTCCTATCTCTACTACTTTCCCTTTATATTGGTCATCTTGTCATTTTAACTTTTTTTCAAGAACGGTAATTTCTTTTGTAAGACGCTCAGTATCCTCTGTGATATTAGGAATAACAGTTACAATATATACATTATTTTTTGGATATGCAATATGTGCATTATTTGTAATAATAATACAATCTTCAGCATCATGTAATTGGACTGTATTTGCAATTATAAGAGATCCACGTGCTGATTTTCCTATTACTTCATTTGAATATATATGACTTCCTACTAACTTGTTTTCGAAAGTGAGCCTTCCTGATGGATTTCAAATATAAGCGTTTTCAATATTCTTTCAAACGGTAATGTCTCAACCAGCTTCAGCTCTTCATGTCTCATGAAGTACAACACGTCATGAACTTTCCGAAATAAATGCTTTCGTATTTCCGAGTATACTACATGCTACAATAATATCAGTATCTGCCTTTACATTCGTATTTAATATACTTCCTCAAGTGGTAACTTTATAGGCAGATTTAATTGGTTTTTCAATATCTCATTTTACATCACCTGTATTTTTATGTAGGGAAATACTTCAATGTGTATCTCGCATACCAACACTTTTTACCGTTATATCAGGTCGAATATCGATTGGTTCATTTTTTTCACGGTAGACAAATCAAGCACGTCGTGCTTTTAGGAGTTCACTCCCGTCCACTTGTTTTTCTATTATGAGTGTTTCTGTATTAAATCGAGGAAAAAATATATCCTTCCCTGGAGTTCAAAGGGTTACAAGACCACTTACATCCATTCCAGATTTTCCAGGAAGTGCAGGGATTTTTTTATAGAGAACTTCTCATTCGAGTACCTCTCTTTGATTCAGATGTCACTCATCAAGTCATCTTCTATCATGTTCATTTTCAGAAAGTTGTCCATTTCGTTTTGTAGGGAATATTTCTTGTACCGTTGCATCTTCTCAGGTCGTAGAGTTTTTTGGTTCCGCTATTATCATGGTTGCATTCGATTTTTTCTGGAGTCATGTTATAATATTTTCTCCTATAAATCCATATCGAATTGCAGGACGTGTTCGTCCTGTTTTCCATGCTTGTGCAATTACCATGTCTTTCATGATTCCTATATAGACATCATCGGTTGCAATTTCACGACGGAAGAAATAGTTCCAGCGTGCTTTTCCATCTTTTCAAACTTGTATGCTTTCTCAGAAAATCCCAAGAAGATCTTCTGGAATAGCTTTTAATGCAGATCAGATTTTTAATTCTCCAGTATGCTCTCATTGTTCAAAGAGAATTCGTTCTATGCGTTTTATATCAATTCACTCTATATACATATTATTTGAAAACCAACTATCAAGTGATTTTTTAAAATCATCAGGCTGAGTCAGTTCTTCAAAAATAATATAAACCCCATCTTCTCTCATTTCAATATAACTTGGAACCATAATAGTTTCAGGATTGGTATTTTCGAGAAGTTCATTGGTTTTATTTTCTACCTGAGAAGTCATAGAGCTAACTCCTGTTTGATTTATTACTACGGTAGTATTGGTATTTGGAATAATACGTTTTTCTGTATCTGAAGCCATAATATATATTAATCAATTACCTTAAACAGTTCATCAAGACTCGTTTTTCCTTGCATAGCCTTAAGAATTCCATCTTCACGCATAAGAATAAGATCATTATTGCGTGCTTCGGTCATTATTTCCCTTGGACTACTTCAGAGTCGGATAAGTGTTCGGATTTTATCATTAAATGTAAGTACTTCATAGATTCCGAGTCGTCACTTATATCCTGTAAATCAACAACTTTCACATCCCTTTGATCGGAAAAGCTTATATCATTCTTGCTTGAGAGCGATCTTTTCCACTCAGATATCTTTCATCATCCATTTGATAATATCTACCTGACTCGGATCTGCTTCGTATTCTTGAATACAATGTGGACAGAGCTTGCGAACGAGTCGTTGTGCGATAATAACATCTACTCATGAGGCAAGTACATAGTTTGGAATTCCCATATTCATGAGTCGTTCAATCGTTTCACTTGCACTTTTTGTATGGAGGGTGGAAAGAACCAGATGTCCGGTCATAGCAGCCTGGATAGCGATGGTTGCAGAATTCAGATCTCGAATTTCCCCAATCATTATAACATCTGGATCTTGTCGAAGAAGAGCACGAAGTCCATTTTCATAACTATAATTTTTTCGTTCATCCACCTCTGATTGCACTACTCCATTGAGTTCATATTCAATCGGATCTTCCAAGGTAATAATTTTTCTATCTGGAGTATTGAGATCATCAAGGATTGCATAGAGTGTGGTTGTTTTTCCAGAACCAGTTGGTCCTGTAACAAGAATGGTTCAACTTTTTTGGCTGATACTTTTTTCGATTTGGCGCTTACTGGTCCACATGAGTCCGAGGTCATCCAATTCTGGTATAGATTTTGTTGAATCTAAAATACGACACACGGTATTTTCTCCATATCGCACAGGAAGGGTTGAGATACGTACATCAATGTTTCCACCTTCATCCGTGATTCGATATTTTCCATCCTGTGGAATATCGGTAATATTCAATTTTAGATTTGATTTATATTTTAATCGTTCAAGCATAAGTTTATACTCTGCTTTTGAAAGGGTAAAAACAGTAACTAATGCCCCATCAATACGAAAACGTACAGAAATTTCTTTTTCATTGGTATCATAATGAACATCAGAACTTCCGAGAGAAAGAGCTCAGCGTGTTATGATAATAAGTGATTTTTCAGAATCTTGTCGAGATAAATTTTCATGGATGGTTTTTCCGAGTTCAGAAAACTGAGCAATCTGAGTGCCAATATTTCCTCGTTTTTTCTCAGATTCAATACGTGAACGAAATTCTTCTTCGCTCTGAATATGACTTTCTGCAGTATTATCTTGGGAAGGATCTTGAGATGACATAAAAATGAATGTGAAATATATGAATCAGTATAGCATACTTTCAATTTTCTTGCAAAAAAAATGCTTCCTATTAGTATGAGAAAAATAACCAGATTTTTATGTCTTTTCGAATGTTAAATGAATCGTTTGTATGTTGAAATTGCGGAAAGGAAATTCTCCCACATCCAGAAGGTTCAGCTCGCAATCATTGTCCATTTTGTCTTTACTCCAAACATGTAGATGATAATTCACCAGGAGATCGGCTTTCAACCTGTTATGGGATGATGATTCCTGTCTGAATTGATCATAAGAAAAATAAAGGGGACATGATTCTTCATGCCTGTCAAAAATGTGGAAAAGAAATTCTCAATAAAGTTGCTCCTGACGATGATTTTCTTGGATTTATTCGTCAACGAAATAAGCATATGTGAGATGCTTTCTAAATCTTGCATGAATCAGAATTTTCTGATATACTCAGAGTAATAAGTAATCTTTCCTTTCTATGAAGAATAGTGTATATCCTCGATATAAAGAGCATATTGATTCATCTGATATGATTATCATGGCTTGTTCATGATGAGTTGATAGTATGGTACTTCTCAATCTTCTCATGGGAATACATCCTCATGAGAATATTATTGTTGCTCATTTTGATCATTCTATACGATGACAAGAAAGTCATCAAGATAGGGAATTTGTTGAGCTTTTTTGCATGGAGCATAAGTTGCTTCTTGAAGCAGAAAAAGAAGATATTCTTGCACTTGCAAAAACAGAAAAACGAGGAATCGAAGAGATGGCTCGTATTCGTCGTTATGAATTCTTAGAACGTATCCGTGAAAAATACCATGCAAAATGGATTCTTACTGCACATCATCAGGATGATCGTATTGAAACTGCTGACTTTAATCTTATTCGCGGAACGAAGTTGTGAGGTATTCATGCTCTTACGTACGAACAATGATATATCCTTCGTTTATTTCTTGATAAGACAAAAGAAGAGATCGTAGCTTTTTCTAAGAAACATGCCATACCTTATAGGGATGATAGCTCCAATCAAGATGATTCATATTTACGGAATCGTCTTCGAAATACAATCCTTCCTCTGTTCTCAGAAATTAATCCAGAATATCGCCGCGCATTAGCAAATTTTATTCACTATACCGAAGAAGCAAAAGAATGGATTGATCAAACTATTCTTGCATGGCTTCTTTTGAATGGGAATCGTTCCAAGAAAGAATGAAGGTATTTTTCAGTTTCTTCATTCTGTAGTGAATCATCTTTCTTACAGAAAGAAATTATTCGATTCTTGTATGAAGAAGCGAATCGATGAACCATTGGATTATCAGAAGGGAGTATGGATGAGTTGCTTCGTTTTATCCATGAAGCAGGGAATATGACCGAGAAAGAAATTAATAAGCTTCGTCTCGAAAAAAAGTGAGATGCAGTATATATTGTGTAATACTCATAAAAAAATCCTCAAGAGATATTCTCTTGAGGATTTTTTAATTAATGTCCACGATCAAAACGGGGTGGACGGGCAGGGACATTTCCTTTCGGAAATCCTCGCTCATCACGGTCTCCGAAGTCTTTTCGTTCTCCAAAATTTCTTCGTTCACGAGTTGGGAACGTTCTCTCTTCTCGTGGTTTGCGTTCTCCTGAGAATTCTCGTTTTTCACCTTGTCCTTCTCCAAATTTTACTCGATCTGAGAAGATATTTGAATCTGAACCTCTTTCTTCACCTCCACTAAAACTTCGTCCTCCACGATCTCCTCCAAAACTTCTTCCACCTCCAGAACCTCCACGTCCACCAAATCCACGTCCACCTCGATCATCTCCTCCTCGAGAACGTTGATCACGGACACGCTCAATAGTGTTACCATCTTCGTCTATTTGCTTGATTTGAATCTTGTGTGTTCGTTCTACGCGATCAAGTCGACGCATTTCATCTGGGGCAACAAACATGATTGCATTTCCGCTTGCACCCGCTCGTCCAGTACGTCCAATACGATGAATATATGCCTCTGGATCCAATGGAACATGATAGTTTACTACGATTTCAATATTATTGAGATTGAGTCCACGGGCAGCAATATCAGTTGCAATAAAAATATGAATTCGTCCTTCTTTATAATCACGAAGTGTCTTGATACGGTCTCTTTGACGAAGATCTCCATGAAGATAGGCAGCATTATAACCATCTCGTACAAGTTCACGTTGAATATCTTCTGTTTCAATCTTTGTTCTCGTAAAAATAATAACACGCTTTTCAGGACTTTTTTCAAGAATCTTAACAAGAGCAGGGTACTTGTCATGTCCAGATACACGCATGAATCCATGATCTATAGTAGATACCGTAGCAGTAGTTTGCATTTGAATGAATTCATACTCCATTCCCATATGTCCACTGATGAGGGCTTTAATTTCTGGTGCATAGGTAGCAGAAAATGTCATAACTTGCTTGAGAGCAGGAAGTGAATCCCAGATGTACTTTACATCATCAATAAATCCCATATCAAGCATTTGATCCACTTCATCAAGAACAAATGTCTCGATGGCAGAAAGGTCAATCCATTTTCGTTCGATAAGATCAATAAGACGTCCTGGAGTTGCTATAATTACCTGTGGACCTCCATCAAGTTCAAACTTTTGAGTTCGAATAGAGGTACCTCCAAATACCGCAAGTGAACGCATACGCATCGTTCCAGAAAGCGTTCTGAGTTCATCTCGAGTTTGCATAACAAGTTCTCGAGTTGGTGCAATAATAAGTGCCTGTGGTTTGCGGAGTTGTACGTCAAGAGTATTGAGAAGAGGGATAGCAAAAGCTGCTGTCTTTCCGCTTCCAGTATGGGATTGAACAACTATATTTTTCTTTTCGATACCAAGTGGGATAACCTTTTCTTGTACCTCAGTTGGTACATTATATCCGAGCTTATCGAGCGCCGCAACAATCTCCTCACGGAGATTCATTTCATGAAATGTCATAATAAAAAGTGAATCCTGCCCAAAAAAGAGCATGATGAAATAAAACAGAGAAAGAACAATTACTTTAAAAATAGAGTAACTTATATGAGGGACTTTCTCGATCGAATGATATACCTAACTAAGGAGGCTATTCTTTCGTAAATATCAAGAATAGTCTTCCTATAGTAGAGGTGCCTGAATATGGTCCATGGAGAAGATGGAGGCACTGTGTGATGATCTGACGATCCTTGATTGCAGAGGATTATAAGAAAAAGTTAAAAAAAACCAAAAGTTTCTTGCATTTTCTGAAAATTATTTATAATAGGCGGGCTTCACTGTATATAAATTCGATTTTTTCCCGATTATCGAGATATATAGCAAGTTCTTTGATTTGATAGGAAAGCTTCTATTTCCTGATTGAAGAGCGGAAAGCAGGAACATTTTATTTTTGTTCATTCATTTTATTATCAAATATGGCTAAAAAACCTACAAAAGTTGTTAAGTTACAACTTAAGGCTGGACAAGCAAATCCAGCTCCTCCAGTTGGTACGGCCCTTGGGCCTACTGGTATCCAGATTGCAGAATTTTGTAAACAATTCAACGACAAGACAAAAGACCAAATGGGGAAAGTTCTTCCTACGGTTATTAATATCTACGATGATAGAAGTTTTGATTTTTATACAAAACAACCTCCTATGACTTGGTGGATTAAGGATGCACTCCAATTAAAGAGTGGTTCTAAAGAAGCTCACAAGACAAAGGTTGGACACCTTACAATGGCTCAACTTAAGACGATTGCGGAAGGGAAAATGCCAGATCTGAATTGTCATGATGTAGATCATGCAATGAGTATTGTTGCTGGTTCTGCTCGTTCTATGGGTATTACTTCTGATCTGAAGAAATAATATCTCACAATGATGGATTCCATCCATCATTGTATATGGCGTCATCGTCTAACGGTTAGGACTCGGGATTCTCATTCCCGCAATCGGAGTTCGATTCTCCGTGACGCTACCAAATCAAAAATTAATAAAACCTTTCACAGAAATGTGGGAGTTTTTTTTATAGTAAAAATACTATGCTTAAAAAAATCCCCTTTTCAGGGGATTGAATCCAGATGATTCTGGAGAAGTTTTTTTGTGATCATTCGATACAGTTCGCAACCTGAGCTCCAACTTACCGTATTACGTGGCGAAATTGGACACTGCCCAGCACAAACTCCTTCTATTTCACAATTTTTGCAAGATTTGAGAACACTTTGTTCATTCAGTAATATCTTTTCAGGATATACTTTGGATTTCAGTGCTGCTCGGATATTGGAAAAGGCTCCAATACTTGCCGGTTCATAGCCACAAAGTTTAAATTCACCTTTTGGCGTTATGCAAACACTTTCCCCTGAGTAGTTTTGACAGAACTCAGGAATGTTTTTTTTATTTTGAATAATATTCTCATACGGAACAATCCAGTATCCGAAGACACCGATATTTCTTGCTCGTGCTGCATAGTAACAAGCAAGAATCTCTTCAGAGATTTGTTCAACATCTGAATTTTCATGCAGACTGCCAATGTCATAATCGAGATCAAATTCAGGAATAGAGTATTCGCTGCAAAGATCAAGAACGTACCTAGCGTGTTGTTCAAACCCTGGAGTATCATAGGTTGCACTGAGGCTGGAAAATTGAAATCCAATTTCCCGAGCTAAACACAACGCATCAAGCACAACCGTTCCGCTATCAACATTCGGTGATGCTGCTGGCCGTTGTATGCGTTGTATATCAGGTGGTCCATCGAGTGAAATCCCCACAGATACATTATGAAGCTTGAGAAATTCCAACTTTTCTTTTGTTACGAGACTTCCGTTGGTTATCAGGCTGAGATTTATCTCAGATCCTCCTGGAATACCCCGAACATATTCAACCACTTTTTTTATTGCCTTCCAGTTCAGGAGGGGTTCTCCTGTTCCAAAATAAATAAGTGGCCGCTTGCCATTTCTTCTTTCTTTTGGTAATGTAGCAATGAAATCCTGAACGATGGAAACCGCAATGTTTGGATGCATAACACTGACACCTTTTTCAGCTTTATTTCGCCAAAATGTGCAGTATGTACACCGGAAATTACAACTTTCACTGACAGAGAGCTCAAGACATCTGAGGTTATCTCCACTTTGAGCATTGGAAGTTCTCGATGCTAGTAACGATGTGTACTTTTCCTTTTCATGTTCATTACAAGAAATGAAAAAATGTAATGCATCTAACTTTTGTTGCGTCTGAAAATCAATTTTGTGATATTTTTTTTCAGTAAAGTCCAAGTATTGCTGTGAACTTAGGCAAATATATCCACCAAATATACGATGGAATAGTAATACATTGCCATTGATTTGTTTTACTGCCTCAAGATATGGGCTTGGTATTTGAAAATCTTCCATGATGTTCTTTCAAGAAAAATGGGGGAATGCATAGCATTCCCCCATTGGTTTTAATTGTTAGAACTTACTGAATCCCATCCATTTTCATGGAGAAATTAGCAGCAATTCTGACGCTTCGACTGCATGGAAGCAGCGCGGACTGCTTTGAGCTTGCGGAAAGCCATGATTATCACCTCCTTTCTGAATAATATAATGTCACGATTCTTCCATTCCTGCATATGTTTCCAGGAATTTTTTGGTCACCTTTCGGTAAAAGATACATTGTTCACTTGCTTTTTGTTGAGAACTTTCACAAGTTGCATAACACTGTCCTGCACAAGCACCTTCGATTTCACAACCGTGACAATGCGATACATTCCCAACCAAACGAGATTCAACGAGGGCATAGAGTTTCCCACCCGGTTGAATACTTTCATGCAATTTCGAGAAATGTCCGAGCATTGTATCGGAGTAACCACAGATATGAATTTGCCCATCTCCATCTATGGAAATAGCTCGTCCATGGATTCCTTTACAAAACGCATACTCTTCTTGCATGATGGATTTACTGGTAATATTGATAAATGGAGTCATCCAAGTGCCAAAAAATTCCATACCCAATTCTTCTGCCCGAATCCACATGGAATGAAGGATTTCAACCCGTTCATCCACGCTGATGGAAAGTGGATTTATCAGGTCAAAATCAAAACCAAGTGAAGTGTATCCTCGTGTATGACACCAATCAATGAAATTTGGACCAAAGAATTGATAGTTTTGATCCGTAGCTGTTACACTAATTCCTTCAATAGGATGTCCATATTTCTCGAGGAGACTCATTTTTTCCATTACAACATCGTACGTTCCAACTCCACCTTTTTTGAAGATTCTAATCGCATCATTCGCTGGCTTTTCACCATCAAGTGATACATAAGTGGTAATTCCTGATTGAGTAAGAAATTGTGCCTTTGCTTCATTCAAGAGGGAAAGGTTCGTATTTACCGATACTCGTTTCTCTGCATCGGGATAATGTTCATTGAGATGGTTATACGTAGCTTGAAGAACGTTAAAATTGAGAAATGGTTCAGCATTCCCAAAGTGAAGATCAATTCCCCCTGTTTTTGAACAAGCCATAAATGCATTCACAGCATCGATAGCCATTTGCTCTTTCATGAGGGGTTTACTTTTTTCACTTTGACCAACAATACAGTGTTTACAACCGAAGTTACATTTCTCTGAGATTCGAAGATCAAGCGCTACAAGCGTTTTTCCGCTCGAAAGATCAGAAAGATGCTTTGTATGGGAGTTTTTGAGAATGGTAGACTCGTCAGTTTCTTCCTTGAAGAAATATCCATTTTCAATGAGAAATATGACAAGTTCGTGTTTATCCTCAGAAAGAGTGAGTGGAAAAGTAATGAATGTCAGACTCATAAAGAATGCAAACGAGTCAGAATCCAGAACAATCGGATTATTCAGAAGTCGATTATATATCAAGTGACTTCCGTTCCTGATAGGAATTACAACGCAATTATTTGTACGATGTAAGGTATATGATTCACGCATGGTGATCTCCTAAGATTTGTTTTTGAAGATGTTAATTAACATGACGAATGCAAGATTTTGCAATCATTATGTTGATTTATAATTAAATTTATAATAAAAGCAAGTTATATCTACAAATAAGTTATTCTGCTTGTCTATAAAGATAGGCAGAACCAAGAAAAAAGAAGAGAGAAATAATCATTACCGTTGACCATGAAAGATACTGGGCAATAAATCAACCTGATAACATTCCTATGCTATATCAGATATTGAGGAGAGTAGATTGAAATGACTCTATAGTAGCCCTTACATTCGATGAAATATTGTTATGAAATAATCCTGAGGATATGGGATTAAAAAGATCTTCAGAAATATTGTAAAAGAATAGAAGAAATGCTGCGTAATATGGGTTGATAAATAGGGTACTGAGAAAGAATATTATTGCTTGTAAAATAAGTATAATCGTAAGATAAGTTGTCTTCTTTTTGAAATAGGATACCAGCTTAAGGGTCAAAATCGGAATCCCTATGGTAACGAGTGCTGTTATTGAATAAATGCTTCACCAAGCATTTTCTTTGAGTCATGCATCTCATAAGAAACTCTGCATAGCAGCTCATGACACTAGAAAGAGTGCTATAGAAAGAAGAAATTCCGATCAAATAAGATAGCGTAAAATACGTGTTTTTTTAAATACCAGAAAACCAGAATATATATTTTTTTTAAAGAGAGCAAATGTATGACTTCATTCATAGTCTCTTTTAAAATTTTCATGAATAAAAAAAAGGGTAATCAATCAAATTATAGTGATTCCTATTCGAAAATACCAAATAGAATCATGGGTATAATAGGTTAATAGAAATGTTGAAACTAAACCAGCAATAACCATTCCAGCACTGAATGCTCCAGAGTTGAGTGCAAAATAATTTTCAAGATGATGATCTTTCCTCTCCTCAGGGAATCGCTCTATTGCCCAGGCATTTATCGCCCCAGACGCGAAAGTATTACCTATACCCCAAATAATAAAAATGCATGTTAGTAAAAAAAAAGATTGTGTAGAAACAATTCCTATCAAACAAAACAGCTCAATACAAATGCTTATTAGGATTGATTTTTTTCGACCGTATGTATCAGCAAATACTCCAGTTGGTATTTCTGCCAAGACAGGCATAAAAGTCATGAGAGACAGAAGAAAAGATGCCTCAAGATAGTTTATATTTTTTGATTGAAAAAATAGAAAGAAAGTAATGCTTGTAATAAAGGCCATTCAGAGGAGTAGCTTTCTTATAATAAAAGGCCAACTTAATAGAAATGTAGAGACAAGGAACATAAAATTCTTATAATATATGAGTTATAATAATGATATGAGGCTGAATGTAAACGATTTTTTTCTTTCTCATAAAATATTAAAAAGAAGAATGAGTGAATATAACTTAATAAGTAGTAGATATTTTTATTTGTCATTCAACTTATACTTGCGTTCTTTTCCTTTTCTTATACTATTATACCATACCATATGGTATGGTAATTGAATATAGATTCAATGAAAAGTACGTTTTTTAGTTATTTACTTCTTTTTTATGGAAATGACACATTATATGGAATTATTAGCAACCAATCAACCTTGGAATTTAATCTTATTTATGGCGATTCCAGTTATACTTGCCGAAACAGTTGCTATAACGGAACTTGTTATTCTTTTAAAATGAAAAAAAACAGGTTTTATTGGAGGATTGAATCGTCTTGCTGGAATTATAGGGGGTTGGTATTTTCTTGGTGTATTTGTTTATCTTGTAAATACAGCAGTTATTCCACTTACAACATCAGGAGGATGGAGGGGAATTGGTGATATAATAGCTGTTGGTTTTTATCTCCTTGGTGTTATCCCACTTATGGGAATGGCACTCATAGATATGAATATCCTCATACGAAAATCCTCTGAACATGAAAAATTGAAACTTCACGCAATATTTGTTGGAATATTCTTGGTTGTTGCTCATATTGCAATGATTTTTGGTATGCTCAATCCTTCTATTCTCGGCTTTCACGAAAATTCAATCCTTCCAGTCCATGATATGGATTCAATGCCAAATAGTGTACATGATATGATGTGAAAATAATATATTTACTTATATTATAATTATGTTATAATATTTATATATGTTATAACATAGGAACTCTATGAATCCATCAAAAGAAGGAACATCGCATGAAGATGAACTGAAGCTTTGACAATTTGCACGGAAACTGCTCGTAAGAAAGTGATCAGGGGGTTGGTTTACTGCCTGAGAACGTGCATATTATACAAACATGGAACAACACTGATGATTGACTGCAGAAAATGTAAATGGACTACAAAACAGAACTGGGGCAAAACTCGTTACCCTCTTATCAAGAACGGATAATGATCTTCTCCCAGCTTTGTATGCATCTAATTCGATTAAGAAGGATCCACTTGAAGAATTTATTGGAATGCTTCTCTGAGCATTTAAGAAAGGGAATGCTTCTATTTATGAATATGTAAAATCTATTCGACGTAGTAACTTACCAACCTCTTATCCTATGAGTATGGGAAAACCACTTCTTCATCTTCTTTGTGGACAATTTTTGACTGAATATCAAACGAATCGTTATATTATTATGGATTTGTTGAGTAAATTTTTTACACTTGAATGAGTTGATATAAACATGTTGGATAATAATGGATGTCATGTATTGGATATATTTGATACTGATGAGAAAATGAATGATTACAAGAATCAATGACTCATAGAATTATTAATAGATAAAGGGGCTTTATGGGAATGTTCTACTCTATGGATGATAGATGATAATGGAAAGATTGTCCCAAAAGTACCTGAATCAATGAGTGTTGTGGATTCCAATTTACCAGAACTATCGTTGCCTTGAGTTAGTGCGGCTCAGAATTATAGACAAATGAGTACGTTGGATGGATGAAATCATAGACATATGGGGAATACCATTGATCACAGGTATTAGTAAGATATTGAAAAAATGAAAATAAAGATATACTTGGTATGTCTTTATTTTTTTATTCTTGATATATGAAAAAATGTACACCCGCACAAAAGCGTTTTTTTGTGGCTATATCACTTGGAATATTTTTTGGTTTTCTTTGCTCTTATCTGGCATCTTCCTCATCTCAATGAGTATTCTGGTTGACACCACTTATGTGGGCGATTGTGACAGATAGAATGATTATCGGATTGGCAATTGGAATGGCAGGTGCCTATATGCTTCATCCAATATTTCGATTTCCTTGTCCTCCAGCACTCCGTGGTTTTATATTAGGTGCAATTTTTTCACTTCCCCTTGCTATCGGAGGAATGATATCTCCCACTCCAGATATGACTGCATGGATGGTATTTTGGTATACGATGTGAGCAGGTGCTGTATATGGACTCCTTATTGATATGATAGCAACAAAGATTGGATGACAGGGTGATATACTCTTAAAGTAATACTTATCTAAAAAATACCCACTGATATCTATCAGTGGGTATTTTTTTTAGTGGATTTATTTCATATTTTCCCATTTCCTGGAAATGATTTTATACGAAAGGATATGTCCTATAAGAATTATAGCCACAATATGTCCCACTCAATAGAGTCCCATGAAAGAAAGGGATATTGGAATGATACCTGTTGAAATTCCTATATTTTCTATGATTGATACGAATTTAGGAAGGAGAAATAGATTTGATCCAATGATACATACAATTCCAATAGATATAGCTCATATACTGAGTATTCATGTATAAAGTGTTATAAATCCAAAGGCCTTTCGTGTATTCACCCCTATACGTCTGAGGTATTCGAGAAACGGTGTTATTTCTCTAATAAATCCAGTAAGAAGAAATCCTATAAGAATATAAAAAAAGAGGCTATTTATAATACTTACACTCAAAAGAAGAGTTTGGTAGAGTGAAAGTTTTTTATGGATATTTTCTGTTTTATCTGAGTCAAAAAGCACATTCACTCCATGTTTTTTATATTTTTCCCGAATACTTTCCGGTGATACGCCGTGTTCTATATATCATATAATTTTATATGGTTTCCCAATATAAAAGCCGAGTGCATTCATGCTTTTCTCTACCGAGCTCCGTGGAAGTGTTATTCCAAATCAAGGGAGATCTCATTCTATTTTCTGTACAACTCATGTAAGTATAGATGGGTTTGGAAGTTTATAATCAAATATCTTTGAAGTTCAAAATGAAAATTCCATAGACTGTCATTTGAGTATTCATTCAGGAAATCGAGGAAAAAATTGAGCACTTCCAGCGAGATTGGTATTATAAAAATCAAATAATAAACGAGAGATTCCTATAGGCATATGATTTTCTAGGGAGCATGTTGTTTCGTTCTTACAAAAATAATTATCCGAAACCGCAAATACAGGTACATCAGTTTCCAAGGTAAATGAAAATATATTCATAGTTACAACAACAGGGAGTTCAACGAGAGTAAATCAATACCATCATTGTATGGAATCATCTTCTGCTATCATTGTTTGTATACTGTCATCTATTGAGGCACTATCTTTATGAAGGAGTGATAGGACTCCTCATCCTTCTTTCGTAACCTCGAAACGATCTTGGTTCACATCTCAAATTGAGTAATATTCAAATATCCGTATCGTATTTATGTACAGAAAATGGGTACTTATACTCACAAGAAATGAAATGAGTATTCCAATACAAATAAGTGCAGAACGGGTAATATTATTTCTGAGATGACTGAAGATGAATGGTAGCATCATGAATGGTATAGATAGAGGTTGAATATTGAATGATTGATGTATCATGCGAAGCACAGAGAATAGTATTTCAGTTGTCTTGTTCTTTCTTTAAGACTAAGAGCACTTTTTGTTTCATGACTTCATCAAGACTTGATCCTGGTTCATCTATAATAATATACTTTGGTGAATGAAGAATTCCACAAACCAAAGATACTCGCTCTCTTTGTCCAGTGGATAATTCTTGTACCGGGACATGGAGAATGTGACCAATATCAAGAAATAAAACAAGTTCCTCAAATCGTTCTTTTGGGAAGAGTTCTTTTGTAAAATGGCCCCGTAAGCGTATATTTTCTTCTACCGTCATAGCGTCTATAAAAAACCCCTCAGTAAATATGTATCAAAATGTTTTCTGTCGTAAGAGCCGAAGCTCATAATTGTTGTAGGAAGTGATATCTTTGTTATGGATACATAGTTTTCCATCGAGTGGATTCATGAGTCATCAAAGTGTCTTGAGGAGTGTAGTTTTTCCACTCCCACTTGGACCATAGAAACTCACCCATTCACCGTCTTTTATGTGAAGTGTTATATTTTTTAGAAAAGAGAATTGATTGTATCAGAGGGATATATTGTCTGCAAATAGGCTCATGATGAATTGAATTATGGTAGTATGGGGATTATAAGATGGACGGAGAGAAAAACAATAGTTTTCTCTCCTGTTTCTTGACGAATTCTTTTTTATCTGGTATTCTATTCTAGAATTCTTTTCTTTTAAATTATGATATTTGATTCATCCTCTCAAGAAGAAGACATTATTATTGAAACACTCTATCCTCTTTCAAAATGAAATGATGTTCGAGATGCAAAGGCAATTATAGAAAAATATGGACTTCAGGATATGAAATCCGAAGAAGTAGCACAAAGAGTTATTCTTGAGGCTATGGATAATGCAGATGCAAAGTATATTATTTCGATTCTTGAATTATTTCCAAATCTTGATAAGGCTGAACTTCAAAAGCATTTCTGGGAAGATATCGAATCTGGATATGAAATGGCAACAATTAATGTTTTTGATGGACTCCTTAAAAATATTATTGCAATTGCTGATACCCTCTGAATACCAATGAGTGCCCTTTATCTGGATTCTCTCATGCAGATTATTTGGGATGATTTTGGGCGTTTCTATGCAGACTATCCACCAGAAGCTCGAACACGATTTGCTGAAGAGTTTAGTGTATTTTTCTGAAAGGAAAATCTGGAGAAGATATTTCTTATCAATTTATTTACGGGAGAACTTGGACTTTGGAGTAATAAAAATGATGTCGTCGATTTTGCAGAAAATCATGGATTGAGCCCTATATTCCAAATGAGCGATACACAAGAAAAAGCAAAAAAAGTACTACTTTCTCATATTAAGGATTCCCAAGCACTGTCACTTTCTCGGGAAGAAGCCCTTCGTGTGAAGGGAATTATGGATGTTTGTCATCTTACAAAAGAATGGATTACTTCAAAGGAAGTACTTCAGGAAACAGGAAAGTGGGGACATATTCTTTCAATTGTACGATTATTTCATGAATAGGATTTATATTTTTCTTCTTCAAAAAAGCCACTTTATGTGGCTTTTTTGATTGCAAAATCCTGTTTTTTCATAGAATACCTCCATTCATTTACCTATATTTTATGCGTCATATTTCTGGTACTCTTTCGTTCGTGTTGTTTATCACTTTTTTTCTTGTTGCTTGTTCTGGACCTGCGAAAGATGAAGACTTTTCCACTGTGTATAAAAAACATATTTCTCGTGTATTTGATGAGCTTATTGGATTCAAGAATACTCTTTCTTTTGAAGGGACAGAGCGTGATCTTATTCGAATTATTGGAAGAATGGGAACGGAAATTGGCTTTGAAGCAAATACGATAGTTGAAGCAAAAAAGAATAAGGAAAATTATGCGGTTGATTTTTCCCTTACTGGAAGTGCTCGTTTTTCAGAGGATTTTTTGACACTCAAGGCCCTCTCTTGATCTGCAATATTTATTGAAGATAGTATGTATGGAAAATTGAATTCCCTTAGTATTACCGGAAGTATTCTCGATCCGATTTTTCTAAAAAATCTTCCAATCATTCAGTCAAAAATGATAGGGAAATGGCTTTCTCTTACAAAAAAAGAATTTCAATCACTTACTGTACAAGAAGGGGTGACAGGATCATCTGCTCTTTTAGATGATATTTCAAAACAAATAAAATCCGCAAACCTTGAAGATATTCGAGAAAGTTTTCTTTCATATCCGATTTTTTCAGTACTGAAAGATCAGTGAATTCAAGAAGATGCGTATGTCTATGAGGTTCAACTCGATAAGAACTCAATCACTTCTCTCATTCAGGATATTACCGGAAAAATTGTATGACTCTCAGCTTCAAAGGAAACGGAAGAGGCGATTAACTCTGCACTTTCCATGGTTGATATTCAATGAATTTTGCGTATTCAAACGAAAGATTCTCTGTATGGTTCATTTGTTGGAAAAGTAACAGAATCTATGGAAGGAAAAAGCATTAATGTAACCCTTCTCTATTCTCCAACTCTTTTTCAAGTGGTTCTCTGAGATACTCAGGATGGTATTAATATATCATTTGATCGTTCTGTAGAAGGAAAATATGTATTTCACTGAATTCTTCAGGCAGATGGATTGAATATTATAACAATTGATACGGTAGCTACTACAGAAAAAGGGAGACTAACTGATATAACTTCAAAAGCGGAAGGAACTATTCAGTGGAATTTTACATATCACCGAAATAATGATGGTTCATTTTTATGAGAATGAGTGGTATGAATAGCATGACAGAATGCAAAAATTCATTTTGATGGACTTTCTGAAGATTTTGTCTTGAAGCGATTTGGATGCTCTATTGAATTGCCGGAAGAGAATGGTATAAAGCTTCTTCTTGAACCAAAAGAAAATAATTGGGTGACTGGAGTTCTTCTTATGCAGGGGGGATGACAGAATATGGAAATGGCTACAATTGGACTCCGTACCGGAAAAAATCTATTTGGATTGAAGGTTGATGTCTCAAATCCGATAGTATCCAAAGAAGCTATCTATATAGAAGTAGAATGAAGTATGAATCGTTCAAAAGAAGTATCAATGATTATTCCTCCGAAAGAATTTGTTCCATTTATTTCATTTATGAATGATACATTCTGAACGTGAGCATTGGAAAGTATAAAGTCAGAATAAATAAAAATCACCCGTTTTTGGGTGATTTTTATTATACAAGAATATTATGAACATTTCATTGTGTTTGTGTAATTGGGTATTTTCAGATATTTTGAATATGTTTTATCTCAACTTCATGAACAGAACGGATTATTTCTGAGAGCATGTGTCAGATACCACGGGGAATTACGTTTTTATTCAGTATTTCCGAGTTTCATTCGAGTTGTTTATTTTTTTCTCTCTCTCGACCAAAGAATATATGAGTAGTTTCAAATTCTTGTCAAATAAGTTGTTTTTGTCTTTTTAGATTTTCTGTCGTTGCAAGTCAGAGTATGGGAATGTTTCCATATCAAAAATCTGGATTCCCATCGGTAAAATGAATAGTATCAGCATATATATGAGATATTTGTTGAAATTCCTCTCCCATAGCCTCATTATGAACGATGGTAGAGTTACTTGCGAGATAATCTGGAGCATATCAGAGATATCGTGGAACGATAGCTATTTTATTATAGACACTACTATATTTTTGTATATAAATTTCTAGTATTTTTGTTATAAGTATCATAGAAAATTGACACATTCATTGTTCTTTCCCCCTATCATAGAGGACGAGCGTTCGCTGATTTAAGTCCATTGCTTCTATAATTTCTCTCCATGCAGGTTTTTGTTGTATAAGAAATGCTTGCTGAAGTTGATTGATATGCTGTATTCTTTTTGCCCGTTTTTCTTTCTCCTGTTCGGAATTATCTTCTGTGTTTCGGAATAACTGTTGACTGTAATATTCTATAATTGTTTTCCAAGAGCGAGGAATTCAGATAAGAGTATTTAATTCATTCATAAATTGCTCTTCATAGATGGGATGAATAGAAATATGTTCTGGAATTTTCTCGATTCCGTATAAGGATGATTCTATACTTTCAATAGGAGACATATTCCTATTATCCAGGAAATTGATGTTTTTTGCAAATTCTCTAAACAAATAATAAACCGAAGCCAAAGCTTCGGTTTATTCACTCTTCTCATATCGTTGATTCCAGGTGATTTGTCGTTTCGCATAGTTTCGATTATGTTGAGCAACAAGATTCTTACATGTGTCGAGTGGAATTTTCCCGTCAATGTAATCAATAACTTCACTATATCATATCGTACGGAGTCAAAATGAATCTTTCGGATAAATAGACAGCAAATGTTGAACTTCATCTATAAGTCAATCCTGAAACATAGTTTCAATTCTTGAGTTTATCCTGTTATATAATTTTTCACGATCCCCATCGTATGGGGTAATATATAGGAGATCATATGGTGTGGTGCGTACATCTTGAAATGCAAGTTTCGATTGTCAGGTAGATTCAAATACCTCAATACCACGCATAACATATCGATAGTTATTTGGATGGAGGATATCTGCATAGTGAGGATCGATAGAGTGTAACAAATTCCAGAGGGCAATATTTCATTCTTTTATTCGGAATATTTCTAATTCTTCTCTTCGTTCCCAATTGGGTGGTGCGTCATGTTGCGCAAGATTGTAAACAAGGGTATCGATGTACAATCCAGTTCCTCCACAGATAACTGGTATTTTTCCAGTATGATGCATCTGCTTAAGAAGAGGTAGTACTCCATCCTTAAAAATATTTGCATTATATTCCTCCGTTGGATCTATGATATCAATCATATGGTGTTGAATCCCTTGTTTTTCTTCTTCACGTATTTTTCCAGTTCCAATATTGAGTCATCGATAGATTTGTCTGGCATCTGCACTGATAATTTCTGAATCAAGCATCTTTGCTACATCTATAGAAAGTGCGGTTTTTCCACAAGCAGTCGGTCAATAAATAATAATAATTGGAGGATTTTTATGGATTTGATTTTTCCACTTTTCCACGAGTGTTCAAATTGATGAATTCATGTTGTAACTGAGTTATATAGGAATTGAAATCACCCAAGAATGAAATAAAAATAGCAAAGAGTGGGACACCTACAAGAAGTCCAATGAGCCCAAAGAAATGTTCTGATGTAAGAAGTATAATAAAAGTTAAAAACATCGGAAAATGTATAAAAGAGGAAACTATTTTAGGATTCAAATAATATGCTTCTACAGCATGCACAAAGGTTATCATGCCTACACAGGCAATGGCAACAAAAATTCCTCCATTTCCAAGGGCAACCAAGAGAATAGGTATGGAAGAAAGAAACATTCCAAATACTGGGATAAATCCAAGAATGAATACAATCAATGCAAGGGTAAGAGTATATGGAAAAGCACCCATTCATGCCACATAACCAATAAAGAATAATCCAATAGTGGTAAGAAGGGCATTTGTGATTGCTATAATAGATTGTGCTTTAAAAATAACACCAAAGTTATCGTGTATTTTTCTGAAAATGATAGAATATTCTCGATGGAGAAATGAAAAATTACTTTCCTCTAGTGGTTTTAGGAAAGCAAGAATGTGTTTTCGGTCAATGATAAAAATAAAACTCAACACAAGGGCTCAGAAGAATACAGTAAGGAATGCTCAGATATTTTTTGCAACACTTATGGTATTTTCCGCGAGATTTTTATAATCAATACCGCCTATCATTTCCATGACTTGCTCAGTAATTCCGAGACGTATATTGAATTGAGATTCAATCGGTGTAATAATAACATCTTGTGTTTTTTTAACGAGGAGAGGAATCTGAGTAGCAAGATCGCGTACTTCAGTAGTAAATGGATCAATAAAAGTAGTTATCACACTTGTTATAGTAACAATAAATACAATGTAAAGGATACTTACTACTGTATTGAGGGTGGTATGTTTTTTAATAAAAGTAGTAACTTTGGTATTTCGAACTCATCGTTCCATCTGAAGGAGTTTTTTTGTAACCGCATTTCCCATACTCAAAAAGAGATATGAGAAGATAAACGTAAGAAAAAAGAGGGTTAGAAAATCCTGAAAGAGAAAAAGGAAAATAGCTAATAAGAAAATAGAGAAAATTTTCTGAAAGAAAAAACGATCAAAGAGGATTTTTATAAGTGCAAGGATATAGAGCTTCATAAGAATGGTTGGTTAAAATATTTCATCAGCTGTTTTTGCGAGTTGATTTCCTTGAGGGGTTCATTCATTGAGTACAAGATGCACCGTATACATAATTCCAAAACAGATTTCGAGCGTTTTTGCTAAGAAATTTTCAATATCGGGAGTATGAACTTTATCAAAGTCCCATTTTCTATTAAAACTCAAAGTGAGTGTTGTATCTTGTATTTTAAATTGGCAATTTTTCATGGATTGAAACACTACAGCCTTTTCTCATTTTATATGATTCAACCAAACAGCAAACGAGAAATCTTTTGATAGGACGGATGTATTTGTAATAGGGCTCTCCTTTGTATCTCTTGATGGAGAAATGATTGGGGATGGGAGATTTTCTTCTTTTTTCTCAGGAGTTGAGGGAATTTTCTTGATTATTTCTTCTTTTTTCTCAGGAATGGATGGGGATTTTTTTGGAGTTTCTTGTTTTGGAGTTTCTACGATGGATTGAGGCTCACTTTTTTGTGCTAACTTAAGAAGGGTAATCTCAAGAAGAAGATTGGTATCTGGAACGTATTTGAGCTTTCCATAGGCAGCTTCTATACCTTCAAATATTCGATAGTATGTCCAAAAAATAGGAGATTCAGAATTGGCATACAGTGCATCTTTTAAGAAAAAAAGTATTTGCTCAAAAAAGAGGCGAACATCAATATATCGTTCCTGGAGTTTTCCAAGGGTCGTAATAATCGCCGCTGTGTTATTTTCTGCAATGAATTTTACAATCGCCCCAAGTGTCCCTTCATCGATAATAAAGAAGGTATGGGTAATATGCTCTTTGGTTACTTTCCCATGTACGATACTTTGTTCAAAGAGTGTAATCGCATCACGGAGTCATCATTTTGCAAAACGAGCAATGAGACTGAGCGCTTCACTTTCATACTCTATTCCTTCTGATTGTGCGATAAATTCAAGTCGAGAAATAATATCCTCACGGCTAATCTTCTTAAAATCAAATCGCTGTACACGCGATCGGATAGTCTCAGGAACTTTATCAATCTCAGTGGTGGCAAGGATGAATTTGACGTGTGATGGTGGTTCTTCGAGTGTTTTAAGAAGTGCATTAAATGCTCATTTTGAGAGCATATGAACTTCATCGATGATATATATTTTAAACTTTCCTTGATTCGGCTCAAAACGAGCCTTGTCAATAAGTTCACGTATATTATCAACTCCCGTATTACTTGCCGCATCAATCTCGATAATGTCGAGCATATTTCCATTATCAAATGCCTGACAATTCGTACATTCGTGACAAGGACTCCCGTCTTGGAGCGTTGTACAGTTAATTCCTTTTGCAAGTATACGAGCACTGGTTGTTTTTCCTGTTCCACGAGATCCATGAAAGAGGTAAGCATGACCAACTCGATTATGCTTGAGGGCACTTTTTAATATCTCGGTAGTGTAGTATTGTCCAACGACTGAATTCCAATCTCGAGGACGGTATTTTGTATAGAGTGACATATCGCGTATTATAGCGAAAACAACAAAAAAATCCAAGTCAATAGTATGCAATTACTTGACAGAGTATTTTTTTATATTTTATTTTGACAACCATTGGAACTTTCACTATAAATAGAATGTCATACAAATACTATTTCGGAGGTGAATTTATGTGGTTTATACCAGTTGTTTTTTATCTATTGTTGTTTGTCCTCATCTTTCCATTTGCTATTGTGCGTTTTGCATATTTTATTGCACGTACGAGCATGGATTCGGAGATGGTTCGACTCTATGGTGAGATGAGCGCAGAAGATCGAAATTCAATTCTTACAGAATTGCGTCGTAGGGGTTGGATTTCATTCGCGATTTCACTTCCACTTGCGCTGTATCTTGAATGGTTGTGGATACGGTATCTGTATTCCTTCTTTCCATTTCTTGGATGACTCTTTGCTGGACTTTAGTCCAGCTTTTTTTAAACTCTTTGTGGAATAAAAAAAGAGGACATTTAGTCCTCTACGTTATTTTTATCTCGGAGAAATTGTTTAATAAAATTTTTCGTGAGCAGAAGTATAAGCATACCAAGAAAGAATGAAAGAAATGCTCCATGCCAGTCAATTCAGAATGAAAGATCTGCAAGATTCCAGACTCCTTTCCAGAATAGAATCATAGCAATACCAACTGCAAGTGCTTCCAAGCGTTTCCAGAATTTGAGAATACGCATATTTTGCTTTTTCCAGAACATATTTTTTATATTAAACATGGTCATATCTTATCATGTTTTTTATTTATATGCAAGAACTCTGTAATTATGATATGGTATAGTTGCTATTATAAATTGACATTATAATTAAATATTCTATTCTATACAAGTTATGTTTCTATCCATGGAGGTTTCATGCGGTCATTCGCTAGAATTGTAGGCTGGATTGTGCTTTTCATTATTGCACTCTTCATTGGGATATATTGCCTTGCCCTCATAGCAATGTGTATTCCTATCTTCTTGTTTCTTTTTCCAAAATTCCTTATTGAGGAGCGTTATAAGAATCAGATGGTACTTGATTCTGCTCTGCGGTTGAAAAATAACAACAAGAAAAAGATTTCACGGTTCTTTCTTGCCTGTGTTACCTTTCCTTGTATTGCGTGGATTGAATGGCATTGGGTACCATATGTATATTCCATATTACCATTCACTTTTTGAGCCTTGCTGGACTTCGGTCCAGCTTTTTTGTATTCTTATTGCGAATATATGATATCTCACTATCGAATCATAATAACTCTCTCATAGAAGAATACTCGTATTTTTTTAATATCAATGATATATAGTATGATTGTTTAATTGAGCTACACTTTTATTTGACATTATTTATAGATTATATATAACGATTTCGTTATGACCGGAGGAAAAATCTATGCCTATTATTGGGAAGTTACTTTACTCGCTGTATGTGAGTATGCTCTATCTTTTTATGGCTATCGTGATTGCTTTTGCTTTTCCATTTGCCATTGTTGTATTTGGATTCTTCTTTGCAGTTACGAGTATGAACTCTCAAACAGTAAAGCTCTATGGAGATCTTCCTGTGGAGGAGCGTCAGGCTATCCTTCAGGAATTACATAGAAGGAAGTTATATGCAATTCTAATAACACTTCCTCCCGTTTTACTCATCGAATGGCATTGGGTACCGTATTTGTACTCCAAACTTCCATTCATATCGTGAACCTTGCTGGACTTCGGTCCAGCTTTTTCGTTTTTTGACTGGAAAAAGAATTCAGTCTGCATATACTTTTCCTCCGTAACTTAACTTTAGAGATATGATTGATATCAAAATCCTCCGCTCAAATCCAGAGCTTGTACGCGATAGTATCGAAAAACGTAACCTCAAATTTGACCTTGACCGACTTCTTTTTCTCGATGAAGAACGTCTTGCAAAGAAGCAAGAAGTAGAAGTCCTTCAGGCAGTTCGAAATAAGGTTTCAAAAGAAATCCCAACTCTGTCTGATGCCACTGAGAAACAAACGAGAATTGCCGAGATGAAAGAAGTAGGGGAGAAGATTACCGAGATGGAAAAAGATCTTGAAACGACTAAGGATGAATACGAACTTATGTTCGCAAGTCTTCCGAATTTTCTCGATCCAACAGCAGCGATTGGTCCAGATGATTCTGGAAATGTGGTTGAGTCAACCTATGGAACTCCTCGTACATTTGACTTTCCAGTGAAGGCTCACTATGAAATCGGTGAGGCTCGAGGATGGATCGATATCGAGAAGGGGGCAGAAGTATCAGGAGCTCGTTTCTGGTATCTCAAGGGAGATCTCGTTCTCCTTCAATTTGCCATCATGCAATATGTTATCAATGAAATGGTGAAGAAAGGATTTATGCCAGTTATCCCTCCATACTTGGTTCGCGAACCTGCGATGTATGGAACTGGATTTTTCCCAGCGGATCGTTCTCAGATCTACCATGTAAATCCAGAAGATGATGATCTCTATCTTATCGGTACAAGTGAAGTTCCTCTTACAAGCTACCATGGTGGGGAGATTATCGATGTAGAAAATACTATCAAATATGTCGGATATTCAGCATGTTTCCGTCGTGAAGCTGGAACCTATGGAAAGGATATGAAGGGAATCCTTCGTGGACACCAGTTTGATAAGATTGAGATGGTGTGTTTTGCAAAACCAGAAGATTCTCAGAGAGTACACAATGAGATGGTAGCCCTCGAAGAATCTATCTGGCAATCACTCGGAATCCCATATCAGAAGCTCAATATCTGTTCAGGAGATCTCGGAAATCCTGCGATGAAGAAGTTTGACCTCGAAGCATGGATGCCTGGACAGGATAAATATCGTGAAGTAACGAGCTGTTCCAATGTTGGACAATTTCAATCTCGTCGTCTTGGTATCCGATATCGCAAGGAAGATGGAAATCTTGACTATGTACACACACTCAATGGTACAGTGATTGCATTCTCTCGTTGTCTCATCGCTCTTATCGAGAATTATCAGAATGAAGATATGACGGTAACGGTTCCAGAAGTACTCAGACCATTTATGGGAGGAAGAGAAAAGATATAATTTATTATTTTCAAAATATGTTTTTCAAGGATATTCAAGCTGCATGTTGACGACGTGCTGAATTCAAATTCCGATGAGATAGAATTTCAGGAATTTCTTCATGAGTAGTATCACTTTGTAGCAATACTCAGATATGGGTACATAGTATGCTTATGTCTTCTATTCAAACTGATCGTGAAAAACAAAAACATCAGGAGGCTTGTAGTTTATAATCTTCTCTTTTATGGCAACGCTCGAAGCTTTTCATAAGACCAGAATTTCCAATGCTCAGTATGATTTACTTGGAGATCGTATATCACCTATATTGACATCGAATACTGAAAAAGTAGCATCCCTACTTGGAAGATTACCAGATGATGAGCCAATTGAATGGGTAATGTTGGATAGAAAACGGCAAATTATTCAAGAAGCGTGTAATATCTGATAATTTGCATCCATTATTATTCAATAATAATTCCTTGCTTCCCAAATATTTCTTATATAATGCTATGGTTTGCCTTTAAATCATAGCATTTTTACTATGCGTATCGAAGATGAAGTTAAGCTCGATTATGCGGATGTACTGCTCCGCCCAAAGCGTTCAACTCTTACCTCGAGGAAAGATGTTACTCTTGAGCGAGAGTTTTCATTCTATCACTCTCCGAAGAAGTGGAAGGGGATACCGATTATGACAGCCAATATGGCAACGAGTGGGACATTTTCCATGGCACGAACCCTCGCTCCATACAAACTCATTACCATGTTCCATAAGTACTATACGATAGAGGATTATACTGAGTTTTTTAAGGATTTTCATGATCCAGATTATATCGGATATACGATTGGAATCCGTGAAGAAGATATTATACAACTCCAGAAAATGAATGAAGCAGGACTCATGAAACATTTTTCCTTTATCTGTCTTGATGTTCCAAATGGGTATATCCAACGATTTCTTGAGGTAATTCGTGAAATTCGCGCGAGTTATCCAGAGCATATTATTATCGCTGGAAATGTGGTAACCAATGAGATGACAGAAGAGATTATCTTGGCTTGAGCAGATATTGTGAAGATAGGAATCGGTCCTGGTTCCGCATGTACAACTCGTAAGATGACTGGTGTCGGTTATCCACAACTTTCTGCGGTTATCGAGTGTGCTGATGCAGCACATGGTATTACCAACAAGAATGGAGCCTGTGGATTGATTATTGCAGATGGAGGACAACAGTATCCGAGTTGTGTTGCCAAGGCATTTTGCGGAGGAGCTGATTTCAATATGTTTGGGTGTATGTTCTCTGGATTTGACGAAAGCGGGGGTGAGCTCGTTGAAAAAAATGGGAAAAAATATAAAGAGTACTATGGAAGTTCTTCCAATCGTGCCCTCATTGAAAATTATGGAAAAAAAGATGCTCACCGAGCTTCCGAATGACGACATGTTCTCATGCCGTACAAGGGAAGTATCCATGATTTTATCCAGGATGTTTTTGGAAGTCTCCGAAGTACAGGGACATATATCGGTGCTGCAAAGCTCAAACAATTTCCAAAATGTGCAACGTTCATCCGAGTGAATCGACAATTGACGACCTATCTTGAATCGTTTGAAACTGATAAATAAAATAAACCCTCCAACTTTGGAGGGTTTATTTTATTTATTGGTTCCACTGAGAGAGGCTCCACTTTTCGTTGTTTCTACTGGAGTTTTTATTCCAGGTTTTATTGATCCAGTGGAATTTACGGTTGTTGATGGAGTAAGATTCTCGGGTGTATTCATTTTTCTATTTCTCATTTGCATCGATTCTTTCATTTCTCTTGGTCACATATTTTGTCTGAATGATTTTTCTCATGGTCGAAAATCAGAACCATTCCGTGGATTGTTGTATTCATTTCCAACTCAATACATAAAATTTCTTGTTCGATCCATCCGTGTTTCATAGAAACATACCGTTGCAATCTGGAGGAGTAAAAGTCAGATAACTATCAGCCATGCCGGATGAAGGTTACGAAGAGTTGGGAACATCTTTGAATATCATGATAGGGTAGTATCCTTTTCTTTTTCAGGAGAAGTGGATGGAGTTTCTTGTGAAGTCATAAGAAAAAAGTGAGATAATAATAGTATAATTATACTCTCCGAAGTTTAAGAAAACTTTAAATACCTATAAAAAGATAAATAATCTAGTATTCAAGCAGAAAATATTTATACTCCATATATTATAATTGTTTTTTTATGCAAACATTCAATCTTACATCTGAATATATCGAAATGAATAAGCTTATGAAGCTTCTTAAAATGGTTGAAACGGGCGGACAGGCAAAGATACTTATTTCCCAGTGAGCTGTCTCAGTAAATGGTGAGCAAGAACTTCGTTTACGAAAGAAACTTCGAAAAGGTGATGTTATAAATGTTGACTGAGCTGAGGTGACTGTTGTATAAATATAACCTTTTATTCGTATGAACTGGTTACAACATTGAGATATAAATCTTGCGTCTGAGTCTATTCATACAGAACGATGTATTCTTGTTCCATTTTCCCTTGATGATTGAGTGGATATGGAAGAGTTAACGAGGGAATTTTGTAAGGCAAATAAGGATTTATTTATAAGTCCATTTCTTCCAACAGTAACAGAGGAGATTGAATATATTCAAAATGCAGCAAATGCTATCATACAGAATGAGGTATTTGAAAATTTTATTCTAGATAAACAAACCCATTCACTTATAGGAAGTATAGGACTTCGTACTCCCGAAGAACATCGTATGAATATAGGACTTTGGATTCGTGAAAGTGAACACTGAAAATGATATGCTACTGAGACATATGCTGCTCTTATTGAATGGTCACAAAGAAATACTCGATATAAATACCTCAAACATTCACTTGATCCACGAAATGTAGCATCTCGAAAACTTGCTCTCAAGTTTGGAGGCATTCTCCAGGATGAAACCAATGAAAAATGAGATGAAATCTACCATATACCACTTAAATAATTTTATATGAAACATATTATAGTATTTCTTTTTGGGTGTACTTTTCTTACTGCTTGTTCTCTTTTACCAACTCCAAATCAATGAGAAGTTGTAAATGTCATTTCGCAGAGCTGAAATGTAGAATCCCTCACTGGTGTTATTTCTCTGAGTGGAAGTAGTGCGACAACATCGGGAGTATCAGTAACTGGAAGTATTTTTTCATCTGGAGAAATAATGATGAGTACCTGACTCATATCAGTATCCTCTGGAACAATATCTCCAATTTCTGGAGAGGTGGGTATAATAAGTTCAAAGGACATGTGTGTATTTGATATCTGTATTCGTGCAAAGAAGCCATATTTTACCGTTGCTGATTCGAATGTACAGATTGTTATGTTGACTGGAGCAAATATGGACAACTGGGAATATTTATCAAAACTTCCTGAGAAGAATTCAGATGGAAATTATATGATAGAAGCAGAGTCATCAAGGGTTATCACTCTTAAAAAGAATCTCTCTTCAGGAAGTGTACTGGAAAATGAAATTATGTCTTCCAAACGAACAGATATTCAAGAAATACAAAAAGGAAAATACTTTATAAAAGAAACTTCGAATGGATGTGGGGGATCAAGTATTAAACAATACTTTCGTGATAATGCTCATGCTAAAATATCGTTTGATACTCTTGGTATGAAATATCCAAAAACACTCCAAGTAGGAAAGATTGTTTTTTCTTCATATTGGACAGAAGAATCGATCTCATATCTCTGGCACCTTCTTGCACGAGATGGGGTAAATGAAATCGAAGAAACCTATTCTATTCATGATGATATTGGCGCTATCTTACTTGCTCGAATGAAGGAGAAGAAGGAATTTACTCATGCATATGCTTTCAAGTTTCGAGAATATCCATGATTGGTATTCTTTTATCAATCCAATTTACAAAGTGCTGAACGCGTTATATCTCTTGGGACTGATAAAAAATGGCTCGAAGAAAATATTGATGCAAAATGAAATCTTCTCAATCTGGCTCTTACCAAGAAAATCCTTGATTATTATGAACCAAATGAAAATGGTGAGTCACTTATTCCAGGAGGGAAACAAGTACAAAAAAAGGGAGATACGCAATATGATAAGATCCAATCTTGAAGC
>CAKZJF010000085.1 GCA_936941205.1 uncultured Candidatus Altimarinota bacterium | reverse complement strand
ACACATATATCAGCACAAATTTTTTCATCTTTTGAGGTAAAAATCGTATAGCTGTCACCCATTTTTTGTATAGATTCGATGCTAACCCCATAACGACAATCAATCGAGGAACGATACTGAGAAAATATATTCTCAAACACATCCACAACATCATGTCCATCATCTGACGATGGAAATACTCGGTTGTCCTCTTCGCACTTAAGAGGGATTCCATGAGATTCAAACCATTCTCGACATTTTTTCGGTGAGAACTTCCCAAGTGCTGACTTAAGAAAATCAGATCATCGTATATACTTTGAAAGGAGGAGTTTTTTATCAGTAATACCAGTAGTAAGATTACATCTTCCTCATCCAGAAATAATGACCTTTTTACCAGGAAATGTATTTTTTTCGATAAGAAGAATGCGAATAGAGCCTACCGAAGCGGATTCTAAAATAGTAGCCGCAGCCATAAGTCCAGCAGCTCAAGCACCGATGATGGCAATAGTTTTCATGAGTGATATACTATGAAAAAATGGAAGGAAAACAATCCTATTCTTCGACCCCGTATCAAAACGTAAACAATGAAAGATTTCCATGCTCCCATCCATCATAGAGAGAAACTACTTCCTCATCTGGATATCTTGCACCAAGAAGATAATAGAGAGGGGCAATATGTTCTCCAGTAGGCTCTGCAATCTGAGGAACAGAAAGGGAAAGAAGGACGGATTCAGCATGCTCTATGAGTGATTTTTTTACAACCCTATCCCACTCATATGCCCAAGATGGAGGAGTAGCAGAAAGCGGGTTAGCATCTATCATTCATAAATTATGAACAATATTTCCACTTCAGAGAATCAAGAATCCTTGCTCTCGAAGAGGTCGAAGTCGCTCTCAAAAAGAAAACATATCTTCGTGTGACATACTCATGTCTATACTCAACTGAACAACAGGAATATTGGCTTCTGGGAATATATGAATCAACGGACTCCATGCTCCATGATCAACTCACCAACTCGCATCAAGGATACAATCTGGCAAAAAAGACAGAAGCTCCTGAGCAATATCTTCATGTGGAGGAGTTTGATATATGCATGACGAAAGTTCCTTTGGAAATCCATAAAAATCATATATCTGTCTATTACTTGTGCTTATAGAAGTTTTTCATCGTGAAGTATAATGAGCAGATATCATCAAAATAGCTCGCGGCATATATTGCTTTTCACGAAAAAAATGAGAGAGAGAAAGGGTATAATCATTCTCTTGAATAGCATTCATAGGAGACCCATGTGCCAAGAAAAAAATAGGATATCGCATGCAGGAGGATAAAGAGGAAAAGAGAATACTTTCGTTATGAATAAAATCAAGTAAAGAAAGGGTTGAAAAAGTAACCGATTTTTGACAGTAATCATTTTTTCATTTACAATTATTCTATAACTTTTTCATATGACAGAAACGGAACTTCGAGAGCGAGTACGTACAAGCCTACTTTTCCCAGATGAGGCGAGAAACAAGATTCTTAATAAGGAGTGGACTCCTGAGATAATAGAACGCATTGAAAATTTCTTTATACAATTCTCAAATAAAGAAACACAGGTCGCAAATTTTCTCGCTGAAAATATGTGATCTGCAATGGCAGCAACGATTCATGGAGTAGAAGAAATGGATTATGAACAAAATGATCTCCCAGAACTTTCACGTATCGAACAAATTTTATCTAATATTTAAGAAAATATGACTGGAGAAGCACAGGAAGCACGAGTGGATACACCTACATTACAAGAACCAAAAGTACCAAAAACCCCTAAAGAAATAGAGGCAGAGGAGCAACAAGAAATACAAAAAAAGCTCGAGCGCTGAGAAAATACAAAAAAAGCTCTTGAAGCTCAGCTTTGAAAACTCGAAACCCTTACTCCTGCCTGAGGTGCAGGAAGGGATATTCTTATTCGAACACTTAATCAAATGTTGGAAAAGAAGGGGATTAATGGAGTTTCATTTGGAAAACAACCCGATGGGAAAATTATTCCAAAAGTTGAAGTTGAAAAAGGAGGCATGAATAGCTTAGAAGAGGTAGATTTTATTGTTACTGGTAATAAGCCAACAGAAAATCTGAACTCTAAACAACCTGATGCATATATTGATGTTGATGGCAAGGAAGGATATACAAAGTGACAAGATATTGGATATTTTGCATGAGGAAAGGTAGAATGAACTCTTGATGCAAGTGGAAATGTTCTTGATACGGGAGCAAAAAAAGAAGGGAGAAATGTAGGAGAAATGAATCTCTCTCCTGAATGACACCAGCTCTATAAAGTAAGTAACAATGGTTATTTTCGAGATATAAAGACATTTATTACTACTTTTGGAAAACAATTAGGCATACCAGAAGCTTCTCTCTGAAAACTTCCACCAGGAAGTGTGGTTGGACCAGATGACAAATGAATTATTGCATTCAAAAAGTGAACACCTGGAAAGTGAACTCTTGAACAACAATGGGTAACAGCGGTAAATAGTCCAAAGATGCCTGGAAACAAGCAGATTGATATTACGTCTTTCATGGAAGCACTCCAAATACAAGAGGTTCCAAAAATGACTCCACCAGTAGTCGAAAAAGCTCCAGATCGAGCTCCGGAACCTGATGCATATGGAAGATTCTATACATCTGGGAATGTTGAACATTTTGATATCGATGATACTGCTATGGTAAGCTATAAAAATTGAAGTGGGACCACGAAAGAATACAAATGAACAGACCTTGGAATAACAGCTGAAAATGTAAATGATAATACAAATGATGAGAAATCTGAATTCACAAAACTCAAATCATCCGATGGAAGTACTATACTTATTGGGGAATGATATAAAGATAAAAATGGGAAGGTTAAAGAAGAATTGAATCTAGGTAGTAATCCATCTGTTGAAGAGATTAAAAGTAAACTGAAAGGTCAAAAAATAGAAGCTTGGGCAATTAAACCATGAGCAAGTGCTTCAGAAAAACAAAAAACAGATAGTACTTCAGAAAAACCAACGGAAGCACCAAAACAAAAAACAATTGCTATAGAAGAAATCGGAGATAAGGATTTTCACACTATGACAATGGTTACTTCTCCTGAGCGAGGAAAAGACAAACTTCACCCGATTGGACTTAAGCAGATAGGTAATGAGTATGTTTCGATGTTTCAAGATGGAAATGAGAAAAAGGAATTAAAAATATCAAAAGCGGAGTTAGATGACCTCAATGCAAATCCAACAAAATTACCAAAAAGTTTAGAGGTTAAATTAAATGAAAAACCCAATATAATTCTCTGAAATCAGCCCCTCTATCTACAGATTCCTGGCGTATGAGCAAAAGGAATAGATCTAGGCATTAGCCTGGTAAGATCAGGAGATAATATCGAAGTAAAAGCAGAATCTCAAGACAATCCACTTACAAAGATTCCAGGGATAAAATCAGTAACTCCCGATGGGAAGATTACCTTCCATCCAACTGATAAACGACCCGAGATAACACTTCAAGCAGGGAAGGATGGGAGTTTAAAGTTAGAAAAAGGTGAGATAAATGTTCTAGAAGGAAAACAAACTCCAAGAGAATTTTTCTCCCAGACTCCAAAAAGAATTCAGAAGCTCCTATTGGAAAAATACACAGTATCTATAAAGAAGCCAGAAGGAACACCTGCAACAAATGCAGTAGAAGGAACACCTGCAGCAAATGCGGCAACAGAAAGACCTGCAGCAAATGCGGCAACAGAAAGACCTGCAGCAAATGCGGCAACAGAAAGACCTGCAGCAAATGCGGCAACAGATATAGAATATGCATAAAAATAATTAAAACCCCTCAAGATATCTTGAGGGGTTTTATGGACATAAACTTAAAAAAGAGACTCTACCGAGTCTCTTTTTTATTTTTGAATTAACTTGCGCTTGTAGTCGTGCTTACTTTTGGAGTTGTTGCTGTTGTTGTCTTTGAATTTGAAGGAGTTATAACAGCTCGTGGTTTTGGATTTTTTTGAACGAGATACTTAATAAGTTCTGCTTTTGTTGCAAATCCAACAACATTATTTCTTGAAAAAGTTCCATCTGATTTTCGAAAATAATATCTCTTATCCTGACCAACAACAATCTGAAATAGTTTTTTATTTGGAGCAACATAAACTCATACACGTTTATATGAAGTAAGCGTGCTCGTGGCTGCCTGAATATTCTGAAGAGAAAAATCAGTTTTTGTAAAATTAATAGTTGAAAGTACTGCTATGGAGAGCATAAGAGAAACTGAAGAAAGATGAAAACGATTTTTCATAAGAAATGATAATATGATATAACTTCTATATTATACACTATTTTTGATACATTGACAAATCAATAATTTAAGAAGGTATTGAATTCCTTATGAATGGACTATACTTAAGATTAACTTCAGAAATAAATGAAAAGAAGATAAATACTATATAAATAGTTGCTTTCTATTTCTTTACTTTCTAATTATGCAAACAACAAATCGAATAAGAAGATGGATTGAGTCCAATTGGTGGCCACTGTTACTCTGATGTGTCTATATTCTTATTTTATATATTACTCTCAAAATATATAAACTTCCTTTAACAGGGAATTCTTCTCTGTATAGTTATCTGGAGAAATATGGTATGTATATCCCTGGGGTTATAGGACTTCTTTCAATATTAAAAAGTTACATTCTTATCTGGATTTTTTGAATATTTCGATTGCATCCAGTTTTTTCACGACTCTTTACATATATCTTGATTTATGGATTTTGGATGACTCTCTGAGTTCAACTCTATTTCTTTGAACCAAGATTCACTGAGATAGCGATTATTCTCATAGATACCTATTCATTTCCTCTTATGATTTCTTCTGGAATTACCATATGATGTGCATTCATTCTATCATTTCCTAAAAAATCATAACCTCTTGCTACTCGTCCACCTTCATTCCATAACTTTTCGGATATGAAACAATTTATCTATTTATTCCCCATATTTCTCATCGTATTTTCAAGTTGTAGCTTGATTACAGAAATAGGTGGGATGATGTGTACACTTATGCCCGATAGTGATCACTGTTATCAATTTACAGCTGTACAAAGTAATTCACCAAGTGCCTGTGAAAAGATTAAGGGATCAAAATTTAAAGATACTAGAAGTAATCCTCCTCGTGATAAATGCTATCTTCAGATTGCACTTAATAGAGGTGATCATACCGTTTGTAATAACATAAAATGATGACCGCTTTCATATTCTGTAGAAGGATGTATAGGTGACGTTGGGCAAAAATTATTAACGAATGCACTTACAGCAGATAATATTAATAGCTGTTCAAGCTTGAAGAAACTTCCAGCAGCCTATCAGTCAAAATACACTGAATGTATCCATACATTAGCGAATCCTGAAAAGATAAAAGCTTGAGATAATAAGATGGCTTCTCTTATCGAGCAACTCAAGAAAGATAGTAGTAATACTCAACTCAAGAAAGAACTTGAAAAATTAAAAACTGAAAAACAAGCAAAATATGAAGCTATGACTGACTCTGATCGAACGGCATATTTTCAAGAAAAAAGAAAAGAAATCATGGGTGATATCGAAGATGAAGATGTTGCATCGAGCATATCAAAAGAATATACCAAGTACCGTGAATGAGAAAAAAATATCAATAATCTTCTCGATAGACTTGAGGAGATTACCACAAAACAAAAGATGATAAAACAAATTGATGAGGATGCAAATACACTCGTAGATCAGGTCAAAGAACAGTTAGACTGAATCGTAAAAGAAAAACAAGATCAGATAATTGGGGAAATGGGAGAATCTGCAAAGGCCTGGATAGAAAAGAATTGAGGAGATAAACTCAAGTGGTCACTCAAAGAAATGGAATGGGCTATGGGGAAATATGAAAAATGAAGTGAAATGTATGAATCTATGAAAGGAAAATATGATAAACTCAAGTGAGCATACGATGAGGTAATGGGAGTATATAACCGAGTTGATCAAGTCAATAAACTTCTTGCTGAAGGAAAAATAGATGCTGGAAAAGCCAAAGTACTCAAGTGAGCAGTACTTCTCGATAAATGACTCGAATATGCAACCTCCTATGTTCCCGTATTTTGAAGTACTATATCAACAGTAAGCAAAGAAACCTTTGGGGTTGTCATAGAGCTTGCAAAAAAACGTGCAGAACGATCAACAGCAATCGAAAAATGCTTCGATGATCCTGCTAACTGCGATACCGATAAAATCAGCGCATATTAAAAAATTCCCCATTTGGGGAATTTTTATTATTGTTTCCGAAAAATAAACATACTCAGAAAAATAATAATAGAATATATCATAACGGCATATCTCTGGAAAGGTGCAGGATGTGCCACCCATTCACCCAACATAGTCCAAATAAAAACAAGAGAAATGATATATGTGTGGTATCTATACTGATAATACATAGTAAGTAAAAACGCAAGACCGAGTATAGCAATTGCCCAATATACTTCAGGAATGTTTCAGCCACTAAATCCTACATATAATAAAAATACAGTAACATTTGCTACAGTTGCTATATGAATCCATCCAAGAAATAAATCAACGCTCCATCGAAGAAGTGGCTGACTTTTTCTTGTTTTATGAAATAAATACTTTAATGTCGCAAGAAGAAATAACATAATACAGAGAGACAAACCTATAGAGTTATAAGACCACGGTATGAGCCAAAGTGCAGATGTAACAATAGCAATCGAAAATAAGAAGATGATTTTCTTTGATACATCTTCAATCAGAAGAAATGGAAATGTTTTTTTTATAAAAGAGCGAAATGGGAGTCATAGAATCAAGATGGACACAATAATCCAAGAAAGATAAATAACTGACCAAATAGCAAATGTGAATCCGGCCGGAGTAATGGCACTATAGTACATATTTGAAATATCAGCCTGACTCATACCACCGAGTGGATATCAAAACTGGGGAGCACTCACCCAGGCACTAAAGAGAATAACAGCAAGCGATACAAAAAAGAGGATATATTTCATAACAAGGAAATTAAATGAATAATAAAAAATTGGATTGATTTCTCGTTCATTCTATAGAAAATAAGTCTATGAGCAAAACAATACTTTCTTTGGAACATCCTCGATCCTTTCATATGGTAGGAGATTGATTTCGTGTTACGCAATATATTCCTGGATATAATCGAATCATGAATAACGATACAAGTCCATTCCTCATGCTCGATTATAACGCACCATGGTCCATTCCTCCTCAATCAAATGGATATCGACCTGGAGTTTGATTTCATCCACATAGAGGATTTGAGACGGTCACAATCGTCTATTCTTGAGAAATAGAACATGAAGATACCGCTGGAAATGGCTGAGTTATTTGAATAGATGAAGTACAATGGATGACAGCAGGAAGTGGACTTCTTCATAATGAATTTATGACTGAATCATTTGCAAACAAATGATGAATACAGCATGCAGTACAACTCTGGATTAATCTTCCAAAGAAATTTAAAATGACCCCACCAAGGTATCAGTCATTACGAAAAATTGATATCCCAGAAGTCGTATTTTCCGGCGGAAAAATACGAATTATTGCTGGAGAATATAAACATATAAAAGGAATAGCAGAAACATTTTCTGATCTATCACTCTTTGATATTCGATTTCAAGAACATGATACTTTATCTTTTGATGTATCCGAAGAAAACACTGCGATGCTTCTTATAACCGAGTGAACAGCACGTATACTTTGAAAAGAATGCAGCAATGGTGACATGATTACACTTTCAAAAACAGGAACACATATTCATATTGAAGCAGAAAATGCGAAGATTCTCTTTATGGGAGGAAGGCCTCTCAATGAGCCAATAGTCCAGCATGGGCCTTTTGTTATGAATACAGAAGAGGAAATTAAACAGGCATTCGATGACTTCCATACGGGAAAAATGGGATAATAAAAAACCTCCTAAGTGGAGGTTTTTTATTATGGTTGAAGACTTTCTTGTATGAGAGATCCAATCTGAACGGATGCATTTCCCGCTACGATTTTTTCTTGAAGATATTTACGAGCAATACTCTCTGCAATATTTTTTACATCTCGTCAGGATTTTCCATCGAGAAGAGAAAAGTCTTCCAGAGAAATATGAGCTGCATCTGGTATATAAAAAGAAAAGATGGATTGAATTTCTTTGTTATTTGGAAGACGAAAAAACATCTGTTGAGAGAAACGACTCAAAAGGGCTGGATCCATAACATCTTTTCGATTGGTTGAACCAATGAGGAGAAGATTTCATACCTGTTCGATACCATCAAGCTTCTTAAGGAGAACCCCAGTCATGCGCCCAGTAGCCTCATGAGAGTCTTCTCTATTTTTTCCGATTTCATCAATTTCATCAATCATGACAATAATTCCACCATTTTCTTCCGCTGCCTTTCTTGCCAACTCAAAGATTCTATCCAGTCGCCCCTCTGATTCTCCATACCATTTTGACATAAGTTTCCCAATTGGGATATAGATAAATGGATATCCGAGATATTTCCCAATAATTTTTGCTTGAGTTGTTTTTCCAGTTCCAGGAGGTCCTTCAAAAAGTGCTGTATTTGGAATAATATTTTTCATATGTGGAAACTCCTCATTCGCTGCTTGTATATAGGCTTCCCGATTCTCCCAAGGAAAAATAACATCTTTTGCAAGGGTTTCTTTGATATCTTCATACCCAACAAAACCTTCTTCTGTGTAGAGCTCTTCAAGAGTTTTCTTTGGATCTTCAGGATTTTTTTCTTGTACAATTACTCACAAATCTCGTAATTGTTGGAGTGTTGTTTTCTTTTTAAGAGTACTTTCAGAAAGGAGATAGATATAACGTTTCATGATAACTTCAAGAAATTTTCTATCGAGTTTAAGCTCGGAATAATCTCAACCAGTCCATACAGTTAATTTTCCATCTTTATATTCTGCAGAGAGCTTATATTTGATTTGTTTCTGCATGTCCTGAACAACAAATCGTCGAAAATCATGTCCACCACATCAGACAGAAGATTCCCCAATAAATTTCACACTGAAATCTTCCGAAGCATTATTGAGTACAGAAGCAATTGCTTCAAGAGTATTTCCAGTTATGGTAATATCATTGGAAAGTGGAACAGAAACCTCTAGTGTCTTATCATCAAGATGCACAAATGAATTCTCATCCAATTCAAGGATCTGACGTACTGTTTTTGTAGTAATTCCTGTTTCTTCTGTTACCATATATTCAGAAAGAAATATTCGCTCAAAAAAATCACGGATAGATTCCAGGTCCTTCTCTGAAATCTTTCCAAGCACTTCTATATTGAGTCATCCACCACTCAGATAGGCCGTTTCAAGTTGTATATGACAATTTCCTATTTTAATAGTATCACTTTCAATTAATTCTTGTTTTGCTTTTTTGAGTTGCTGAATAACAATTCTTGGTATGGAACCATCACTTTTATACTTTCCTGGAATTCGAAGTGATACTTTCTTTGTATAGGTTGTTTCTGTGACTGTAACATTTGGTGTTGCTATTCCTGTATTTCGCCTTACGATTTCCATCAGAAAATATCGAAGCTTATTGAGTCATTCTGATTCTACGATGGCATCTACCTTTTTCTGTACTCATTCTGAAAGTACAGGAACTTCCACTTCTGCCACGGGGGATTCTACTACCACTGGGGATTCTAAAGTCGAAGAGGGGACTAATTGGGATAATACATCTTGTCTCTCAGATGATAAAGCCGTCACTGCTTTCTCATTCGTTAGTGTACGAATATCCGAAAGTCCAGAATTCATGGAAGTTTGTGAAACTGAAGTAGATAGAGGTGATTTATCTTGTGAATTTACTCAGGTAAACCATTGTCATATGCGTTCCAATACACCAAAGGCTCAAGACATAAAAAGAGTGTTATTCATTAAAAATGAATTATCTATATAGATATATATTAAATTGTCAATATTATTATATAAATAAACACTCCTGTTTATGGAACGTTCCCAGTATCTTTAATCATCAAATTTATAATGCTCAATTTTTGTTCGCACCACTTTCACAGATAATAGAAGAGTTTCCTGGTTGGAAGTATCAAGCGAATTCAATTCTCTTGCAGCAAATAATAGAACAATTTTTCTATTTTCCTCCGACAATGTTGTCAGCTTCAAACGAATTACCTCAAGTAATGATGAGATAATTGCAAATTTTTGAGGAATATCTTCTGGTATTCTTCTCGCAAAACTTGTTACAATTGGTCATCATTCTAGGCAGTCATAGATACTACATGAATCTGAGTATCCAGGATGTTTATCACGGGTTGTATGAATTCGACATCGATTATTGACATCCAAATACCCACACTTATCTCAAGCACGTTTAACGAGTCGTCACGTGGTTTGGTCAAATATATCATATACACGACAACATAATCCATCACACCGTTCACACATTGTAACGCTCGATGGAATCATAAGAAGAAAGAAAAAGGAAATCGAACTAAGAAGGTAGAACTCTATTTTTCATTCTCAAGAGGTATTATAGTATTCAAAATACAGAAATCTTGAATACTATAATATTTATGTTGTTATACTACTCAAATTAAGAAAAAAATCAATGGCATGGATATTTTGATCAATAAAATACTGTTTTTTACTTTTAATAATTTGACTATGTAGATATATTATGTAATTTATATAACTATATACCATTACCAATACATATGTTTTTTAAAAAAAGAGAAATAATAGTTCAAGAAGATGGCAGAGAACTTGAAGTCTCGAAAGCTGAAATTCAAAGATTATCCACTGAAAACCAGGCACTCAAACAAAGAAATGAAATTTTATTACAAGTACTCAACCTCCTTCCTGATACTGGAGTATTTTTGATCGATGATATTCATTCATGAAGTATATTATTGAGCAACGATACCGGGAAATCCCTTGTTCAAAAAGCCACAAGAGTAAGAGTGGAAGATGGAAAAACCTCGATTCATACGTTTCATACAACTCCAGAAAGATCAAAATGAGTTCTATCAAATATGAAGAATGGTGATGTCAATAATAATACCACCCTAAAAATGGGAAAAGTAGTAGTAAAATCGACTGCTCATAAATTCGAGGTAAATGGAAAAAGTTATTACCTTGGCATATTTTCAGATGCAACTGCACAGGCAAATGAACTCGCAAAGGTAGATCTCATGCGAACTCAGACAGAACAATTATTAAATATTTTTGTATCATATGCATGACTTGCTGCTGATTTTAAAATCATGGCAAATGAACTAGAGTCAACAAAAAATGGAATTCATGCAAACAAAGACGAAATTAATACAGTTCTAAAAAGAGTTATTGAACGTTTTAATGCTGATATATCCATGTTTGATCAAGTATCTGGAAGTAATCAAGAGACAGCAGATATATTTAAATCCCTTGGACTCATAGCACTCAATGGAAGCATAGAAGCGGCCCATGCATGAGATGCGTGACGCTGATTTTCAGTTGTAGCGGATGAAACTAGAAAAATTGCCACTGCAAGTCAGGAAGTACTCAATGGAAGTGTACAATTTCTACAACAAGGTGTAAAAACTGCAAAGGGTGAAATCTGAATTATTTGAAAAAGAATTACATCAACACTCGAAGATACCACCATAGAAGACCTCGTCAATAAAAGAGTTTCAGAAGCAAATCATGTCATAGAGGCACTCGCAGGAAATATCGCAGGATCATCCGAGCAGATTGCATCATTTATTCACACTTTTAAAGCTTTTTATAATGAAACCTTTTCATGAAAAGAGAGAATTAAAAAGATAATACTCACTACAAAACTTGATCATCTTTTATTTATCATACGAATAAGCAATCTCGTAGTCTCTCCATGAAAAAATGAGAAATTTAGCAATCATCTGTCCTGTGATTTATGAAAATATCTCTACAGTCCCGAGATTCAAGAATATACAAAATGAAATGCGCTCTATGGAAATCTCTTGCACATGCATGAAATGTTCCATACTATTGCAGGAAGTCTTGTAACGAAGTTGCAAAAAAAAGAGATAACAAAAGAAGAGAGGGAAGAGGTCAATACTATCATAAAATGAGAGCTTTTAAGTTGTGCAAACATGGTGCTTCATCTCCTTACGGAACTATCAGAAAGTTTATAACAGAGAAGAGTATAAAAAATCCCCCCATACGAATATGGGGGGATTTATTGTATTATAAGATGGCAGCCTCGCAGAGAATCGAACTCTGATCGCGGGATTTGGAGTCCCGAATTCTAACCGTTGAACTACAAGGCTAAAAAAGCAAATAGGAAAATCCTATTTGCTTGGAGTATTAGATTGAATATCGGAAAAATGCAGCGATGGCATCTTTTCCTACAAAATCACCAACCTTTTGATCTGGATTAACTACAAATGGTTGAGTAAGAAGTGCATTCTCTTCACGGAATTTTGTCATTTTTCCTTCGATAATTTTTCCAAGAATTTCAGCAGGTTTTCCAGCATTCTTTGGATCTTCTTGCATAATTGCAAGTTGAATATCTCGTTCTTTTGCAACGATTTCATCAGAAATATCAGAAGGGGAAACAACTTGTGGTTGAGTAGCAACTACATGCATAGCAACTTGCTTAAGCTTATCAGCATCAGCACCTGCATTTCCTACGATAATAGCACCATTCTTAAAGTTAGAGTGAACATAACTTGCATGTACAGCACCTTCATTATTTGTTAGAGTGCGGATTTGGAGATTTTCACCTACCTTAAGAGTGTACTCAGAAGCCTTAAGTTCCTCAGCTATTGCAATAGCTGCTTCATCAGAGTCTGAATTCTTACGAATTTCAATAAATTTTGTAAGCATTTCTTCGAATGTCTCATTTCGAGCAACAAAGTCAGTTTCACAAGAAACTACAACAACATAAGCAACTGTTCCTTCTGTTACGATCTTAATTTTTCCTTCACTTGTTTCATTTCCGGCTCGCTTTGCAGCCTTTGCAAGACCTTTCTTACGGAGACCTTCAATAGCAGTTTCCATATCACCATTGGCTTCAACAAGTGCATTTTTACAATCACCCATCCCAACTCCAGTACGCTCACGGAGTTCCTTAATCATCTGAGCAGTTACAGTCATATATACAATAGTAAATAAATAAAATTATTTTTTTGGATTAAATAGTTTATCCATACCGAGTTTTACGAGAACATCGAGCATTTTATCAGTAATACCAATAATTATTTCACGCTTTCAAAGATAAGCATTCCATCCAAGAAATCCAGAAAGGATAAGTTGAGAAAGGAATACAAAACCAGCAATCGGAGTTAGAAGTGCAAATAAAAGCATACCTACCACCTGAATACAGAAAGCTTGTTTCATATGAAAAGCCGTAAAATCTGTATGTTTCTTAAGAAGCCATGGTGCAAAAAATGCAACATATGAAAGTGCTCAAGCCAACCTTTCTTGTGCATCTATATGCGGTTGAAGTGGGTTTTGATTTTCCATATATACTCGGTAAAAAATAAACCGTTAGAAAACTACTCTTCTGAAGAAGTTGTTTCTGTTTTATTTGTTGCTTTTGGAGCAGCATTTCGTGTAGGTATTCGTTCAGTACGATTTGAGAATACCTTCTCTTCCTTTTTACGAGGCTGAATAGCGCTTGCAATCTCATTTGTCATGAAGTTCAATGACTTAATAGAGTTTACATTACATGGAACAAAATAATCTGTTTGATCAATATCACCAGTAGAACCAAGAAAAGCCATGGTAGTGATTCCTACACAACGAGCCTCAGTGAGAGCCAATTGTTCAAAGTGACCATCAAGAGCAAATACTACATCAGGAGTTCGACGCATTTCCTTAACTCCAGCATATGCCTTTTGAAGTTTTTCAAGTTCCTTGAGTTTTACTGCCTTTTCTTTCTTTGTAATTCATTCAAATACTCCATTTTCAAGATCTTTTTCAAGTTGATTGTAATATGCAATACGTTTCTTAAGAGTTGCAAAGTTTGTAACCAATCCTGGAACCCATTTTGAACTTACGTAAAAATGACCAGTTGTATTTGCAATACTTTCTACAATATCTTTTGTCTGAACCTTTGTACCAACAAAAAGAATAGTTTTTCCTTTTGCAGTAAGATCAGCAATAATCTCCTTCATTTCTATAAGACAAGCTTCTGTCTTGTAGAGATCAAATACATGAATACCATTCTGAATACCAAAAATATAATCTCGCATCTTAGGAGACCAATATTCACGCTTATGTCCAATATGAACCGCGTTCTCGAGCATGCTCTTAATAAGAGTTGTTGCCATAAAAAGAAAATAATAAAAAAATAATCCTTACGGAATTCTGGTTCGCAAACTACGATTTTCCTTTTTACAAAGGAACAGGAAGTAATCCGATCGAACAAAAAATCCCAACCTTCTTCTCTTATTCCGAGAATAGGTCGGGAGTATTATAAGAAAAACGAGGAGAAATCAAGTTTTCTATTGAGAAATTATAAAAATACATAAAAGAAAAATAATAATCTCTTGTTAAATTCCTATACGAAATACAAGCATATTCCCATTTCCATTCTAAATTCACTATCAAATGAATTATTGATTATTATATATTTTCATTTTTTATAATGAATTAAGCGAAGAATACATGAATTTGCTTGTCTTTTTTTGTTTTTTTATACAATATTAACGTTTTGTACTCTTTTTCTAAGACTATGTCTACTATTTACGATAAATATCAAATCATTATGGGGTTAGAAACCCATGTTCGTGTAAAATCAAACACAAAGATGTTTTGTCCTTGTGCCAATGCTATTGAACTTGCTCTTGAACCAAATCAAAATGTATGTCCAATCTGTATGGGTTTTCCAGGGATGCTCCCAACTCTTTCTGCATGAGTTGTAGATCTTGCGGTACGAGCTGCACATGCAATGCGTTCAACCGTTCAGGAAAAAAGTATTTTTGATAGAAAAAGTTACTTTTACCCTGACCTTCCAATGGGATATCAAATCACTCAAATGTATCATCCAATAACCATAGGATGAGAAGTTCGAACGCTCATTCACGGGGAATTAAAAAGTTTCCGAATTCATCATATGCACTTAGAAAATGATGCTGGAAAATTAATTCATGTTTCATGAAAAACACTCTGTGACTATAATCGTGCAGGATCACCACTCATGGAAATTGTAACAGAACCAGATTTTCGTTCCAAGGAAGATGTTATCGGATACCTGGAAGAACTTCAAAAAATTATGCGATGGTGTTGAGCAAGTGATGCAGATATGGAAAAATGACAACTCCGTTGTGATGTAAATATCTCAGTTCGCCTCAAAGATGAAACAATACTTCGTACACGTGTAGAACTCAAAAATATTAATTCCTTTTCATCAATTGGAAGAGCTATTGATAATGAATTTGAACGACAGATTGAGCTCTATGAAGCTGGAAAAGCACCTGATCAAGAAACCCGTGGATGGAATGATGAAAAGGGATATTCCACTCCACTTCGTTCCAAGGAAGATGCTATGGATTATAGGTATTTTCCTGAGCCAGATCTTCTTCCTCTTATGCTTTCTCATGAGTATATTCAAGAAAGGACTATCAATGAACTTCCTATAGATCGACGAATAAAATATATTGAGCAATATAATCTTGGCGCTGACGATGCTCGAATACTATCAAACGATAGAACAACGAGTGATTTTTATGAAACACTTGTTGAACTTACTGGAGATTCAAAAAAATCTTGTTCTTATATCACTACTATTTTATTCTCCCTATTTGATGCCTCAATTGAGCCAATAAGTATTGTAGATATTCAATCAAATGTCACTGAGTTTGCTCGAGTAATCCAATTGGTAAATTCTGATGAGCTTTCAAGTACAAATTCAAAAAGGGTGATAGAAGAACTTGTAAAAAATGGAGGAAAAACGGATGAAATCATAGATACTCTTTGACTTCGACAAAAAAATGACATAACAGCCCTTGAAAAGATTGTTGATGAAGTCCTTGCAAATAATGCTTCACAAGTCGAAGAATATCGAGCTGGAAAAGTAAATCTTTTTGGATTTTTCGTAGGACAATGTATGAAAGTTTCTGCTGGTCAATGAAATCCAAAAGTTTTTACAGACTTAGTGAAACAGAAAATAGGATAATCCACTTTAGTTTTTACAACTCTTCATGCGATATCTCCTTATTATATTAATGCTTTGTTTCTTACTTTTGCCAAAAGAACTTTTGGCAAATGGGGGTAATTTAGCTGATATGAGGAAAGCATACATAGAAAATCAAGCCCAAAAGCGAAAACTCAAGTTTTTCTTTTACAAAAAACCCGTCATTGCATGAATAGAAGTTTCAAGTATGAAACAGTCGGATCCGCTCATTATTAATCCGCTCAACCAAATCGAAAATGTTGATATCGTAAAAGTAAGAAATACATGGATAGGGTGGTATAATGATGTAAGAAATGAGCTCTGACTCACTGATTATGAATATGATTCTCGCCTTGATAGAACTGCATTAGAGTGGTCAAATACAGCAAAAGAACAGTGATTTATATCACACAAAAGAAATCCAAATGATAGTTATTATGACTATTGGAAAATTGATGCCTGGTTCCAAGAACGCTGAATTGTTGCAAAAAATATCAACCGTATAACTCATACGGAAAATATTGGATATGGAACCTACTCTTGCAAAAAATCTGATTGTACCGATACACTTATAAATTCTATTCGAAGTACTTTTAATTTTTTCATGAGCGAAAAAGGGAAGCAATATGATGCACATTATAAGAGTATAATAAAAAAAGAGTTTCAGTATATTGGCCTTTGAATTCGTATAGATCCAAAAGTAAATCGATATTACCTAACAGTTCATTATATTACTGACTTTAAATAAACCCTCATATATGAGGGTTTATTTTCTATTTTGTTTTCATTTCGTATATTCCATTCTTAACAACAATCTTGCCATCACGAATTCATCGTATGCGTTCTAAAAGTATATATGATACTCCATCTTGTTTGTTTTCTTTCCAAATTTTTTCAGCTTCATCATAATTTCATTGTACATACTGTTCAAATCAAAGCTCATACTGAATATACTTCTCTCGTACAATATTTGTATCTTCCTGGTATCCTACAAGCTCATAGATTTTTACTCATTCCGTTTTTCATTTTACCTGAATACAATCAAGTTTTCTACAAAAGAATGTATCTTTTACTTGCTCATAAACCGTTTCAGAAACACAAATATTTGTAGAATACTCTTTATTGACTCATTCCAATCGAGAAGAAAGATTTACTGTATCCCCGAGTACAGTGTAATTAAAGTGTTCCTTGGAACCAATATTTCCAACCATTACAACTCCAGATGCAATACCGATTCGAACAAGAATAGGGGGATATCCCTCTTTTTCCCATTTTTTATTCAACTCAATCAATCTTTTTTGCTGCTCAATCGCTGTTTTACAAGCAAGAAATGATGCATTCCTCAGTGATATAGGAGCACCAAAAAATCCCATAACAGCATCACCTATATATTTATCCAATGTCCCAGAATTATGTGTCAATATATCTGTCATTTCAGAAAGATATTCACTCATAAGAGGGAAAAGTGCTTTCGTTCCAAGCATTTCTGATATGGTTGTAAACCCAGCAATATCAGAGAAGAAAATAGTGAGATCTTTATCTTGTCATCCTAAGTCCAATAATTCTGGATTATCGGCAATTTGTTTTACAATCTCAGGCGAAATATAATGAGAAAAGGCATTTGTAAGATATCTTCGATTTCGATCGATGACAAAATATTTATAAAAATAAGAAACAAGAAAAGTAGAAAAAAGAAAGATAATATAAGAAAATATATTTATAATAAGGGCTTCTTGAGAATTTTTTATATTAAAATATGATAAGAAATTCTGTGCAAGCAATTCACGTGATGAAAAGTATAGAACCCCCAGAGAAAACATAAAAATAAGGAGACTAAAGAGGAAAGAATTAGAAAAGTAAAATACAGGTACAAGAAAAAGAAGAAGAATACATAGATAAAAATACTCCCGATAAATATGTTGATATGACAAAAAATGCTTTGAAATGAGTGCCTCAATCAGATATGCATGAAATTCCACTCATGGAATACGAAGATTTGGAATGATAGGAACAAAATATTCATCATGTATTAATGTTCACTTTTCTCAGACTAGTACAATTTTATTTTTAAATACTTCTCTTGGTATTTTCCCATCCAAAACATCAATAAGTGAGTAATATTGAAAGGTTTCAGTTCAATCTCAAATATGGCGAAATGGAATAATAATTTCTCACTTTTCTGTGACTGGAATTTGATAGCGTGGATTAAATTGATAAAAATGCCTATCGATATTGAGGAGTTTATCGAGCCAATCTTGTTTTGAATTATCTATAAGGTATCTCCCAACTCACGAATCAGAAATTTTCTTACGATATACTGCCATTCAGAGGGTTTCAATAAGCTTTCATGAGTACATTTTTGCAGCCTCATATCGATCTCATACTCCATAGTGTGCAAGAAGTTGGATATTACCCCAGGTTCAAGAAGCATATTCAGGAAGAGGAAGAACTACCTCATTATTTACATCATCTCATAATTTTACTCACAACGAAACTAATGGATATGCTTTTTGTGCATCTCTTTGTAATGTATTTGCTAAAACATTTGCATCATGACTCTTATTTGCAAATACAATATCAAAACCAATAGATACCACTTGAGACTGCTCTAAATAAGCAATAAGATCTGTATAGACTTGTTTCGAAATGGTGAGATTTTTTGTTTCAAGTCATTCATTTAAGTTCCGAGTCTGGAGGATATCAAGGGTTCTATTATCGATTCCAATAATAATTACCGAAGTATCTTTTGTGGAGGACTTTATTCGTTCGGAATCTGATTGTGTTATATCTGTAGTGTTTATAACCGAAGGGAGGCTGTTGCTTCAAGTATACGAGTCTATACATATTTGGATTTCTTTCAGGGTCTTATTTCCAAGAGAACAACGTGTTTTTTGAGAAGAAAGTTCATAATCTCGATAATTTGTTATTGTTGCATTATCGCTCGTTGTACCAGAATTATCTTTCGAAAAATACGGATTCCCTCGATATGACCAATAATATTGCATATACTGCTCAATAGTATGATCTTTTCAACCAGAAGTAAAAAGCAGATACAAAAACCCATATACCGCCCAAACAAGGAGTCATATAATTCCTATATTTAAAAAATGCTTTGCGTTTTTCGAAAATCTCATACAAACAGAATTTATTCAATACATATATTGTAGCAGAGAGATAAAAATAACACAAGTAACGAGTCTATATTAGACTATATTTGCCACCTTCGGCAATAGGTTTTCATACGAAACAGTAGAGTTCTTATGGGTTTTTTATACAATGAATTCATCATATATCATTCTCATGCAATCATCTCGCTTTTATCTTGCATTGTCTCTTATACTCACTGCCTCAATTATTTACGGAGTTTCTGCTGTTTCTTGGCCAACAGTTGCACCAACTGGTGAAAAAGATGGCGGTTGGTTTACCAATCTCTTCAAAACAAAAGAACTCAGTGTCTCATGAAATGCCATCATCGAAGGAAATATTATGGTATGATACACGGGTGGAAGTGCAAAAATATGCCTCAATGGAAATTGTAATTTTATGGATGGTATAGACGTAAGTGGAAATAAAACGTGTTGGATGAGTGAGGCAGATGCAGCAGGTAAATGATGTCCCAATGGCTCCTACGTCTCCGCTATTAAAAAAGTGTGTGGTGATGGCTGAACCTGCAATACTCAAAGTGGAAGTCTTTGCCGTTTTTTTAATAATTCAAGTCCTCAAGCTCAAGCAATTACGCATGATGGTGATATGTGTACATGGACTCCAGGAGTCACTTATTTAGCTGTTAAATTCAATACTACTGGTCCTTATATTTCATACTTTTCATGAAATGTTCAAGTAAACACTGGTTGAACATTTACCAATGCTGCAAATTATATGATGCTCCAATCTGGAAGTATAGTAACAACAGGTCCATGATCTCGAGTAGCTCTTATATTTACGGATGATTCTATTATTCGACTCAATGAAAATACTCGTATTATACTGGTATATGATGATACAAATACTGATGTCCAATTGGAAGAAGGGGAATTGTGGGCTCGTGTGCTTCGACCATTTACAGAAAATGCCATATTTACAGTAGAGTCTTCTGATTTGGCTGTTTGAGTCCGAGGAACCTCATTGTATATGAAAAAAACAATCTGAGCTTGAGCAAATACGGAACTGAAAATTCTTGACTCTTGAGATACTCAAACAGGATCTATTGTTTCATATAAAAATACTACATGAACTTTTACTGTCAGTGGAATTATATATCCAGAGCAACAAGTAATGAATAATGCTACATATCCAGGAGGTATGGTATATGCATCAAACTCTCCAAATGCTAATGTGTACTCAATGAATGATTTTATTCGAGAAAGTACCCAAGAAGATATCGTTTATATGAGTACACTCCTTGAGAAAAAAACTATAAATACTTCCTATGAGAAACGCATGTTTTTAAAACTTCAAAAGGAAATTAATAATACCGTGCCACAACTGGATACATCCTATTACTGATCAGAAACAGGGAGCTTCTACACGGATTCAACTATCATATCAGCCTATGCGGGAGTTTCACGATATATGAATACTGACCTTCTTATTGATCTTTCTATACGAGAGTCAGCACTCAGAAATACCACATCTCCAACTGTTCGAACTAATATCATGAATACAACCCTTTCGCAAACTGCTCAATGAATCCTCAGTACGAATGTTGGAAGAATTATGTGATATTGTCTCCCTGGAAACTTTACTATATGAGGGAATCTTTGTGATATTATTCATACTGGTGTTACTGTAAAACAAGAAGAAGTATGCACAAATGGATGAACAATCAAATGAACAGGAACATGTCAGGCAGATGGAACTTGGAAGTTTTAAAAAATATTACTTCGTATAAATAATAACCCTTGATATATGGACAATCGATTTTTCCGATGAATTTCACTTGTATTCTTTATATGGACTGCTTGGTATCTATGAGCTATGATGATGCCAACAGATCCAATAGGAGAAATACAGAATGGAAAGATGAGTAGTATACTCCGAACTCTTTGAATAGAAGTTATGGGGAATGCTGGTTTTTCTGGCAATCTGAGTATCTGAACTGGAAGTTCCAAACTCTGTCTCAATGGAAGATGTTATAATAATCAATCAGGAGTAAAAACCTGCTCCCTGACTCGAAGTGATCTCACTACAAAATGATGTCCACAAGGAACCTATTTATCTCAAATAGGAACATCAACGGGTTCATGTCGATACTTTGATGATAATAGTCAAGAATCTATAGCCCTTTGAGCTTCCGGAAATCCATGTAACTGGTGAGTGACCTATCTTGCAATTAAATTCAATTCTTCACCACCATATATTACCAATATACAATGAGCTGTTCAAGTAAATACATGAGGAGTATTTATTCCAGGGAATCCATATGATGAACTCTATTCTGGTTCTGTAGTTGAGACAGCATGAGGTGGTTGAGTTGTTATTGTATTCGCTGATAATTCGATCATTCGACTCTGAGAGAATACTCGCATGATTCTCGTCTATGATGAGAGCAATACCACAGCAACACTCGAAACTGGAGAACTTTGGGCACGAGTACTTCGCCCTTTTACTCAGTGATCATACTTCACTTTAGAAACTGGAGATTTATCTGCAGGAGTTCGATGAACTTCTGTATATCTCAAAAAAGATATTGGACCAACAATTATACAGGTGATTGATTCTGGAGAGGCTGATATTACAAAGCAAGCGGTAAAGATACTCTCCAAAGCTACAAATACTACTTCGGATATTCTTCCTTGAAGTGATGGAAATGTTTCATCTGTTGGAACATTCTCAAAACAAAGTCTCACATCAAATATCTTTGATAATGAGTTTCTGAGACTCTCAATTAAGTCTGACATTAGTTATCTAAAGGAACTCCTCCTTTCTTGATCGCTCCAAACAGATATTCGTACAAAAATTACAAAAGAACTAGAAAATGCCATTCAAAGATGTAAAACATTCTCCAGTAAATCAATAAAAGATTCTGTACTCAAAAAATACTGAGATAAAACAACAAATTTGGAAGAATTTGGAAAAATACTTATTCGTGACCTTGCTATAGAATATATAAATAAATCATCCATAGAAGAAAAAAAGAAAAAAATATTAGTTGGAAAATATCGTGATGAATCTAATACTGAAGATTCTAATTTTCAACATAAACATGCTCATAATAAAATATATAAATGATCTCCAGAAAGTACAGAAAACTTTATTAACACATCAGCTATGTCAGCCTGAGCTGT
>CAKZJF010000084.1 GCA_936941205.1 uncultured Candidatus Altimarinota bacterium | reverse complement strand
CATTTCATATGTTCGAAGTCTTTTACTTTAAATGTAAAATTTTTTGTATAGTTTTCTTTAATAGTCATATATAAAAAGGGAAAGGGTAAAAGGTGAAAAGATTATTTTGATAAAATATTTTGTATTTCCTTGGTCAAGTCATGTTCTACGCTGTAAGATTGTAGAACGTACCCGTATCCGTATTGTCTACCGCGGTACACTGAAAGATATGATTTTCTTTTGTTTATGTACCGTATATAGTCATCTGTTTTTGGTAGGTCTGGTATATATTGCATGATTGTGGTAAGTCCTATATAATATCTTGGGTTCCCGTTTATATCGTTCGGGAGTCTACAATATTCTACATCTTGTCATAAAATTTTTATAGTTTCCATAGTGAAAAAATGATAATGGTAAAAGGTGAAAGGATGATATATTAATTGCCGTCAAGCTCTTCGCGAAGTCTTTTCAGTGTAAGTAATACACGTGCTTCCGCGTGCGTTCGTGGTCTATGTTCGTGATGTTCTTGTAGAATTTCGATACAGTGGTCAATGGATTCCAGATGTTGTTGTAGCTTGTATATTATAGATTGCATATATTTAAAATGATATGGGTAAAACTGCCTTGCCATTATGTTTTAATGTATCGAGTGGTACATTGTACCGCTGGAAGATATAAAACGTTGTGGCGGTGGCGTGGGTGAATTTATAGAGGGTATATCATATGAAGTGATATACGAAAAACTATTAATAGAAAACAGATTCCTGAAGATATCAATATCTTTTGTGCGTTTCATGCTGGATTGTATCATGTATAGATGGCAAGCAAATTAATGAGAGAGCTTGCGAGAAATGTAAGGGCGAACGTATAGGCGAGCAAGATATATATATTCATATTTATATAAAGGGTATAGAGTAAAAGTATCTTGTAAAGCAAGTGAAGTAAACTTTTTTTAGAACGCTTGGCGTTGGTTTGTTTTTTCGTTTTGCTTTACCCCATAATATTATTGAAAAAAGAGTATAAGTCAAAAGAATTTATACAGTTTTTTTTCAATTCGTTCTGTATTCCTTTCACAGTATAGGATTTTTTTTCAAAAACCATCTGTAAAAACCGTGTGAAGTGTGGAAAAACAGAATGAATTAAGATTCAGAATGTAAAAACAATATGAATATTCAATATCTTATATTATATAGTATATATATATAATAGTATACAGTATTATATATATAAATATATATTGATATAAACCTTGTACGTGTTGGCATCCAAAAAAAAAACGTGCGTAAATCGAGGTTTAAAAAAAATTCATGTTCTTTTTGTATTAAAATTTTCTTTTCATGTTTTATTTTTGCCTTTCTTGCTTGACTATTTATTAATTGCATTACTCCCCTTTCTTTCGTTTACAAGTATATACAAGGGGACTGCATTACATTGTATACATAATTTATACACGTGTGTTTTTTTACAATAAGAATTGTATTATGCAAGCTAACTATTATTGCACTTGACAAATTGAAAATTTTAACACAAGGTTTTTTTCAATTGTCAAGTTCTTGTACACAATTTTTGTACAACATACCCCACTATCATATATGTAGAATAGTCCACTGAAAATATTGAATACAAAAGTTGTTCAAAAAATACACTTTTTAATTTTGTGTACACACATTTTTTTTTAACAAAAAACAGGGGGTGGGTTCAATAATTGCACAGAATTTTGTTTCACATGTCCCATTTCCGTGCGTTCTATATTTTAAATTTCCATTTTTTTCGCGTTCAATTTTAAAAAATCGGGGAAAAGTTGATTTGAATTTTGAAAAATCGGGGGAAAATGGATTTAGAGTTATATTTTTTGGTTGGAAACTTGACAATTAGAAGTTGGTTCTATTGACAATTAATGTTATTATTCTATATGATATAAAACTGAAAAAAGTAATGGCTTGCCGTTACTTGTGAGCGGCAAGGCAATTGAAAGATTTTCTTCACTCTGTTAGATTTTCTAAAGATATACTTGACATTCCTTACTAGATATATAAAATGCGTTTATTGTATAATTAATTTGTTCAGCTATGAAATGAGTAACACTCCAAAACTTCATCCTATTATCCGATACCACTTATGCCGAGAGTATTGTACTTTCAACTATCAGATTATTTGAAGATGTTTCCAACGAAGATAGAAAAAGATTCGTATCAGGGTTTCTCCGAGACTTTATGTCACGACCGACCATATCTCTTTCTTTCAAGAATCTCGTACATAAATGATACATCACAAACAACTACCAAATCAATTATGATACAATCACTCCAACACTCGAAGCAAATGTAAAGAAGATAAATTATTATCCAACCATCCCGAAAGATTATGTTAATCCCTAATTATTCTTTACAGAAGTTGAAGACCATCAACAATGCTACTCTGAAAGAAACAACAACTACTTTCAGAGCTTTTTGATGTGACATACCAACTACAACAGATAATCCTCTCGAAGCGAATACCCCAAAAGAACTCAACAACTTATTCGATGTTCAATTGAAACTTGTGAAAGATGAGCTATCTATTCAGAAATCGTATGGAATTGTAACGAAGCAATGAATAGAGGATACAATTAAGCAATATAACACCTTATATATATATGAGTGATTTGCATATAATAAAGCTGCTCTCTTGCTCGACTCCAATAAAAGGTTTAATCTGTCCAACACTCAGGTTACCCCTCCAATCTTGGAACAACCGAATGAACCACAGACCATCTACCAACAACAATATAATAAGACAGTAGGGATTTCAGTAGCATCACTCAGGAATATAACTTGATTCTCATATTATCCGATACCTGCGTGGTCAGAAACGAATACACCTGTATATATAAGGTGGCAACAAGAGATGATTGAAGATACTTCAGACATCTTAGTTATTGATGGGTCGAGGCAAATGGGAAAGTCATTCTGAATGGCTGAGCTTTTGATAGAAGAATCGTTTGTTCCATGAGCTGACATCTTAGTTGCTGCCTTTCTTCAGAAAACAACAAATGTAATTCTCAGGTATATTGAGAAGCTAACCTATTGATTTGATGAAGGTACGTTTGAAGTGAGGTCGAAGGACTGATTCATACAAAACACAGTTACTTGAGTACGTATTCATTTCCGTACATTAGCGGATGATGCGAAGAATGTTCTATGACTTACACTCAGACTCGTTATTATTGACGAAGCCCAGGAAGTTACGAAAGAAATCTTTGATGATGCTCTTATCCCTACTCTTGCTACAACTGGATGACGTATGGTTCTTATTGGAACTGCTATCGAGGATACATCTTCTTATATGTATCACTTGATTCAGGAGTATCACATGTGAGTTGACTATAATAACCCAGGACAAAAGACCCTGAGGTATATAAAGGTTTCTATTTTAGAGAATCCTATGGTTCATCCGAAGGAACGGAGAAACATTCTCGCTAAACAGGACCAACCATCTACGCAACGTCAGTTCTTTAACCGATGGTGAAAGCAGGCTGACAGTCAATTCTCTCCAACCACTATATCTATCAACGAAATAGAAATAAATAAAGCATGACATATGCTGATTGCTTATGACCCTGCGAGAGCGAAGGACCGTTCTGCTTATGTGATGGCATACTGTTTCGCTAATAAGGTTATCATTCTCCAATCAGGTGAAGTTGACTCTATTAATAAGGTTGATTGGAATCTACAGGCGAAGTTTCACTTAAATAAACTCAAGCAAATGGAAAGTGAATTTCAATCCGTCTCGACTGCGATGGATGTAACATGAGTCGGAGACTCTGTAGTATCAATCCTACGTTCAAGCTGACTCAACATTAATCATACAGTACGATATACATCCTGAACATCCGAGTCAGAACCGATACCTGACCACTTTAATGTATCAAAACATATCCTTATTAATAATACTCTGGATATGATTGAATCAAAATCACTCCTTATAGTACAAGAATCGAACCAGAAGTTGATTGAAGAGTTTTCTTATTGTGGATTGAAGGAAGGAAGGTTTGGACTCCTTGCTCTGGATACTAACTTCTTTGATGACCTTATAAATGCTACCATGATAGCCGTATATTTTGCTCGAAAGAAACGATATATGTTTCGTACTACGATTACAAAAACTCATAATGCTTTTGCAGAAGAAATGCGACTCCGATGAATAAAGAAAAATCAATCCAATAAGTCCAATACATATTTTTAGAAACAAAATATTGATAATTCCACCTACACCTATATAATATGTCTGTTATTTTTTAATATATTTTTATGGCAAAAGCAAAAGTTACAGAAGAAGTAGCAGTTGTTACTTCTGAACCTACAGTAACTACTACTGAACCTACGGTTATTACAGTAGCAACTGAAGAAGCTCCTGAATTTATTTCTACAAAGGATAGTGCAGAATTTGCACTTAACCTTCTTGCTGAAATTACAGACCGTTCTGCTATGAAGTCACAAATCAATTCTAAGATTGATGAGATTCGCCACCTTCTAAGATACTAATCATGAAAAAGAAAGCATTTAAGGTATACTTACCTGATGCATCCTGAAAGTATAAACTAGAAACATTCGAACTGACAGAGGTTGAACTTGCTCTTTATGAACAATCAGTCAACAACTTCAAGTCATCTCAGATGTATATCAATAATAAGTTCCTCTATATATGGAAGTATGCTATGAAAGCATATCACATGTCAATGGAAGACCGAAAACGATATATAAAGGATTGGCAATCGAATGTTTCTTTTGGGTTGGTTCGTTCATTAGTTGACGTATTCGTGTCAACTCTTACAGAACGACCAATCGCTTTTAGTGTGCAAGGAATCACTCCACTCGGAATGAAGAATGCAGCCAATATTCGATATGCTCTTGCTGCGAATGCGGATGCAACGAACTTTCATATTGAAGTAAAACACTCTATGAAGGAAGCTCTTATTACTGGTACATTTGCTTTCGCTATAGGTATGCTTCCTGATGAGGATGAGATTACCTATACTGAAATCATTGACAGTGAAACAGATACTCCAACAGTAAAGGAGGGGAAATATACCAATATTGCTGGATGACATCCGTATGCAAAAGCAATAGAAGTATGGAAAGTATTCCCAGACCCATATAATGGTACACTCAATCGGTTTGTAACAGAACGTGATGTTACTGATTTACCTGGATTCATTGAACGATTTGGTTCATTCATATCTTCTCCTGAAAATAAGTCGCCACTCAAAGGAATACTTGAAGCACTTCCTTATCAGAAGAATACGAATGGTGCTGACTTCCGTGACTACGGTAGAATCAAGGACCAGATATGGCAGGAAATTAATCGAAGGCTTGCTATTGATGACGCATTTAACGATGGTTTCAATATCAATACTGCAACTCTTCACAACCTTCCATCTGAATCAGCTGATGTTACAAGCTGACTCATCGAATACCACTACTATACTACCAAGACAAACATCGTTCTTCTTGCAAATGGTTACCCTGTATATATAGGTGACAACCCATACGGGTTTATACCTTTCGAGTTATGCTCGACAACTGATATTAAGGCTAACATTTGATGTGAAGGAACTGCTTACTTGACTGAAGGGATGAGTAAAACCATGGATTCGTTCATGAATAACTACCTCGATAGTGTAAAAGCAGTAGCATCTCCTACACTTATAGCACGAAAAGGCCTCTTCGTAGATGAAGAATCTATAGAAAATGCAGGTCCATGAAGTGTTATCTGGTCAGAAGGTGAGATTGGTGAGAACGCTATACGACCTCTTGATAGAGGAAACGTATCAGAACATGGTATCCTCAACATTGTTGAGGAACGCTCATCAAAAATCACTGGTATATCTGAATATAATCAATGAGGTTCAACAAAAGAACGTACCGCTACTGGTGCTCTCGCTGTAACTCAATCATCTCAGAAACGTCTTGCTCCATTTCTCGATTCACTTGTGAAATGTATGTCAGGAATATCAGACAAATGGTTGATACTCATGGTAAAATACTGGGTAGATAAGAAATGGGTAGCAGTTATAGGGGATGAATCAGGGAAGATGCTACGAAACAAAGACCTTATAGGTTGAGTGAATGTAACACTTCAAATGGATTCAATGTTCTCTGCAATTAAAGACTTCGAATACAAGAAATTGCTTGAAGTATATATGCAGACTCGTGGTACAGGGACTACAAAAGACCCTGAAATCATCCGTGAAATCTTTAAATCACAAGGATTGGATGCAGATAGGTTTGTTATGGAAGATGCTCCTGATGTAACTCCACAGGAAGTACTCCCATGACGTGGTACATTTACAGAAACTCCTCCAACTGAACAACCAATTGATACAACAACTCAGGATATAGCAGCTCTCGCTAATATGCAAGTGGATTTATGAAATGAATGACGTGGACAACCTTAATTATTTTTTAATCATACCTTATATGGATGAAATTAAACAAGTGCTCGTTGACCTTATCGAAAAGAATAAGGAAATGCTCGGACTATCAGATAAGACAGTAGAACTTCTTATGGCTGACCTCAAGACTGAGGCTCAAACTGCAAATGATAATGCAGATAAGATGAAAGATGATGGTGCAGCTGAGGCATTCAAGTCAGTTACTGGAAAAGATGTTGTTGTTGAAGATGATAAGATGGTAGAATGTGAAGATGACAAGAAACCAGAAGCGGTTGTTGTAGCAGTTGAACAGAAACCAAAGAATCCTCTCGAACAAATTGTAATGCTTCTTAAAAAGTCACAATGACTATAGGTATAATCGTAGTTCTCATTGCTGTAATAGGTTACCTTGTACACAAATTGTATACGGTAACCAACGGCATTAAGAATTTATCACATACATCCATTCAAATTGGTCGTGTATCTGAATATACCAAGCATGATGAGGATTTGCTTGCTACTCAGAAGGAGGCATTGAAGTATGTAGTGAAATATATGGAGTATAAACTTGCAATTGTATCAGAAGGACTCACTGATTATAAGAAGAGTGAGATGGAGATACGTGCCATACAGAAATCGGTTATACATCTCGTAGAATTACGTAATAATTTTCAAACACTTCTCAATCGAAAGATAGATTTGAAATAATTATATGTAAAAAAATTTGACATTGTCCTATGAACACATAAATTGTTCATAGGATTTTGTTATGTGTGGACATAACGCTTAGGATTTATAACATAACCGACATATATTATGACGGATACCACAGAAACCGTTGTTGTGGAAGAAGCTACACCTGTAGTTGAAGAAACAGCAACAGTAGTTGAACCTACTGAACCGACAACCGAGACAGTAGTTGAACCTACAGATGATGTACTCATCAATCTCAGTGAAGAGGAACTTAATGCAATTGCTGAGCAATTCAAAGTGAATCCAACTGAACCAGCTTTCTTTCCATGAGATAAAAAAGAGGAAGAAGGTGACGACCTATCTGAGGCATTCAAGCAAATTGATGTTCTCATTTCAAACCAAGTCGAGAAGGAACAGCTTATAAAGGAGAAAGACGAATCAATGGCAAAAATTGCTGAGGATGTCGACAACCTTAAAGCAGAACTTTCTGATAAGTCTCAATTCGTAGAAACATTTCAGGCGTTCTATTCGAAACTCAATGAGTATATGGATACTGAAATGATTGATGCTATATGAGCAGGTGAGAAAGATAAGGTACCGCTTCACTTTATTCCAGAGAATATGAAACGTGTGCTCGACAACCCAGTTGTTTGACCACTCGTACAGTGACTTCTCAAATGAGAAACCATTGATATTCCAAAACTTATTATCGAAACGGTAAAAAGCAAACAAGCAAGTCTTCCTCGTGCAGCATCACCAACAATTAAACCTGTTGACTCTGCTACTACTCGGAATCCTATGGCTGAAATATCTCGCATGAATCGTGCGATGAACGGAATGAAATAATTTTTAACTTAATCTATTATGGCTACTTCTGGTGGATACGTATCAGGTGTTCCTGCTACATCTACAGTGAGCGTTCCAGCTCCTGTAACTCCTGCTGCTGGTGCAGCAACTCTTGCTCTCTATGACAATTCTGAAATTGAGGCAATTGAAATTGGTTTTGGTGGACCTGGTGTAAACAACCTTATGTCTACTATTATCGCTCTTGGAAAGACAATGTCAGGTGGTGAATATGGAGACCTCAATATTGCGGAATCTATGACAAACAACTACCCTGAAATTAAATTCAAGGAAATTGACACTACTTCTCGTGATTACGAAAACAACGCTACTGTTGCAGCTGGTATCACTACTCTTACTCTTGTAAGTACTGTTGGACTTCAAGCTGGTGATATTCTCCGCTCTGTTGTTTCTAACGAAGAAATTCGTGTTGAAAGTGTAACAAACGCTACAACTGTTGTTGTTGCTCGTGGTGCAGGTTCTGTTGCTGCTGCTGCTCTTACAGCTGGTGATGACCTTGTACTTGTTGGTAATGCAATTGCTACAGGTGTTGGTTTCATTGATGCATATGCTTCTCCTGCTGTTGATAAGGTTAACTACATTCAGAAATTTGCTACTGCGGTAAAAATTACTGATGAAGATAAACTTTCAAACAAGGCTGGTGGTCAAGCTGCATTCGTAAAACGACACATGTCTGAACGAACTAAGTTCCACATGAACTCAATCGAGTATACTGCTCTCTTTGGTCAAAAGAAATCAGGTACTGATGCTTCAGGTAAGAACTACTACAAGACAGAAGGTGCTCTTCATACTGCTCTTCGTGGGTGGACTGGTGACCTTTCTGGAAGTATGACTATTACTACCATTGAACGTGAGTTCGGTCGTACATTCCCTTACGGAAGTACTACAAAGATTCTTCTTCTTGGTTCTGAAGCTCGTGGAACACTTCGAAATCTTTTCGAAACTCGCATTCAAGTTGCTTCAGTTGACAATTCAGAAGTTAAACTCAGTTCTATCGAGTTCTCAGGAGGAAAAATTCTTCTTGTTGACCATCCATTCATGGATACTCGTTCTGGGTACTCTAAATACGGAATCCTTATTGACCCTTCTTGCTTTACAATCGTTTACCCACAAGGTGAAGGATTCGAAGATAAGATGGATGGTAAGACAATCTTCGTAATGGACCCTACTTCTAATCGTTACCTTGAAAAGGGTGAGTTCTCTACTTACCTTGGATTCAAGAATACTAACGCTAACGCTCACGGTGTATTTAAAATTGCAGCGTAATCGTAGAACACATAATAAATTCCCACAGAAATGTGGGTTTTTATTTTCCTATAAAATTATAAGATTTTCTTGCAATTTGTTTTTTAATCCATATACTGCCTACGTTTCTTAATAACATTATATGGCAAAAGCAACAGGATTAGTTACATTTTACAAAGTTCGACTCGATGGTGAACTTGATATCAAGGAGTCACATATCTTCTATCCATTCGGTGATGTTGTACAAGGTCGTACAAAGTCAGAAGACTTCCGTACAGAAGACTTCAATGTAGTATTCGATAAAGGTATCGCTACATTTGAACAGGATGATTGGAGAGTAGGGTGGATGCGAGCATACAACTCAGGTGGTAAGTTCAAATGACATGATGGAAAGGAGCGTACTATATCTCCAAACAATAATCTATTCAAGATTACTGAGGAAGACCCAAATCTCAAAGTGAAGACAGTAGTACAAAAGGAGGTTGAGACAGTAGAGGTAAACATTCTATCATCAACTCTTGCAAATGTACTTGAAGTTGACCAACTCGAAGTGTGGGCAATTGGAGAAAACATATCTATCCCTCAAGACAAGCGTACAAAGGAAGGTGTTATTGAATATCTCAAGTCACTCGGAAGAATCAAATAGTTTTTTCTTGATTTCTCATAATAAAATCCTACAATATAGTCAATATCTTGTAGGTTTTTTATCATGATTAATCAATCAGCTGTTCTCTACTCTATACAAAAGGAACTTGGTTCGTTCTTTTCAACAGATGCACACAGCAATGTTGATTTTTACCGATACATAAACTCAGCAGTTGAGTACATATACAACTATCGTGACTGGGAATTCAACAAAACTGTATTCTCATTCGTATATAGTGCTGCAAATACTGAGTCAACACTTCCAATATACTGTCTCAAGACATTCCATGTCAAGAATGACACGAAGCCAATGACAATACTCGACAATGAGGCATGGTTCATCGAGGATGACCACACAGAATGTGTAGGAATATTCGGAAATAAGTTTATATCAGAGGAAACTGGTACATTTCACATACTTCATACCCCAGCACCAGCTACCGTTGATGAAACTACTACTGAAATCAATCTTCCAGACAATTTTAAACGTACTGTAGAGGAACTTGCTATCATGTTTGGGTATCAGGACTTGAAACTCTATGATAAAGCAGGTGAAAAGAAGGGAAGTGCTGAAGGTTCTATGAATCGTCTTGCACAAAGAGCAACCAATCCACGACCAAACCGACCACTTCGTATATGAGCTAACCATACAATCTAATGTCAGTAAACGACACAGACAGCGTCATCCAGGTAAGGTTCAATGAGAAGACAAGAAACTTTTTCGATGAACTTATCAATTGTGAACTTGGTAATAGGAAGTCAGACCAGGGTTTTATCGAAATAGATAGACCAATGCTAAAGCCAAGACGAGGTTCAACACGAGTTGGGAACGAACTTATATCAGATTGGCTATCATCTACCACCTATGTTGTAGGTGATATTGTCATATATAATGATGTTCTCTATAAGTGTGCAACAGGCCATACAAACTCAATACCACCATCAGCAAACTGGACAGTATTCACTGGATGAACAAGTAAGTTGTTCTTCTTTACTGATAGAGCTGGCATAAGACGTGCATATCGTGCATTCAATAATAATCTCTACTACCTGAATGGTTCTACTTGGACATTTATAAAGGCACTTGGTACAGTTGATATCGAGTTCTCACAGCAACGCGTACCAATGACAACGTCAGGTTCACTCAATACCGAGTATACAGTAGCATGAGAGAGTACAATAGTAGGTGAAACTATTAAGAAAGATGCAGCAGATACAGGGTGAGCAACGAATATCGGTAAGATACTCCTGGTTACTGCATGAGTATATAAATGATGTTATGCCTCTATTATATCATACGATGCAACTGCTACCCAATACACACTAGGAGGCTCAGGAATCATAGCGAAGTCACCAGCTGGTACAAAGTATCGTATATTTGATTTCGTAGCTGAGGCGTTGATGGTATCACGTGGTACAACATCACAGAATGAACTCTTCTTTGACTGAGTTACTGAGCTTACTCACTATGAATGATATGTTACAGCATCACTTCGTCAGGTAACTGCACTTACTTCATCTCAAACTGTATCAAAACTTGAAGCGTTCAATAATCAACTCTATACATATGCTGGTTCAACACTCTTCTATACTGGGGGTTTTCCATGAAATCCGTTCTTCTTTAATTTCACAGGGGCACTCACGTTATCATGAAGTGGGAAAGTAATAGATATAGCAGTTTATAAGTCCAGGCTTGTTATTATCTGAACAAATTTTGTATACAGTCTACCAACATCACTCATTGTAGATAGACATGTAACATCATATGGATGAGTAAAGAATTGATATATCAATGCAGGGGAAGATGTATATATTTTGACGACACAAGGTACATGGGTATCACTCAGTGAGACAATCAATGGAGTAGTTGCTGTAAAGAACATAGCACAAGAGATAGATAACTACTCGAAGAGCTTCAAAACAAACATATCATGTGGGTTTGATGGGAAAAAGATATATCTCTATGGTCAGGAAGACACTACATCAGCTGGTAATATGTGTGTGTTTGATATATTCTACAAGTTTTGGAGTGTATATACAGGACTCAGGCCATCTTCCATTGTAGCAGAACAATGAACACTCTACATGTCAGATAATAATTCAGACATTGTACGTTCTATGACTGATTCACTCACGAATGATGTAGCTATCGGTACTGATAATGTAAGTGAGTTCGAACAAATGATTTGAACAAAGGAGATTGACAGAAATGATATCTTTACATTCAAGTCACTCACCTATGTAAAGCTATCATTTGAAAACTACAGCCAGGATGTATCAGTTGATGTATATGTTGGGCTGAATCGTACCAACTGAAAACGAACTACGAAGAATTTCACCATCAGTGAGATACTAGTAGGTGGATGAACACTAGGAGAAGGGACTATTTGAGTGGAAACACTTGGAACTTCATGAATTACCGATATAATAAGTGCACCAATAATGCAAACAGAAGCATACTCAAATGACCCTGCATATGTATTCAAGATTCGCATATATGGACCAAAGATATATATCAATCAATTCGATATATACTTCAGACAGGACACACAGGCAAAAGATTATCATAATCCTAACTATACTAATTAATATGGCATCACAAATCCAGCTAGAGAACTTCTATCAGACAGTTCTTACATCACCAACTATCGCTGCATCGGGGGATGTTACATTCACAGTAGCAACTCCACCAGTATATGCAAAAGGTTGGATGGTAATATCCTCTGAGAACGCAGCAAAACGTGAGGTTATGTACTACCACAGTGTGGTATGAAGTACAATCTCAGTACGATGAGTAAATAGAAGCAATCCAAAGGAACATACACAGAATGAAATCGTTCGTATCAATGATGTTGCTGAAATATTCAACTTCATCACTGGTCAAATATCAACTGCATTCTATGTAGAGAAAACTGGATGACTTAATGTAACAGTATGGTGATGAGCAGTATCATACAATGGTGCTACACAATCATTTGCTGATACAAACCTTACACTTGCAGATAACTCTACAAACTACATCAAGTATAACTATGTAACAAATACAGTTACTGTTGACTGAACAAATTCTGGTAACATAAAGGCTATCGTAGTGGTAGCTTCATGAGTAATTACTTCCATATCATACCTTACTCCGAAAGAATCATTCATTGATTTCACGGTTTCAATTACTGATGCACTTCCAAGTCAGACTGGTAATGCAGGGAAGGCACTTGTTACTGATGGTACAAACATAAGCTGGTCACTTGCATTCCTCAATGCACTTCGTTCAGGTCTTTCAAACTGGAAACTTCTTTCAACAAACTGAACTGGTGTTGAAAGTTATATTGATTCAGCTGCTGCTGATTATGTGCTCACATCAAATGGAACAACTGCTGCACCTACTTTTAAAACTCTTCCATATGCAAGTCAGGCAGAGGCAGAAGCTGGTACAGACAATGTAAAACTTGTTACTCCACTTCGTGTAGCACAATATGTACCAGTAGCAAGTGAAACTGTAGCTGGAAAAGTAGAGCGTGCTACCGATGCAGAAGTAATTACATGAACTGACACTACTCGATACATATCTCCAAAGCAATTAAAGGACAATACATGATTTACACTACAAGGTAATATATGAACAAGTGCAACAATAGTATGAGTATCATGAAATTTATTATTTACACAGACATGAGTTTATGTAAAAGCATGTGAAATAGTTGCACCAACTACATGAACATATAAATGTAGATGGACAGCATATACATCACAAAGTTGAAATACAGCGTACTCAAGGATTTATAAAAATTGAGTAGCATTCTGAACAGAAAGATGAACAACAACACAATATCCTGCATCACCAACATATTGGGAAGAGGAACTATCATTTACACAATGAGATTTAATTCAATTATATTGAAAGTGAGGATGACCAACCTCTGAATCAATATGCTGATATATGTCAGCTTGAATCTATTTAATACCAACAAAATACGTAGCTACAGTAAATTTATAAAACTAAAAATACCAAGTTGTAATAACTTGGTATTTTATTATAATCCTGTACATATATTATCTATCACACTATGCAAGCAACAGTAACCTATTTAGATGAAGTATCAGATACAGTTTTTTATGTTGGGAAAGCTGTAATAAATTCACTTCCTTCTGAAGAGAGATGGCGAGTTATCAAGTATTCTATCACTTCCTGAGTAATGAAACAGGAATATGCATGTAAAGACGGAGAACCAACAGCAGAAAATTATTTTAAATGGGATGATAGACTCATACTAACTTATAAATAATATGACAACCAATGTAGAGGTACGAAATATAGTATGAAGTATAACAATTGTAGGGAACTTCATTGAATGAGAAGTGCCTACAGGAACAGTAGACTGAGTAAATCTCAACTTCGTTTTAAACAATACTCCTATTCCACTTCGTGAGAAGGTTTTTTTAAATTGAATACGACAGAAAAAAACTCTTGATTATAATTTGTCTACGAATATAATTACGTTCGTGAATCCTCCCATTTCAGGAGATATAATTTTAGTTGATTATAATTATTAATTTTTCTATTTATGCCTACTCAGATTAGACGTGAACAAATAAAGGATGGTGCCATTGATAATGCTAAGCAGAATTTTGGTACGCCTGCTGCTGGAACAGATGCTGTAATCCTCAGCTACCTACAATCTTATGTTGCAGATGCAATTGGGGCATCAAACTTAAAAGATGCAGTTCGTGTTGCTACTACTGCAAACGGTGCTCTCGCTACTGCCTATGCAAATGGACAAACTGTAGATGGGGTAACACTTGCTACTGGAAATCGAATCCTCCTTAAAAATCAAACAGCAGGACAAGAAAATGGTATATATACAGTTAATGCTTCAGGTGCTCCAACTCGTGCTACTGATGCAGATACAGCTGCTGACATTCAAGATGCAGTAGTATATATCTCAGAAGGTACAGTTAACGCTGATACAGGATGGAAGCTCGTAACTGACTCAATTACTCTCGGAACTACTCCACTCGTATGGACATCTCTTAGTATTGCAGGTCTTACAAGCGGTAACTTCTCAATCAATGAGACTCCATCTGGTGCTATCAATGGTTCTAATACTGGGTTTACTACAGGAAATACTCCAACAGTATGAACTGTTCAAGTATATCTCAACGGACTCCTCCAAGCAGTTACAACTGATTATACAATATCAGGTTCCACTATTACTTACGTAGTTGCTCCAATTGCAGGAGACACACTTCGTGTATCATACCTTAAATAATTATGCCTACTCAATTAGATTGACGACAAATCAAAGACTCTTCCATTCCCTCATCCAAGATAATTGGGTGAGTGGGTGGTTCACTTACTTTTGATGCTGTATCAGCAAGTCAATCTATATCAGTAGGATTCTTATATGCAGTAGATTGTACAGCTTGAGATGTAATTCTTACACTTCCAGATTGAACAGTAGAATGAGAGTCGCTTTCAATTAAGAAAATTGATTCAACAAATAATGAAGTATTCATCAACAATGCAAATATTGATGGTGAGTCTTCAATTATCATAAGTATCCAAAACGAAAGCATTGACCTCTACTGGACAGGAACTCAATTCATAATTCATTAATATGAGCTATTCACCTCTCTCATCTCTCAAAAATATTCTGGAACAAATCTCAGAACTTGTTTCACGACTTGCAGGATTATCAGAAGCAAAGTGAGTATTGAATGATATTCGTGTCACTCCTACTGGTACAGTTGGTATATCAGGTAGTCTTACAACTGTTACAACAGTTACAACTACAGGTACTCTTACAAATCAAACAAACATTTGAGGATACTCTGCTACACCAAATGTTCCTGCAATGATGAACATCGAAGCAACTCTTGCAAATATCGACAATATTTATATCTCATAAATTATTCCTATGGCTGTTACAAACTGAAACATACCTCTCATCAATAAGAAAACATGGCAGATGATGACACCAGCTCCAAGTGCTTCAGTTGCTTGAGCTTTTTTCGTTACTGATGCAAAGGAACGAGATAATACAGGTATGTATGTATTATCCGCTACCGTACAATATCTCTATCATTTCGATGAAGATGCTTGGGTACAGATAGCTTCAGGTGCTTTGGCAGGTACATTTGGTGCAGGTGCTTGTGGTGCAAGATGACGATGGAGCAACGCTCTCACAGCTAACTGAGGAAGTACAACAACAGTAACAACAGCTACCGCAATTAACTGAATAATGAAAGGTGGTACAATTCGGTTTCTTACTGGAACAGCTGGAAATATAGGAAAAGAAGTAGAAGTAACAAGTATTATGACAGTACCAGGTGGTACGAATGTAATTACATTTACTCCTGCACTTGGAAATGCTGTAGCAAATGCTGATACTTTCAAAGTTGATAAGGGTGCATACTATATAATGAATGCAGGTGCTATTGCAGCAGGTATATTTAAGAGTTACGACCCAAATACTTGAGTATGGACATCTCTTGGTACAGCAGGTTTACCAGCTTGGGGAACCGATGGAAGACTTATATCAACTCCTTCTGATGATGTATTCTCTACAGGTACAACTTCAAGTGCTACATCTACAACACTTGTTACTACAAAGACTTGGTGAGTAAACCAATGGACAAATTATCAAGTTCGTATCGTAAGTGGTACAGGTATTGGACAAGTTCGAACTATATCAAGTAATACAGCTACAACTCTTACTGTACCAGCATGGACAGTTACACCAGATGGAACAAGTGTATATAATATTGAAGGGAACGATGACTTTTTATATCTTCTTGGTTGAAATGCAGTAGCTATGTATCGCTACTCTATAAGTGCAAATACATGGTCTACTATGGCTCCTACTACAGCAAGAGCAGCAGCACCAGGAATTGGTATGAGTGCTAACTGGATAGGTAAATCATGAGATACACAATGGGCAAATGAAGCAGATATTAAAGATTGACGTTATATCTACTCATTCCGATGAGGTGCAGGTGGAACACTTGATAGATTCGATATTGCAGGTGGTACAGCAGGTGCAGGTGCATGGCTCAATATTGCGTATGTTGGACTTGCTGAAACATTCACAACTGGAAGTTCATACGCAGTAAGTGGTAGGTATATCTATATCAGAAAAGATGCAACAAATAGATTCTTCAAGTTCTCAATTCGTGGACATTATCTTGAACCATTAAGTACAAACCTCTATCCAGATGGTGCAGCACTTCTTGGAGATAAACTCTTCGTGAAAGCCTACAATGATGGAACTTCTGATGTTCTCTTCTGGCTTTACTCTATTCGTAATACAGGTACAGAACTCCATCGTTTACTCTTATTTTAATATTATATGGTATACAACTGAATAGAGATTGAATCTCATGTTGAACTCGATAATGGAATGATTGAACTCACAGCAGTGGCAGGTAATAAGTATATCGTTTACCCCGAAGAACTATGAAATTCCCAGGAATAGCATCAAAACTTAAGTCACTTACTTCCTTAATTGGAATAAGTGGAGCAACAGCACCGACAACATGACAAGTGTTGATGGCTGTTTCTAGTACGGAAGCTACCTGGCAGACACCAGATACACGAAGAAACCAAAGATATGAAACAATTACTAACCCTGCTAGTTATACGTTTGATTTATCACTCTATGACCATGTGTATATATCAGGACAAGCACAAGCACTCCTATTCAACAATCCAATAGGTTCACCTGCTGAGTTTAATAAGATTATGATTCGTATCAAAGATAATGGTACAGCACGAGCAATAACATACGGAACTAAATTCGCAGCATGAACAGCACCGCTTCTCACTACTACAGTTATAAGCAAGTATTGCTGGATGTGATTGGAATATAACTGGAATGACGACAAGTGGTATTGTCTGGCCTCATGAGTTCAACCTTAATTTATTATCTTTTTCTATATGTCACTAATTAAAATGGCAGAACGCAACAATACAGCTAATCAGTTGATAACTTGGAATGAACAATGTAGGAATGCTATGAGTGTAGCAAAGTCTACATATACATCTATTGCAGTTCAACTTGAAGCAATGAAAACAAATTCAGAATATACTGCTGAGGAGGTTTCTGAAATTGAAGCAATGCTTACAGAACTTAACACGCTTGCAGTTTCTCTAACTGTTTAATTATGGCTACATTTGCTACATGGAATCCATTGGATAAACATTCATGAATAGCATTATCTGGGTGAAACCTGACAGCTTTAAGCTCATGACAATGGAGATGAGTTAGTTCAACAATATGAAAATCATCTTGAAAATGGTATTGGGAATATACATTATATTGAATTACAACAACAGTATCATGAATAGGAAAATCAACAGCTTCGCTATGATGAGGTGGGTGATGAGATTTCTTGGGAAATATGCCAGATTGATATTGATTAGTAAGTAGTACTTCTACTCCTTCGTATGCATTCCCACCTGCATGGACAGCATATTGAACATGATTTTCATGAACTCCTATACTATGATTATATCTTGATATGGGTGCATGAACACTCTGATTCACTAATAATTGAGTAGATATGTGAGTTGCGTTTACCTGAATTACAGGTACATATTTTGCACAAATTTCACTACAAACTTGAGTTTCGTTGGTAGCAAACTTTGGTGCAACGACATTTGCATACCCAGTTCCTAGTGGATACAATGCATGATTATATAATGAAACAGCAAACACAAGTAACTTCTTCAATTTTTTTAATTAATATGGCAGAACTTATAAACATCCGAGTATATGGAACAGACGGTAATCCAGATTCATCTCTAGCACCGTCTCTTTCTATATATGATAATGCTGATAATAGTTTAGTAGATACATGAGTGGCAATATATGATAATGTAGTAAAACAGTATCAGTATTTATTTACATGATTTGATTCTTCGAAAACATATACAGTCAATGTTGATTATGGAGCATGAGCAATAACACGATATAATTCGTTCTGACTATCAGGAGATTCATGACTCACTCTTGAAGAGCATATACAACTCATGAAGTGATTAACTGTTCCAAAATTTATTGCCCTCAAGGACTAAATAAATATAATAAGAACAATTAATTTATACAACATGCCAACATCTACATTCGGTGCAACATCATGAGATGTCAATACTTCAATTAGTACAACAACATTCGGTGCAACATCATGAGATGTAAGCACACCAAATGGTTCAACAACATTCTGAGAAATGAATGGAGAAATTGAGGCTTGACTCGATGTTATTTACGTACCTGGTCCAATTGGTCCACAATGAACACAAGGTATTCAAGGTGAGATATGACCATCTTGACCACAATGAATCCAATGAGAAACATGATTACAGGGTATCCAATGAATCCAGGGCATCCAAGGTATACAAGGTCTTACTGGTGATACATGACCACAATGAATCCAGTGAATCCAGTGAAATACTGGGCTTACTGGTGATACATGACCACAAGGTATCCAAGGTATCCAAGGGATTCAATGAAATCCATGAGTAGATGGTGATTCTTTTATATTTGAATGAGCATACTCATGAGTTACAACATATCAGGTAAATGATGTTGTAAGTTATAATGGAAGTTCATATATATGTATTCTTGTATCTACATGAAACCTCCCAACCAATGTAACTTATTGGTCTATTATAGCACAAAAAGGTGCAGATGGAGCATGAGCTGGTGATATGTTAAAATCTGATAATCTGTCAGGTCTTGCAAATAATGTAACAGCTCGTTCAAATATTGGGCTTTGAAACGTAGATAATACAAGTGATGCTAATAAGCCAGTATCTACAGCACAAGCATCAGCAGATACAGCAACACTAAATTCGGCAAAAACTTATGCAGATTGACTTGTTGTTAGTCTTCTCGATGATAGATGAAGCTATAATGCTTCTGTAAATACATTCCCTGCAAGTGGATGAAGCGGAACTGCATGAGCTATATTAAAAGGTGACATGTGGTTTATATCAATAGCTGGAACTCTATGAGGTGTAGCAGTAGAAGTTTGAGATTCTCTTCGTGCATTAGTTGATACCCCTGGACAAACAACAGGTAATTGGAGTATTATCCAGGTAAACATAAATTATGTTCCTGAAAATGCTGCAAATAAATCTACAACTCTTTCAACTGACCAGGCAAGCAATACAAAATTCCCATCAGTGAAGTCAGTATATGATTGGGCTACTGGATTATTCGCTACTATAACAAACCTTGCATTAAAAGCTCCTATAAATAATCCAACTTTTACAGGA
>CAKZJF010000083.1 GCA_936941205.1 uncultured Candidatus Altimarinota bacterium | reverse complement strand
CCTAATTACTCAAATGTTACAGCGTGAAGTCAAAGATATTTAATTTCCACTGCAAATCTCAGTAATTCGTATAGTTCAACTAATCTACCTGTTCCAAATAAGCACCCTTCTCGTGCTGGTTATCAATTTATGTCCAATGTATTTTTAAAGCCTGGTCAAGCCCTAGTTGTTGTTTTTTGATTTAATTCATCCGCCGGTCAATGTGTTTGAACAACGGATGGATGACCAACATTATATTCAGCAACTGATTATGAAAAACTTACCTTGAGCATTGTTGAATTATAAAATACTATATATTAATAAAACCCCTTATATATAAGGGGTTTTATTAAATTGAATTCATTATGGTGGGATTGGCGGGGCTCGAACCCGCGACCTTGGCCTTAAAAGGGCCCTGCTCTACCAACTGAGCTACAATCCCATAAAAAAATTGGTATAAAAATTGCTTCAATATTTCAAAGCGATGGTATCATATAAAAAAAAAATAATTTGTCGAATTTTTTTTCAATTTTTCCTGTATTTTCCCTTTGCAAAAAAGAAAAAAATCGTACTATGTGATACAATTTCCCATCATATTCTATGCGTCTTTTTCAACACTTTTGACTTCAACGTTTTCTCTCCTGATTCCTTATAGGTTTGATTATTTTTACTCAAACTTTTCATATTGGTTGGTTTGATAGAGCAGATGCGTATGCAACATGATATCGTGATATTATTTCGGTATTTGTTGAGGATTCGGTCTATGCTGATATGGGGAATTCGATTCGAACCTATGCAAAGAATATTCAAACCTATCTTGGAGGTACTCGAGTAGCTATATTTCCAGTTCCAAAAGATATTTCTTCCTATGCAATTGCTGCTTTGAATGAAAAACTTTTTTATGAATGAGATGGGAATGGGGTATCACGTCTTGTTGGTACTGTTTTGATAGGAAATATTCCATTACCAGTAGTTCATAATGGTGGAAAGTCTTTCATTAGTATTTTCCCATATGTTGATTTTCGAGATAAGCATTTCACTTATAATTCTGCAAAGAAAAAATTTGAATACTCTTCGGAGTATAAGGAAACTGCAGAAGCGGATATTTGGCATTGAGTAATTCATCCGAATTCTGGAAATCCTACGAATGATAAACAAGCACTTATTGATTTCTTCCAAAAAACAGCAGATTATTATGCATCTTCATGAAAATATGCTGATTCTGTAACTCGGGATGATCCATATGTTTTTTACTATGATGGGCATCATGAACAACTTTCTGCAAGTCTTTCTCGTTGGAAGTCATATGAACTTTCCATGAAATATAATGAAGATGTTGCTTATGAACGTTGGACAGTTGATTTTGCGAATGCATTAAAACGGGAGCAGGCAGATTCTGATAGTGAATGAGTTCCTGATCTTTTAGATTCTATAGCCTCTGATCTTGCAGCTTCAGCACCTTGATCCCCTCAGTTAGAAAGTATTGAAATGGCCCAGCAGGTTTTTTTAACTGGTATGTTTGCTTGAGATGCTGGAGGGCCTGATTTTCGCAATGTTCCTGATATAATTACAAAAGATTTCATAACGAAGTTTTTGCAACCATTTCACACCGTATTAAGTAAGTCACTTCTTGGCTCTGAATCAAAGAATGTACATAATGCTTGACGATATACCAGTGGAACGACCGTTCGTTCCGATACGGTTGCAATGGCAGTAACTTCGCAAGATGTCATTATGGAGCATCTTTTAAGAGATGCAAATACGGCTCTTGAATGATCTATTGATGCTCTTATTAACACATGATGATTATCAAGAAAAATACCTGTATTGACTGATATTTATTTTGATAGACAAGAAATCGTTCACTGGATTTTGTGATTTACCCCACAAGATCTTCCTCGTCCTGAACTAAGAACTACCGTTGATTATTCTGGAAATAATCATCTCAATGCGAATGGATACATGTTTAATACTGATTTCACTGGTTCATATCATTATGCAAATCGTTTTTATGGTGCAAAAGCTTCAACGGTAACAAAACCAGAAAATTGCACCATTATTCGATGAAGTACTCAGACAGTTGAGGCAAATAGAGCATATAATATTGGACTCACTCGTTCCGATGTTGATACACTTATGGCTGATCCACAACTTTGATCGAGTACTCCATTGTGTTTTCCTTGAGCAGATGTTAATTCTATCAAGTCTCAAACATACTGGGGAGGGAATACATTGATTAATGTAAATCAAGAAGCAACAGCAGCTTCGTGATCCTTTGTTCTTGGTTCTCATAGATATGATAGTTTAGTTTATCCTCTCTATGATCTAGCATGAATGAGAAAACTCGATTCAGATTCGTCGCTCCTTTCAGTTGCTCCTGCAACTTCTTTTGATTGTCTTCGTCAGGATGATCTTATATTAGAACCGAGAACAACAAAAGTTTGCTGAAATTGGTTTTGGGATTCTTGATGTACACCTCCTTACTCAGATGTTGCAGATGCTCCATGGTCAGAATGGAATCAATGATCATCTTGGAATACGCGTCTTCGTACTGATGCAGCAAATATTCGTTTTACATGTAAATCTTCTATTGAACGTTCTTCATCTGATACATTTACTGATTATTTTAGAACGTTTGAATCAGCTCCATGTACAGTGTGAAACCTATCTTTGGATAATGTTCCTGTAAAAACCGCGAGTAATGCATGTATTTATTATTATCTTTTTGATGAGTTTTGATGAGTTTCTGTTTCTCAGACTGGGCTTATTTTTGGAAGCTGATTCATGATAGATGATACTCGATATTTGAATCCAAAATATAAAACAGTTTCATCTGTGATGAAGCATGTTTCACCTACCATAGAAGAACTCAATACTGCATGAGATTCGCGTACAACTCCTAATCTTGCTATTGATAAAGATAGATATATTGATTTTATGAGTGCTGCTTGAAATCTTCAGCAAATTTATTATCCAAATTTATTCCGTATAAAGCTTACAGACAAGGAAATAGCAAATCGTTCTCTTGCTGAGGCTACCATTAAGGATTACCTTGATACCATTAGTGCAACCATCAATCAGCTTATTCGCTCTGAGGTTCCACCAATATGATCTTGATTAGATGCTCAGATATACAATGCACTCAAGAGTGGTGACTACAATCCAACTGCTTCTATTGATTTATATTCCATTTTAAATAGAGATCCAAAAGTCTTTAATTCGGTTGTTCAAAATGTTATTTGGAATAATCTAAAGAATGCAACTGCAAAGTATGCTTATATTTTTGAGCATTATTTGGATGAAAAAGGTTCTGAAAAAGCTATTCTCCCACTTCATCGTTGAGACTATGAGATTGCTTATCTTTGAGGAGATTGAGATACCAAGAATATGCAAGTACGGTTGGATCCAGAGTTAAACGATGAAGATTCCATGTCTGATGATATGAAGAATTCAATTGGATCATATCAATCAACTCGTGCAAAGATTGACGCTGCAAATATTACTGAAGATTCTGATTCATATTCCAATAATAATACAGACAAGTGTGGATCTCCAGATGGGGTTAATATATTTTTTGAATGGTTTCCAGCTATACTTTGTTGGATACAAAGTCTTCTTCCGCCAAAAATTATTGCAGGATCATGTTCTGCGTCAACTATTGGACAATCTTCCAATTCATCTGCTTCATTTGATTCAACACGCCTTGTTTCCCTTCCAACTGATGCTTCAATAACCTGATGAGATGCCTCGGAGCATTCTGCACAAACAATTGAGATTCTTTTGGATTTCTTTTCATGAGGACATTTAGTTGCTCAACCAGAAAATACAACCGCTTCTATTAGTAATGGAATGAAAGTTGTATCATACTATGAAAGAGGAAATGGTGATATTGCAAATCTCAATACACTTTTTACTACAGATTTTATTATAGATCGTTTAGAGATTAAGAATGCTTCTTGAATATACGATACGGTATATCAGATTTGATCAAATACCGGCATATTGGAGAAGTATCTAGATCTTCCTGTGAACTCTATCCCATTTGATAATGGAGAAGCCTCTGCTTATATATGATCAAAATGATATGAAGCGAATGTAACATTTCATACAATACTTCGATATGTTGCACAAGATGGAACTATTATTGTAAATACTATTTCACCTCCAGCTTCCTTTCGACTTCGTTCTTGAGATGTTGTTCTTTCTGTAATGAGTTGATCAGAGAGTATTTCGACTATAGGAGTTCATCCGAATCAAGGATTATCTCTTTTATTTTCAAGTCGTGATGGAAATGGCACTGTTACGGAGAATATTGATTCATATCAGATTACTATACGAGATGATGTTTCAGAAACGCTGATTTATTCATGAATTGTTACTTGAAGTAATTTTGATATAGCAAGTACTAGTATACTCAATAGGGTATGAATATATAGAATTGAGGCAACCGATGATCGTTGAATAATCGGAACAACAAGTCTTACTGTACTCCCTGGTCCAGCTACGAATTATAGTATTCAACAAAGTTCAAATACTTTAGTAATTGGACAAACAACACCGGTTATTATCCAGCTTCTTGATGCCTATTGAAATCTTGCTCAAGGATGATCCTACCAAGTGAAGGTTAATATGACGAATGGATATATCGTCGATGGAAATGATAAAAAAACATCAATTGATAAATATACAATGGATGGATTGGTCCTAATCGAGGTTTGATCTGAGAATCCAGGAAATATTCAGTTGAGTTTTAATGAGGTAACTACCTGAATGGCAGGAACTAAAACTCTCAATAGTATAGAATATGCTCAAGCGATAGTTCATTTTGATTCTACACCTATTGTTGGTTGATCATGAGTTCATTTTGATATTTCTATTGTTGATAGAAATAATCAACCGATTACTTGATTTGATGGAATTGCACTCATTGATTTTCCAGCCTCTTCTTGAAGATTTTCTGGATCTACGATACCATTACAAACATGAAGATGAGAATGAGTATTTGTACCATGAACCGTTGCACTTGATAATCAAAAGATTCAATTTCAAATTCCATGAATACAAGATATTTCTGGTGCGAATTTGAGTATACTCCCAGGGGCACCAATGTATGTTGATATAAAGAGACTTGATTCTGGGGTTTTTGAAGCAAAAGATGGTGAAGGTATACCAATAACTGCAACAGTACATGATCGTTTTTGAAATCAAATTACCAATCTTCCAAGTGGAACAAAAATTGAGTTTTCTATTCCCGAGAGATATGGAAGATATGGAAATTTTGAAAATGCTTGAACTGGCATGTTAGTTTGAATATGATCAGATTGACTTGCGCGTATCAATGTTGTTTCGACAGGTATTCCAGGAACGATGTATGTTATAGGAAAAATTACACCAACTCTTTCTGCTCAGATAGTAATACAAGATGCAAATTGACAAGAAATTATCGATGCACTTTCACATTGAGTTCTTAAGATTGAGACGAGTTACTTTTTGAATAAAGAAAAACTCGATAATATCAATTATAATGCCCTCTATTCGGTTCTTCTTTGAGCTTGATATGGTGATGTGAGTGTTCCAGAATATTTATGATGAGAAATATTATTTCACAAGGATTCTCGTGCTTTAGCGGTAACAACACTTTCAGATGATCCATATACGAGAAATATTTTAGCGTCATTTGCACCAAATGGGAAGTATATAGCTTGATCTGAACAGGATTCTATTATTCATTCAACCGTGAATGTTGCATCATGAAGGACAACTATATCTTTCTATGATGAAACATACAAAGAGATGATTGCATCTATTTCACCTCATTTTCAGTCTCCTGCAAATATGTATGTTTGTACACTCACAGGAACTAATATATTAGATGGGTGTAATAATCTTGATGATTCAAGATCATTCATTGCAATTCAGAGTCAACAAAACTCTATTATTTCAACTCTTCAAAATAATATACTTTCTCTTGTCCAATCATGATCAAGTGAGGTTTTATTTTCTATTAATCAACAAGGAGTATTTACAAAAAATGCTTTAGTAGATGTTATTTTGCATGAAGATGATGCTTCTGATGCAATGGTACTGAGTGTGTTGTTTTCATGAAATGAATTATGAAAAATTGCATTATTTCTTTCAACCAATGAGAGTGTAAAGGTGGGGAATTGATCATATTCGAGCGATACTCTTGTAGCAAATATTTTATCTCCACGTTATCAAACACGACAAACATATCTTTGAGAAAGTACAGCAAAACCATATTGAATTGCCATTTATACAAATAATGAAGATGATGAAAAAACGGTTGATGAAATATTTACTGAACCATTTGCAGTTACGTGATTTGAACGATATATTGATTCTGAAGGAGTAGGGTGGAAGTGAGCAAATAAGTCTCTCTTAGGTTTTGCTGCTGGGGATATAGTTTGATCTTCCAATCGTCTCTTTCAGACAATTCTTACTATTAACTTATGAGATCCGGTTGTTCATATTGATCCTAAGAAGGTTCTAAAAAATAATCTTGATAGAACTATAGGTATTCCGATTACCGGTTCTGCTCGATGAAATATTGATTCTTATAAAACGTTTGATATCAATAATGATTGATGGGAAGATATTGCAATATTTTACACTGATTGACATGTTCAGGTTATTATGAATATGGCTGGAAAATGGCATGATATGTGAAATGTTGCATATATAGCTGATGTAAAAGAGTGATTTAAGTGATCTGGTGATTTTTCTGGTGATTGATTCCATGACTTTGTCATGACAAATACAGATAATCAATTGGTGTTTTTATCAAACGAAGATGGAAGACTTTCAAGAAAAAAAGTAAAGATACTGAATGAAGATGGAACCATATCTTCTTCAACTGGAAGAATTGTTCAGATGGAAGTTTTCAATATGGACAATGATGTAAATGGTACAAATCAAATTGATGATCTTGTGATTCTTACAGAAGATGGTGAATTAGCAATTCTGTATGGCTCTACTGATATTCATCGAGATGAAAAAATATTTACGAAGAAAACTCTTGAGAAACATCTTTGACTTGCCTTGGATACCAATGTAAGACGTGATGGTGGGGCATTATATTTTGATGAACTCCCAATTATTGATTCATTGAATGATACAAATACGGTAACTCCAAGTGGCGAAGATATGACATCTGATAGTACGCTTTTATCACATGTATATTATGAAAGAAGAACGAATGATTATGATAATCTAGACATTTCTGATGCAAGTATAACAGCCTCAACAGTTACAAATCTTGATGAAAATGGAGTAGAAATTACATCAGTATGACAATCAGTTGGTGCTGGCTTGGCAGCTATTCCGGCATACTCTATGAATCCTGGAAGTAATATAGATACCGATATTCCACCTTCTCAAGAAGCACTTGGAACTTCTCAAAGGAGGATTTATATTTACTCGGAATTTGCAGAAAGTGCAAATACACTTGTTTCAAAGCGTTTTGAGGATGTAAATAGCGGAAGCTTGCAAGCAAATGATCTTGTAAAGGTTATTGTATCGATTGATAACACAAGTACATCAGCCATTCATCATATTGAATATCTAGACAGTCTTCCTGAAATATTTTCAGCTGATACTTCTCAGCCGTATTCAATAATGAAAAATGGTATTGAAACAGTTGCAAGTTTTACTGATGAAATGATTGATAATGATCCATATTTTCCTGTTTATTTTAGTGGTGGTGAGGTTCCAGCTGGTTGAAAGGTAACATTTTCATACTATGCAAAAGTACTCCCATTTGCTTATGGAACAATGATTGTTGGTAAGTTAGAATGATGAGAAATAGGTGATGATGCTTTTGGTGATGTTGCTTTCGATACTCATGGAAAAAGTGAGTGTTGAGTTGATATTATGATGTGGCGATCGACAGATGTACGCATATATGAAAAGGGAACAAAGAAATTTACTGATGATACCTTTAATACGCTTCCTCTTGAACTTCAGAAAGAAATTCTTAGAAATAGTACAGACGATGATAAAAATGGCATTCCTGACTATGTCGATGCTATGAAAACTGATCCAGCCAGTGTTCAACCTATTCAGGACGAAGCTCAGGAAAAATTTGATAAATCAACTGCTGCTCAAGATGTTTCACGTTCACTTGATCCATTTATTTCGTATAATGATTGATCTGAAAGTGCTGAAATAGGATGAATGGAGGAGGATAATTTTGCAAAGATTGAAGATATGATGTCATCAATTTCAAAAGGATTATCGTGTTGATTTGGAGGATGAAGTTGTTTCAATATACCAGCCAATTGGGCGCCGCTTATGCCTTGAAGTTCATTGAATATAATGGGAATGCCTGTGACTGAAATGACAGTTGATCTTTGAATCCCTGGATTCTCTTGTTTTACAGGTATGCCAATATATGGAGTTTGGTGATGTTTTGTTATTCCAGTTTGTCATCCGGTTACTCCACTCGAATATTTAGCAGCTTGTTCAGCTAGTAGTTTATGAGCTGGTTGAATCCTCGGAACTGATGCAACAATGGATTTCTTTCGATTCTATGTGAGTCCAACACTTTCAATGGGAGTTGGTGCGGCGGTTTGTTTTAACATGTGAGCAACATCTAAGATGGTAGAGGCTGTTCTCCCAGAATTTCTTACACCTATACAGATGACTGGGAACTGTGTTGTTGCCGCTGCACCACTTTGATCTTGTAGTGATGATGGTTCAGATGGCGATGCTGGAGGGGCTGGATGACTCGGAACATTTACAGAAACATGGAATACAGGTGATGGTTGAAATGGTTCTTCATCATGTTCTCTTGTGGTAAATCCTCCTACTGATACTGAAAAGATTACTATGGTACAAGATATTAATACTTATTTGAGAAGTGGAAATAAAGAAGTCCTCAAAAGTATATATAATCGAAGTCAGTGAAAGCAATTTTTTGGACAATTAAGTTCTCGACCACTTCTTTCTATAGGGGATGCTTCAAATAATGATGGTGCTATAGACATTGAGATAAGTTTAGCAAAGGGTTGAAATAATGGGAAGATTGTTAAGGTAAAAAATACTCGTATTCCAGCATTTCCTGAATTCTTAATGGATTGGGTAAATCGACAAGTGGAAGAGATTGCTGATAAACTCACTATTTTACCAAGTCTTTACATTATACTTCCAGATCTTTCTCGAATGAATATTGATAAATGACTTGATGGTTTTTGAAGTAAAGTTTCTGATCATATTAATGGTATATGAAAAGGACTCAAGAATGATGTTTCTTCCTTTGGTGATCGCTTTTGAAACTCCCTAAATAATCGTAAAAGTTATAATAGTATAGGTGGAACTGCTGTATGACTCCGTTCGGCATATGAATTCTTATCCAATCTTCCTCTTATTAATATTCGAACAGTAAATATTCCAATTAATATTCCATGGATAGATGCTGCTCAACTCGAGAAAGAGATTACGAAATATAAGACTCAAATTGGTAAATATCGCGCAGAGGTTGATAGTAAGATGAGGTCATGGGGTAATATTGGAACTGACAATGTTCGTCTCGAATCAAATAAATTTATCTCAAGCTTAGAAAAGAATCTTCGAACTCTTGAAGAATATAAGCGCTTTCCAGAAAAACTTCAAAAATTACTTACATGGAAGCAACGTTATATTGAGCAAATAATCTGTAATATCCGTACAATAGAAAAAATGCTTGGATGATGGATGAAAGATAATGCTCGAAGATTTAAGAAATGGGTTGAATTTATTATTTTGATTAAAACTATCCTAAAATGATGGCAGTGAATTATTGATCTATTTAATGATTATCAGAAAAGTTGTTCTACTTGTAAGAACGAACGGTATGATCTAAGGAATTGGAAGTTCAAACTTCTCTCTATGTTTATTCCAAAAATTCCAGTTATTCGATTCCCTCGATGGCCTGATATTGTCCTTGATCTTCATAATATCCGTCTCTGACTTGATATTTCCATGCCGGAATTTACAATTAAACCTGTTCCTATTGTACTTCCTAATCTTCCACTTCTTGCTCTTCCAGATGCACCAAATGCATTTCTAAATATCCCTTGAATTCCAGAACTCCCAAAACTTCCGAATTTACCAGATCTTCCAGATCTTCCTTCTCTTCCGCGTATTGAATTACCAAATCTTCCACCTCCACCAAAAATTCCTAATATCCTTGGTTCTATTTCATGAGTTCTTAAGATACTAAAACTTCTCATGAAGCTCCTATGTTGGCTTCAGAATACAGTGTTAGTATCAGAGGAATATCTCGGTGAAAAAGTTGCAGAACTCACTCAGCGACAATGAATTCATCCACTTGATTTTTTGAATTTGAATTTTGCTCAACTCTCTGATTGGCAAATTCCTGGCATGAAAGAGATACGAGTTTCAACGTATGTTAATTTAGAATTTAAGACTGACTTTATTGCTGAGATGGCTCGTCAAATTACTCGACCAATCAATAGCTTTACTTCAGATATGACTCATCTTCTTCCAAAGAACCTTGGAACAAAAATAGATTTGAGAAGTACTGTTCCGAGTAATGTGCGATTAAACTATACATTCCCAAATTCTTCTATTGATAGTTTAAAAGTTTGAGATACTACATTATTTTGAGTAGTTGATACAGATGATTTAGCTATGAGTGATACTGATGCATTTAAGAAGATTTTATTAAATGAAATTTCTTGAATTGACAATCTCCAAATTCAAAAGATGTTTTATAGCATAATAAATGAACTTGATATTGTAGAAAATAATGAGGCTGATATTTTTCTTGCAGATATTGAAAAACGTCATGAAGAAAAATTCTCAAATCTTTATAAATATTTAGAATTTGAGAAGATGAAGACACTTATATTTCAAGAGGAACTTCAAGATACCATAAGGCAATCAAAGACAATTAGTCCTCTTACTCGGCTTAATCCAACTTCTTTCCGACTTGTTGCATCGCAAAATATTGGATGAAATATTGATAATCCGTTCTATGATACGGTGATTAAGGAAAATAAATTTCAGTATCCTTCAAATAAAGTTGATTCTTTTCAATCTTCCGTTATGAAGGAAGGAAAAAAATTACTCTCAAAACTTGATCGTTCTGTTGCAATAGATACAGCCCCAGCTGATATAGGTTCTACGAATCCTTTAAATTCTTCTCTGAGTGCACCATCACCAGTATATCAGTGAATTTATACACTCGATACTTCAGGGCGTCAAACAAGATTATTTGATTATTTTGATGATCTTGATGGAACCGAAGAAGTGATTCGAATTGATTTTGATCATGATTGAGATAGGGATTATCTTTACAGAAATGGTGATAACATTGTCATGAAAATAAATCATCAATTTTCTCCAGCGAGAAATATTGATATTTCACAGAATATTTATTCATCAGTTATAACCAATTTTTTTGATAGTGTAACGAAATCTGCACCAAACTATTTCCATGAATCCATGACTTTGCCAAATAGTATTAATATATCTTTTTCACCTATAAGTAAGGAGCTCGATACATATTTTCGGTTACGATATTACGATAGGGTATATGAAAATGATCTTAATAAAGCTACTTCACTTGCCTCATCATCTTGACTTCATGTTGTTGATATGACGATAGGATATAATGATGAAGAGAGTCTTTCATTGACTTCTTCTGGAATCTCCTCCTCTCATATATCATATGTAAGTAGTATAGTTTGAGATAGTGAAATAACTGGTCCAAAAATAGATATAAAATCATCGTCAGATGCACCATTTGTATTTTCAAATTGAAAAGACCTATATACAGGGAATTCATCAGCCACTATACAATATGTATTATCTGATGATCCTAATAATATTATCACACAAAGCCTCACACCACATACGCGATTTCATTTTACACAAACAGCAGAGGTAACAATAACAAATTGAGAATTATTTATAGATACATGATTATTTATTGATACCCCAGTGAGTATATCTGCTTATAATCCTTGATTTCCTTTAATTCCATGAATGAAAATTGTTCCAGCGAATTCAAGCGCTTCTATTGTAGTCAGATCACATGATACGGATATGAGAATTAATTGAGGACAGGTATACCAGATTATTGATCTTGGCTGAATAAGTGACTCGTACTATGCAAGTTTTCAAGAGGAAAATAGTTGGTTTTATGGTAGTTTGGAAGTTTTATATCCAAATGGAAAAAGTTCTTCAGAAGCCATGTTGACTCTCATGTCTCCACAAACTGAGTCAGATAGGGAATGACCACATATTACGCTTGATACTACGTTATATATTCCAGTATATACTCAAAAAAATATTGATTTGGCTAATGTAATTTCCGATACATCTTGAATTCAGGGTATAGAAATTGATTCTGATGTACAGACAGATACAAATTGAAATGGAATACTCAATGATGATCTTGTTCCATTGAGTGATGCATCATTATCGTCCATTCCACTTTCTGTAAATCCTACAAATCCATTACGTATAACATTATGAGAATTTGATGAATTATGAGTTCGAACAATACGAATACTCGTTACTGATATGAATAATAATACTTCTGAAATTACACTCAAGATAATTGTTTATGCACCAGTTCCGACCATTGAATCTTCATCTGGTAACATCTTATATGGTCTGATTGATGAAGAAATTATATGAGAGCCAGTAGATATTATCCGCATAAGAAATGGAGTTCCTTCAATTATTCCACCTATTCAACCGAATAGAAATAATGCCGTTACTACATTTGATGATGGTCAATTTTCTTGAGCATTCTTGCAGGCATGAGAGAATTGAGTAAATCTGAAAGATGATGGTATTGGAATTGCAATAATTCGTGAAGATACTGGAAAGATGGTAACTGCAGAGAATATTAAGGTTATTCCTGCCAATAAGACAACTCCAATGACTTTCGTTATAGATGATAAATATAAACAAAGTATTATTCTTCAGAAACAGAAATCTCATTTTACTTTAGTGTCTGATTTTTCTCAGATTTCTTCAGATGGGGTTTATGCTATTATAAATTCTCCAAATCAATATATAGTAAATCCACTTACCTCTCTAGTTCTTCCTGGTGGAATTAGTATTATTGAAGGTCATCAGTTTGTTTTTGGACTTGCAGAGGATTGAAATATCTACACAAATGATTCCAGTGTTACACTTAAATATTTTAATCAAGATGATTATCCTGGTATTCAAGTATTGAAGAATAATATTGAAGTAGGGAAGATTCTCTATCATATTCATGGTATGTTTTCTGTAAGATAAATATATTTCATATTGTTTTTTTCGTTTTTTTTTGTATTATTGACTTTTATTGTTCCAATATTTTCAATATATATGTTACCGAGAGTTACTATTGTATGACGTCCCAATGTAGGGAAATCAAGCTTATTTAATATTATAAGTGGGCATAAGATTGCTATTATCTCAGATCAAGAAAATACAACTCGTGATATTATCGAATACGAACTTCATGATGCTGAGAATGAAATTTCTTATGTACTTGCTGATAGTGGATGATTGGTATATGGAAATGATGAATCCATTCTTCAAGATGTTCGTGTCCGTGTTGATGAGGCTATTGAATCATCTGATATTATACTTTTCATTCTTGAATATGATAAGATAACTGAATTTGATGAGGTAATTGCTAAGAAATTACGAAAATCTCATAAAACTATCCTTCTCGTTGCAAATAAGGCAGATAATAAAGATAGGGCACTAGAATCGTATAATCTTCTATCTCTTTGATTTGAAGATGTTTTTCCTACAAGTCCAGTTCAACATAGATGAATTGATGCATTAAAAATAAAGATTGCAGAAATTCTAAAGGCTGAAGGCTATAAATATACACTGAAAGATGAAGAGGATACAAGTCTTAAATTGGCTATTATTGGACGTCCAAATGTAGGAAAATCTTCAATTGTAAATGCTATTTCATGAAAGACTCGGTCCATTGTAAAAGATCTACCAGGTACTACACGAGATGCTATTGATACATTATTTACTTGGAATAATGAAGAGTTTTGTTTGATTGATACTGCAGGTATTAGACGATCTGGAAAAATTTGATCTGCTAATATTGAACAATGGAGCGTTCTTCGTGCTGAACGTTCCATATCTAGAGCAGATGTTGTAGCTGTTGTAATAGATGCTTTCGAATGAGTAGCACATCAAGATCAACATATAGTCTCTAAGGCTCTTGAGGAAAAAAAGGGTATTATACTCGTTGTTAATAAATGGGATAAAGTGCTTTCAAAGCCAGATGTTTGAGTTGATACTATTTTGGAACGATACATGCGTTATCTTTCTAAAAAATTCGATTTTCTCTCTTATGTACCAGTTGTTTTTACTTCTGCTATAGATGGTAAAAGGATAGATAAAATTCTAGAACATGCCATAGCAATAAGAAAAGAAAGAAATAAACGCGTGAAAACGGGTGTATTTAATCAGTTCTTATCACAGATTACCTATGAACATGCGCCTACTGGAAGTAGAAAGTCTCATAAACCAAAAGTATACTACTGATCACAGGTTGATGTAAATCCGCCAAGGTTTCTTGTATCAGTGAATAATTCAGATCATTTTCATTTCTCATATCTTCGTTATATGGAAAATAAAATTAGAGAATTTTTCGGTTTCGAATGAACTCCTATCGATCTTGAGTTACGAAGTAGAAAAAGCATGTATAAAAAATGAGAAGAAGATTCTAATTAAGTACTTTATGTTTATTATTTTTTCTATTCTGGCCCTTGGGGATGTAATATTTCATTTCTGGTTATCAGGAATTTCTTGAATCTTGTCCATTTTAGTTCAACTTACCTTATTTGGTTGAATATATTTACTCGTCTTACTTACATATGTAGTATACACTAAAAAATGGAATCAAGCATATGGTGGTATATTTATACGTTTTTGCACATATCTTCTTTGAATCGAAGGTGTATTTCTCATAGCCTTTGGATTTTTTTCATACTATTGGAATGAGATATCTCCAGCAAATCTATCGTTTATAACACTTAAAAATAAAGATAGAACTTTATACATTCAGGAGATGTCTCACATAGCAAAAAGTGATTTCTATGCTTGTGTGAGGAATAATTATAAAAATCATACATTATCAGGATCATTCATTTACTATGAATGAGTTCGTCCCGGGACACCAGAGAATTTAAAATATTTTCATAATCTTCTTGGTATTAACCTACGTACTGATACATATGGTGATATTGCATGAATATTGCAATTAGAGTCTCAAAATTATATAACTTTATTTGGTAATGATTTTGAAAGAATATCTAAAAATGTTGATATTTCGATTGATGATATTGTTCGAATGTCAAAAGAGAAGTATAGTTCTTGAAGTATATGAGAAAATAATAATCCTATCGATATACATGAATATGTTGAATTATTTAATAATTTTACTGAGAATGAAAAGAGGATATTTCGTTATTGAATTCATGCTCTTTTAAATACGCTTTGAAGCGTAAATATGGATGCAATTGAGAATATTCCAGTGTTTAGTATTATATTGAATGAAAGAAATAAGATTATAGCTACTGAAATACAAAATGATGTTCATAAAAATATTTATGCTACTTATTGAGCTCTCCATTCGAATGGAATTATTCATGAATTAATTTCAAAGGATCAAAATTGGGAAATAAAAGAAATATCGAGTTGTTCCCCATATTAAAAATTTCTGCAAAACTTGATTTCTCTTATCTTCCAATATAATTGATTCGCTATTTTTTTTATTAAAATTATTACAATGTTCAAGAAAAAAGACTCCCAATTAAAAAAGAAAGAACAAAAGAAAGAAAATGATCCTTCAAAAGAAGTAAAAAAAGGGAATATATACATATCTATATTTTCGGCCCTTCTATTTCTTTCGATTATATATGTTGCATTTTTTCAATGAGAAGAGGCTACAAAAATAAATGATAAAATAGGATTGAATACTCTTATTGTGAATTATAACTCTTGAATGTACGAAGAGATTGTAGTTGCAGGCAATAATATTGAGGCAAAACATAAGATATCTCATGGACTTATTATAAATTGAAAGCAAGTTCAAGAAATCGATAAGATTATTCTTCCGTTAGCTGTAAATATTGTGGATGTTGGTTTATCAAATCCAAAAAATCCAACTAAGATAACAATTAAAGATCAAGCTTGGTGAAATTTTTGGATGGAGTTACTTCCAAGTCTCCTAGGAACTATTCTTTTCGTCGTATTATTATTTTTTCTTTTCTGAAAGATTTCATGATGAAATTCTGGTCCAATGGCATTTATTCGAAGTAGAGCCCGCGTATATGAGCCAGAAGAAAGTAAAAAAGTAACTTTTTCTGATGTTGCATGAGCAGAGGAAGAAAAAGAAGATTTATGGGAAATAGTAGATTTTTTAAAAAATCCAAAAAAGTATAAGGATTTATGAGCAAAAATTCCTCGTTGAATTCTTCTTCAATGACCTCCTGGAACTGGAAAGACTCTTTTAGCAAGAGCAGTTGCATGAGAATCAAATGTTCCATTTTTCTCTATATCATGATCTGAATTTGTTGAGATGTTTGTTTGAGTTTGAGCTGCTCGAGTTCGTGATCTTTTTAAAGAAGCACGCGAGAGATCTCCTTCGATTATTTTTATTGATGAAATAGATGCTATAGGAAAAAAGCGTTCACCATGAATTGGTGGGTGACATGATGAGAGAGAACAAACATTAAATCAAATTCTTACAGAAATGGATGGATTTGATAATGAAACAAATGTAATAGTTCTTGCGGCAACGAATCGTTCAGATGTTCTAGATAAGGCATTATTGCGTCCTGGTCGTTTTGATCGAAAAGTAACAATCAATTTACCAAACCTCGATGATAGAATAAAGATATTAGAAGTTCATGCAAAATGAAAACCATTTGAGTCTACGGTTGATTTTAAGAAAATTGCTGCAATTACTGTAGGCTTTTCATGAGCTGACCTATGAAATCTACTAAATGAGGCTGCTATATCTGCGTGAAAGATAAATATTAAGAAGATTTCTCAAGATATGATTCAAAAATCTATTGAGAAGATAGTTATGGGAAATGAAAAAAAATCTCTTCGAATGACCGAATATGAGAAGAAACTTACTTCATATCATGAAATTTGACATGCTCTTGTTGGTAAAATGCTTCCACATACTGATCCAGTTCATAAAATATCAATACTTCCACGCTGAGGTGCAGGAGGTGTTACATGGTTTCTTCCTGAGAAGGATAGAACATATGTATCTCGAGCGAAATATTTAGATGAGTTAACTACCTTATTTGGTGGAAGAGTCGCAGAGGAAATATTCTTCTGAAAACAATATATTACCACTGGTGCATCGAGTGATATTGCACGTGCCACAGAAATAGCTAGAGCAATGGTTATGAGGTTTTGATTTGATGAAGATGTTGGTCCTGAGAATTTTGCACCAGATGCTATGGAAGGAAATTTTCTAGGTGCTGAAAATGGTGAAAAAATTATTTCTGAAGACACAAGAAAGTTGATTGATAAAAAAGTTCAACTCTTGTTAAAAGACGCTTATAAAAAAGCACACGATATTATTTTAGATAATAAGGCTTTACATGAACTATTAGCAAATACTCTTTTAGAAAAAGAAGAAATACTTCAGGATGAATTTGATGTTTTCTTTGAAAATAATTCCGCTCTTCCTGAGAAATTATCAAAGTAATTATATAACACAATATTTATATAATTATACAACTATTTATTTTTTACATAAGTACAATACTCTATAGTATAGTGTTGTACTTTTATCCAATTTGCTTATATTTTAGCATACGGTAGAGTTCAGATAATATAACTTTATATCTAATTTTTCTCTATGAAGCAAATTTCTCTTTCTATTCTTGGACTGACTTGAGTTGCTCTTATTTTTTTTGGTGTGCAACTTATTATAAATGCATCGCAATGAAATGTTTTTGCAGATATTCGTTATATTGATATTTTTGATCCTACTAATTGGTATAATTCATGAGTAGCCCAAGCTGAGGCAACTCTTACCGGATCAAATGATGGTCCAATAACCATTGGAACCCTTACTATAAATAGACACAGTCATTAATTATTTTTGATCTTTTAAACTATGCCTTTCAAAATTCTCAGTTTTTTTGTATTTTTCCTTCTTCCTTTTTCACTCTTTGCATCTACAGGGGAAGAAGATTTATGTTTTGAAATTCTTACGAAATCAGTAAGTGATATATATGGAAAGAATCTAAAAAAAGCCCAAAATGAAAATGGTACAGAATTGAATTTATCAACGTATTCCTCATTTCGAAATAATCGAGTAAGAAAACCAGATAATAGCCCTTTCTTTTTTGCACGACGTAATAATATAGGCACTGTAATTGCAACGAGTAATTATATACAATCTCAATTTTCGTCATTTTGATCGGTTACGAATTTTACTTTCCCTATAAATTCAGATGCTGATCTAGGTTTTCTTGGTGATAATTATGAACATTTCAAGAATAATTTGGTATATACTCATCATTTAGCTCATAATGGTACATTTTTGAGTTGTGGTTATCTTAATTTAATACCAAAATGATCAAATACACTTCAGAATCTTGATCCAAATAACTATCTTACCAACACATTGGATGATTCTTGATTTGAAATTTATGATAGGGTTACAAAGAATGGAAAACAATTTCTTATTGGTAAAGTTCGTATATCAGCCCTTGATCGACATGGTAGGCCTCTTTTTAGAATAAATTTAGTTACTGTGGCGTATGATAATAAATCTACATACTTCAATGAGTATGAAACATTTCCCATGCAGGTAACGGCTATGACAAATCCAGATTCATACAAGACAGTAAGTACAGTGCAGAGTGATTTTTATAATCGTATCTATAATCAAACATGCCTTGAACTTATCCATCCTACAATATCAACACTCCCATCAGTTTGTTCAAATCAATATAAATCATTGTCTCTTTATCAAAAAGAAGATAAAGAGTATTTTTCACTTGTACCTTCTGCATTTGCTCAGTTATCTGAAGATGAAATAAGAAAAGATATAGTGCCAGCAAAATGAATAATGTTTAATCCTGGGTGGCCATATGAGCTTGATAGAAAGGTTCAAACAATACCAAGTGAGAATATGATTAAATTTATCAGAATGGCTGTAAGCTCTGATTATGATGCATATTTATTAGCAAAAAAACAATCGTGAGATATTTTAAATAATTTTGAATCAACTTTTTTAAATTGTAATATTTCTTATAAAGAACGAGTTCATCTTATTTCTCGTTGGATTGAATGATTAGATATTAAGCAGTTTGATATTTCTAATATAGAATACCCAGATACAAGAATATGAGATTGTATTATACCTTTTCCAGATAAACGAAATAAAGATAAGAAAATTCCATGATCTTTCAATTATTCTGATTTATTTATTGGTACTGTTTTTGTAAATACCCCAATTATTGAAACTTGATCATCAGAATTTGATAAATTCATTGGAATGTCTTTACGTGATTTACTTTCTGAAAGATTAAAGTCTTCAGAATCTTATGCAAAAGCACTTCAATCTATTCAAAATGATGTTACTCAAGGAAAAATATCTCAAGTACAAGCTGACAAATTATTACTTGAAATAAAAAAGAAATATGAAAATATAATTTCATATATAAATCAAAGGATAACTGAATTACAGAAGGAAAGATGAATGGTATGATTTGATACAATAGGGGGTATATCTAATGCATATATTTTCTGAATTATTTGTATTTTATTAGGTACAGGAATTTTAATTTTTGTTATCTTTCTCCGAAAAAAGCCTCAATCAGATATAACCCAATAATCTTTTACTTACGTGTGTATGATCTCTTTGCTCTGAAAATTGGGAATTTTATTATTATTCTGTTTCTTAATTTTAATAAAATTTGATGCTTCTTTTGCTCAAAATGGCTGTTGGGTTTCAATTGGTTCTCAAGAAGCATGTGGTAGCTTCTGTGAGATTTCACCGTCGAGTTGAATTGTGGATTATCCGAAAATTGAATGAAGATATCGTTTATGCTTAAAGCAATATTTTACCGGTGCATTTAATCCATTTAAAAACTATAGTGTAAAATCATGTAGTTGAAATGCTTGTGCAGCAGAGTATTATATTACCATCGGTTGAGTTGATATTCCTATTACCGATCCGAGATTTACATCTAATATTGGTCAATACTATTCATGAGCTGTGTATGATACTGATGGTATAACTATTATTTCACCTTCGGTTTTGATTCAGAGTGTAAATAGTGGTGGTTATTTGTATAGCGAAAATCGTACATATAACCATGATACTACTGCACCAACTTGTTCTTGATCAGTTATATTAAACCATGATGAAGATGGTTCCGAATTCCAAACAACTTATACTGGATGATGGACGAATACTTGAGTTTGGGCCAAGGCACCTTGTAAGGATACTGTTTCTTGATTACCAGAGTCTGAAGTTTCCTGATGTTATTGAAACCGTGTATTCAATGGAGTTGTTTATAGTTCAGAATTACAAGTTGCGCATAAGCAACTTAGTATTTCACCTACCCTTACTGATAAAACAGTTACAGCTCCAAATGCTTCATCATGACTTGTTTGTCCCTTAATTGTTACGACTCAAGCATATTGTTATGAAGATGTTGTACTTGGTAATACTTGTCTCCCTGCTAATACTTTTCAAGTTACTCCGTTGATCGATTTGAGATTACCCACGGTTCAAATTACAGTAAATAATAATATTATTGGTTCTAGTACGAGTGGCGTTTTTTCTTTGGATGATAATTTTCTTGCAAGTGATAAATTTATAATAAAAGTGAGTGACGAGCCAACTCCTTCATTTTGAGTATCTGGACTAAAAAGTGTTTCTTGAGTTTTGCGTTTGACAGAGGATATTAATTGAAATCCTCTGGATACTATAGTTTGTGAATTTAGTTATCTAAATTCAGTTAATACCTTTAATCCTGCTTGAACGAATGATATTGATACTGATGTTCTTACTCATGATTGTACATCGAGTTGAGGTATAAAATTAGCTGGAAAATATAACTTTAAACTTTTAGCGGTTGACTTTGCTGGAAATATAACTGATATTGATACGAATTTTGATTCACATCCAAATAATATCCTTCATGCTGAAATTATTAATCGAGTTGGTACTTGAATTTATGCAGATGCTATGGATTATTTTGTCTATACAATTCGGTTACTTGATACGTATAATAATCCAATTATAAATAAAGAAGTATTTAATTTACTTCATGCATCTTGAGCAGGAGTTAAGACACTTTTTCTTGATGGCATTTCTAACACAGGGGAGGAGAGTTTATTATTCTATTTTTCTGGATTTTATTTTACATGAGCTTTAAATTCATCAGGAATAACCCAAATATTGGTATCTTCTTTTTCTCCTGGAGATTTTTCCGAATCTTTTGAGCTTTCGATGACTTGATGGAATAGGGATTATACGAATACTGGAATATTATGGAAGATTCCACTTGGTTCTGTATCAAATATAGCTTCATTTATTAAATTATTTACCGGTCAGATCTTACTTGATACTGATATGATTCGTTTTTGATTAATACAGTGAGTTTTTCTTCCCATAGCTCCACAACTTCCTATTTATAATTCGATTCTATACACTATTACTGGTTTTATTGATACATTTGTTCCACTTGATTCCTGATTCCAGATTACATCGCGCAATGAATTTACTTCTACAAGTTGAACCCTTTTATTAGAACAACTTTCTTCAGAAATTACACGCTATGGATTAGAGTCTTTTCCAATAATTCGCTATCCACTTATCTCTCGTGAACTTCAAAGTAAGTATACAAAATACTATCTGACATATCAGAATAATGATTTCTCTTCTTGAATTTTATTTGAATCTGGTCTTATTAATCGTATATTCATTGAATGAAATAAGCAGTCATACTGAAAAGAAGGATTTATATCTACCGATGAAAATTTATGAAGTGTTAAGGGATTTTCTATTCGTTCAGAGATTCGTAAAAATGCTACCACTCTTATTCGTTGATTAGAAAACGGAGAGGTAGTTAATAATATTAAATACATTGAATGAGACTATATACTAGAGTGAGTTCCGAATGATTGGGATACATTAATTATTAAAAATTGAAATCTTCAAATCAAGGATAATTTCAATACAATAAATAAAAATGTAGGTATTATCTTGATTTCTGATGATGCCTCAAGTCCAGGGAATATTTATATATATCCAAATGTTGCATATATTGCTGCTATATTATATACGGATTGATCTATTATGAGCGTTGATATTCATGGTGATCGATTTCCTTTTTCCAATGCTTATAGAACAAATACCCTTGATCACCAGATAGTATTTTTTGGTTCTGTTTTTTCTAGAAATACCATCTGATGAGCAGTGCTTTGATGAGATACTGGTTCTGATTTATATTTTCTTCCGGGCCAAGTAGTTACCGATAATCTTCATAAGGCAGTTGAATATGATTTATCTTTCTTAAGAATGAAAAATATTTGATGGAATAGCGCTCTGTGGTCTTCTTTATATAATAATTGAAGAAATGAGGCTGTAGTAATTATCCATAATCCAATTATATCTAATAACCCACCTACCTGATTTACCATAATTAAATAAAAATATAGACCCAATAGCGGGTCTATATTTTTATTTTGCTTTATAGTTTTTTTTGGTATCATTCTAGTATATAAAATACTTATTATGAAAAATATTTTTCGGTACTTTCTTCTTTTTATTGCATTTGTTTGAGTGATAGGATTGGGAGTATATGTATTCTGAATTTATTCACATACATTAACATTGCCAATAAAAGATGGATACTCCCATGAATGAAATGATTGGAAAATTATTTTTGATAAGCCTATTTTTTCTTCATCTCAAAATATATGTGATTCTAAAAATAATCCGACTACATCATGAGCATGTGTAGAATGATTATTAAATATCACTTATTTACAAAAAAGTATTCGGGTTAACTGAATTTTACAAAAGAATTCTCCAGCCTGAATTCAATTTGAACAACATGAAAATATTCTCTCTATTCAAATAGTATCTGGATTAAAAGATAATGATCTAATTATTATTGATTCAGCTTATTATAATACATTATTGAGTGATTCAGATTTTAGACTTCCTCATGATTTTATATTTCGTTTCCGATCTAATAATCCTAGTGTTGTTATTGATAGAATTTGACTCCCGAGAGATTTATTATACTGAATTCAAATTTATGGATTTTCATCGGTAGATATATTCAATAATCTTCATTTTTATAGTAGTAAAAAAATAAATAATCAATGCTTTTCTTATCAAAATGATTGGAACTTGGATTTTACTGAAATTTGAGGAAAGATTCTTGATATTATCAAAATTTGAAATTGAAACTTTGCTTCAAAGATAGAATTAGCTAATCCAATAGATTATAATAATGAATGTATATTTGCATGAATTAATTGAGAACTTTTACTCATTGAGAATTCCAATGTATCTCCTTTTATTGTATCTTGAGAGATTCAAGTATCAGCTTCTCCAGAGATCGATATGAAGTCTCAGGTTTCTTTTTCTTTTTCCTCACCAATTTATAGTGATACTGGATGAGTGAATTCTATAGATTTTATTGATAATAGAACGAGAGCGAAAATTGATTTCTTAAAACATCTTTCCATCAATGGCCTAGATATTACCATTGATGATATTATATTATATCCACAGCGCGCAATAGTTACTCTTCCTCTTCAGATAGAAAAGAAATATACTATGTCCATAAATGATTTAGAAGATATTTATTGACAATCTGTATCATATTCTTTTCCAGTAAAAATATCGAAGGATCCATATCTTTCAATCCGATTGAAAGAGAAACGAAGAGTATTTACTGCCTTTGATAATCCAAAATTTCGAGTTTTTTCATATGGATTAAAAAACAACCAACAATCTATATCACTCTGTCGAGTTGATATAGATACATTTTCTCGCCTAGAGCAGATAGAAGATATATGAACAAAAGATGATTCTAGTGATTTAAGCTGAATATTATCCTGATCAGGTTTAACAAAATGTCAAACAAGAAAGTATCTCATTAATAGTGCTGATTTTGGTTTTTCTTTTCAACTATCAGATTTTTCAATGGATATAAAGAATGGTTTATATGTAGCATTTTTATCAGATAAAGAAGAAATCTCTTGAATTAAAATGCTTGTTAGGCCAATTATTTTTTCAATTATTAATACAAATATTACTGCTAAAATCTCTCAAAATGGTGATATTTTTCTTTTGGCAACTGATTTATTTTCTGGAAAACCAATCGGTGATTTAGATATTAAAATTTATAAAAATATTACTAAAACTAAAGAAGTTTCATGGAATTCACAGTCTCAAAAGTATGATACAAAAAATATACCTATTTCTGCTGATAGATTTTCAACATGAATTACAATTTGAAAGACGGATGAAAAATGAGTTCTATCGTTGAATATAAACCAGTTCATCCAAGAGAATGGATACTGAAGTGCATATGCTCTTACTTTTGAGGATTGGTGGTGATCAAGTCAAGATGGATCATATCAATCTTTTGTGCTCTTTTGAAGAGATGTGACTAATATGGGCTATGTTGTAAGTACATGGAATGATGGAATAGCACCTTGGAATTTTTGATTTAATCTTAAAGGTGGTTCGGAATATGCGGAATGATATGCATACAACCAATCTCCTTTAACAATGTTTCTGCATACTGATAGAAAGTTGTATCTTCCAAGTGATACAGTACATATCCATGGTATAATTCGTGAGCGAAAAACATGATTAGTAATTCCAAGTAAGAAGGAATATATACTTATAATATCCGATCCAAATGGAAAACAAGTTCATAATTCTCTTCTACGGATGAATGAATTTTGATCAATTTCATTTGACTATAAGATTCCTACAGAATCACCACTTTGATCATATTCTTTTCAAATCCAATCTTCACACGATCAGACAGTATATATTGAAAATGCATATGGTAATTTTCAGGTTGAGATATTTAAAAATCCTTCATTCGAGGTTTTGATTGATGTTGCTGGAAATGAACTTGATAAAGATTGATTCATTTCTGTAGAAAAACAAACAAATGATACGAATCAATATACTTGGTATGATAATGTATATAAATGAGTATTTACATTACAAGCAAAAATTCGATCACAATATTATAATGGTGCGATAATGAGGAATGCAAAGTTTACGTATCGTATTTATAAACAAGAATTTTGGTGAAATGATTACTGGAATAATTGTTTTTGGTGATGCTACAATGATGCAGTAGGTGAGTTTTATACCGAGGGATCAGAGCAGCTTGATGCTGATGGATATTGAATGGTCCGAGTACCTATAAACTTTTTTTCATACTTTTCAGATTATAAGTATATTTTTGAAGTTACTGTTGTTGATCCATTAACAAACGAAACCATTACGAATGCAAATAGTATTCTTGTTAAAATTCCAGAAAATATAAAATGAATTGATCAATGAAATGTTCCAAATATCGTACCACAATATAAATTTCTTGAAATTAATAAATTAAATGTCTTTCAGGTCCTCATGCAACATGGTACATGGAATAAAAATTATAATAATAAATTTATATATAGTATTTTCCGTCGTGAATATGAGAATACTTCTTTGGAAGATGTTACATGAGCTCATCGTCCTATTATTCATTCCAATGATATCGAAGTATTTTCTTGATTTATTTCCTCATCATGAGCATGAATAAAGGATGGTATATTTACTTTTTCTAAAAACTTTTCTGTACCTTGAGAATATTATATTAAAACTAGACCTTTTACGACCGGATCTTCATCTCAATTGGATTCAACGATAAATAATAGTTTTTTTGTTTATAGCTCCGGGGGTATGAGTAACCCAAAGATTGATGATAATAAAATCCATATATTTCTAGAAAAAGATATTTATCATATTTGAGATACTGCAAAATTATTTGTCAGACTTCCTTTTTCAAAAGGGAAGATATTAATGACTGTAGAAAAAGACAAGGTTATATATTCTGATTATATAGATGTATCTTCAAACACATTTATTCACTCTTTTCTTGTTGACGAAAAATTCTTCCCAAATGCATATATATCTATAGTTGCTATCGAAACAAAAGAAATGAAATGAGTCGCTATGACTTCGTGATCTCTCATTACTTTATCGGGTATTTCGGTACTTCCAGAATATCGTGTTTGATATGCTGAAATTATTGTAGATCAGAGTGATAAGAAAATGAATATTTCAGTTTCAACTGATAAAAATCAATATAAAACTCAAGATACTGTCGATCTCTCATTATCTATGAAGGATCAAAAATGAAAACCAATTATCTGAGAATTTACCGTCATGGTAGTTGACGATAGTCTAATAGCTCTTTTGTGAAATATTGATTTAGATATTTTACCAAAATTTTACCAGAAGCTTATTTTTGCTAATAAAACCATTCTAACTCTCCTCGGGATGGATGAGAATTCCTATTTTTCTCGTAAATGATCGGCCTGAGGTGGGTGAGGAAAATGATGAGATTCCCTTTCATCTACGCGTACATCTTTCAAAAACACTGCCTACTATAATTCATCGATAAAAACTGATGAATTCTGATATGCAAAAATTAAATTTCCACTTTCTGATAATATTACAAATTATCGTATTATTGTTATTGGTAATAGTAAGGATTCATTTTTTGGAGCGAGTGAAAAAACTATTCAGGTAAGAAAAGATTTTCTTATTGAACCAAAATCTCCTTATATCATTCGATGATGAGATAGATTTTTTATAGATGCAAATATCTTTAATAATACGAAAGAACAAAAATTGGTTTACGTTAAGCTTGATGTAGATACTATAGATATTCAAGGTTCTTGAATAAAAGAGTTTTTACTTCTTCCATGAAAACCAAATTTTATATCTTTTCCAGTGAGTACAACAATCGGGAAATGAGCGAAAAATATACCATATATACTGACTGTTACATGATTGGACTGAAAGATTATTGATTCTATTCAGTCAACAATACAGTATGCAGAAGATCCTATTATTATAGAAAAAAGATTAGATTCATTTTTATTAACATGATCCCTTGATCGTAAGACCCAGATTGATCGTTCTAATTTGCATGAAAAAAATAGCACTGTTACTATTCGATTGAGTCCTACTTTTCTTGCATGAATGAATGATATTCTTAAGTCATTTTTAGTCTACCCATACTGATGCATAGAACAGACCATTTCTTCTACTTTGCCAAATGTACTTCTTCTGAATATAGGATCTCTCATTTCCGATCTATCAATAGATAAAAATGAACTCCTAAAGAATATTAATGTTTGAATATTACGTATTAAGTCAATGCAGCATGATAATGGTTGATTTGTTTATTGGCCATGAGAATCTATTGTCAATAATCACATTACCCCTTATGTATTAAGGAGTCTTGTTGCTATGAAAGAATTGGGTGCAGACGTTCCTATTGATATGATAGAAAGGGTTACTTGATATATTGAATCAAATATATGAGAATATACAACACTCGAAGATAAAGCTGATTTATTTTGGACACTTGCAAGAATTCAAAGTCCACTTGCTCGAACATTGTACGATTCTATTGATTCCAAACAACTCAATTGACATGCATTACTCTCCTATGTTTATGGGCGTCATTATCTTGATGTAAATAAAATAGTAAAGTTTGATCAATCATTGCTAGATGCTACGAAAGTTCAAATTCTTTCTAAAGCAGATTGATTTGATTCTTGGTATTATTGGGATAAATTTGCCGATAAGGCAATCCTTGCAAGTATATTACTTGATAGAACAGGTCAATTTTCTAATGCTGAGAAGATTCTTGATGAATTATCTATGCTTGATTGGAATAGTTATTATTACTCTACACAATCTAAATATCAAACATTTTTAGCCTTCTTTAAACATGCTAAAAAAATCCAACAATATCCAACAACAGATGTTACAATTCACGCCTGAGATATAAAACAAGTTATAACAATTTGAAGTGATAATCTTTTTCAATCACTTTCAATCCAAGTTTCAAGTATTTGATCAGCAATCAATTTTTCCTTGAAGAGTCAGTACCCAATTCGTACTAGCATTATGTATAATCTTTTTCCAGCTGATCCATATGTGCTCCCATCAAAAGATTCTTGAGTACATATAAAACGATCATTATTTGAAGTAGATGAAGAGGCAGGAGTAATTTCAAAGGATGCGTATAATTCAGAATTTGTTCACACCATACCTATTATTAATGGAGTAATAAAGAAATGAAAATTATATAAAGTTCTAATTGAGGCATTCATACCAACAAAAAAAGATATGAGTTGGACAGATTTTGCAATTGAGGATTTTCTTCCCTGAGGATATCATCCATTGAATAAAACCTTTAAAACGACTGAGATGTCAGTAAAAATGGATGCTACTAATTGGTGATTCTCATATGTTGAGAATAAAATTGATCGTATTTTTGCCCACGCAGCTTGGTGATATGGTGATTCTATTAAGTATGAATACTTTTTTCGGCCTGAATGGCAATGAGAATATATGTGGCCACCAGCTACAGGTTATTATTTATATAATCCTTATCTTATGGGTTATACGAGTTTTGAAAAAATTATTGTGGAATAATAGTATATCGTTTTTGACATTGGAGACTAATTCTATATTCTTTGTATATTACATTCTTTTTTAAGAATTATGAAATGTCCAAAATGTAAAAATCTTGATACAAAAGTCATAGATTCACGATTAACTGATGATGGAAAGGCGGTAAGAAGAAGGCGTGAATGTGAAAAATGTAGCGCTCGTTTTACGACATTTGAACGTTTAGAGTTCGTTTCTTTTATGGTTACGAAGCTTTCTGGTGAACTTGAAACCTATGATCGTACGAAGGTTGTAAGCTCTATGACCAAAGCGCTTGTTAAGAGAAAATTTGATCCAGATAAACTCGAACAAATTATTAATGCTCTTGAAATGGAGTGGGCTCAAAATAAACAAGGAATCACTTCAAAGAGAATTTGAAAAGATATACTCCGTCGATTAAGAGACTTGGATGAAGTAGCATTTTTACGATACGCCTCTATTTATCATAATCATGAAAATGTACGAGAGTTTATAAAGTTTCTTGAAGAAGAGTTATTATAATTATGAACTCATCATATGTTTCGTTAATAAATCTTTCTGATACCATTTTGCAGGGAGCATTCATTTCTCGAGAGCTTTTTACTTCTATTGAGGAGGTAATTTTTTCTAAGAAAAAAGTTCTTTTGCTCTATAATAAAAGATGATACGGGAGATTGTTTTCCTGTAATGATTGTGCGTATTATTGGAAATGTCCATTTTGTGATGTTGCTTATTCGTATCATACTCATCCCAAGAAGACTTTGATTTGCCATCAATGTAATAACACCATTGATCTCCCAATATCATGTCCAGAATGCTCATCACACAATATCGTTTCAAAGTGAATTGGAATTCAACAAATTTTTACTGATTTAGTAAGATTATTCCCAACAGCAAATATTATTCGGCTTGATTCGGATATAAAAAAAGAATGAGGGAATTTATATTGATGAATTGAATCTGCTGATATTATTATTGGTACTGATATGGCAAATTCGATTCATAATAACAATATTGTACTCACTTCTTTTTTACTATTGGAAAGTGAGTTTACTATTCCTGATTATAGAATTGAAGAGAAAATATATTTACAAATTACCTCAGCATTAAAATATGGATCACATGTATTAATTCAAACATATCTAAAGGACTCTTCTTTTATAGATATATGTTTAGAATGAAATTATAAATCTTTTTTTCAATACTGTCTTCAAATGAGAAAAAAATATTGATATCCACCTTATGGAAATCTGATACACTTATTTGTTCAAGATAAGTCTCAGTGAATTGTGAAGGATATTATATGGAAATTATCGAATAAAATACAGTCACTCCAACAAGAGATGCAATTAAATGACTTTTCTTTTTTTTATGATCGAGATATATGGGATAAACGTGCAAATGATTGGATTCAGAAAATAGTGCTGAAATGAACAGATGCTGAAATTATACTTAGTTTATTACAAATTGAGATACTAAGAAATAGGCAAGTTCATATTGAGAGAAGGTAGATATTATATTCGTTTATAGAGCATATCAATATACATTATTATTCCTGCTGTAACACTCACATTGAGAGATTGTTTAATTCCTAACATTGGAAGTTCAATAATAACATCAGCAATATTTAATAATGACTTCGATACTCATGTTTTCTCATTTCATACAATATAGCATATAGAATCATTTTTATGTATTTTTATATTTTCAATCGATTTACTATTTCCATCTTGTTCGATGCAGAGAATTTTTACTCATTGTCATTGAAGGAACTGAATAATTTCCGTTGGATCTTTATAAAATTCCCAAGGCACTGAATTTTCTGCATCAAGTGCAGTTTTTGATATTTCTTTTCTCGGTGGTGTTGGAGTATATCCCGTTAAATAAATCATATCAAATCATGATCCATCAGCAGTTCGAAATATTGATCCAACATTATGAAGGGAACGAATATTATCCAACAGTATATATCGTTTCATAATTTATAATTGATATCGAATAGCTTCTAGCATAGATTTTACTCATTCGGTAATCTCCTTTGGCATTTTAGCATTTACTATAATATACATATCTCAAGTGACCCCATTATTTGTTCTTCCTTTTCAAGAAATTTTAAATTTTGTTCCTGGCTTCGTTCCAGATTTTACTTTGAGAGATAAATTCTTTCCATAGACAGTTTTAATTGATATGGATGTATCAAATAAGAAATCAAGGAATGGTATTTCCACGGTCTCTATAATATCCAATGATGGAGCATTACTTTCTTGCTTTGCCTTTTCTTTATGGTTATTATTTCCAAATAAATCTGAAAAATCAAATTCACTATTTTGTTTTCTTCATCATCCATTTCATCCGAATTGAGAAAATATATCTTCAAATCAACCACCAGAAAAAGGATTTCAATAATTTCATCCCATAGTATCTGTATTCCCAAATTGGTCATATGATTTTCTTTTTTTCTCATCTCACAGAGTTTGATACGCTTCATTTATTTCCTTAAATTTCTTTTCAGCATTTTTATTGTCCTTATTTCTATCAGGATGAAATTCCATAGCCTTTTTCTTATATGCTTTTTTTATATCTGATATACTTGCATCTTTTGATATTCATAGTACAGAATAGTAATCTTTTTGATTCATGATGATATATTAGCGTTTAATAGGATTATATTATAAAAAAAATAGTACCTGTCAAAAAGCTCTTGTATTGATTATTCTATATTTTTCATATCATCATACCATGAAATTTCAACCTTCTGAACATCTTGAAAGAATTCTCTCAACTTTATCAAAATCTCCTTGAGTATATCAGATGAAAGATGCTGATGGGAAAATTTTATATGTTGGAAAAAGTAAAAACCTAAAGTCTCGTGTTTCTTCTTATTTTCGAGATATAAAATCCTTAACCCCAGCAAAGAAACAAATGGTTCTTAAGATTATAGATATTGAAGTGATACTCTGTCAAAATGAGGTAGAGGCTTTGGTATTGGAGACAAATCTTATTAAACACTTGTCACCGAAGTATAATATTCTTATGAAAGATGATAAGAATTTAGCATATATTAAAATAACTTCATGAGAAATACCTGAACTTATTAAAGTTCGGAATAAATTTCATGATGGTTGAATGTACTACTGACCATTTACACAATGATCCGATATTCATGAAAATATCAAAAATTTGAAGCGTATCTTTAAAATTCGTAATTGTAAATATGTATTTATAAGAAGTCATAATGGCTGGAAGATTGATAAAAAAAGTATTCAGTCTATTCCATGTATGGATTATTATATTTGAATCTGTCCAGGTCCATGTTTGTGAGAAGATAAAAACATTCAAGAACATACTAATAATATTCTTCGATTGCAGCATTTTCTTGCCTGAGATGATAAGAAAATTTTTATAGAACTTCATGAGAAAATGAAGAATTATGCGAAGAATTTTGAATTTGAAGAAGCGTGAAAGATTAAAGTACAAATTGAGGCTATGAAAAATTTATCAGAAAAACAGATTGCCCGTGATGTTATTCCTTGAGATCATGATGTCTTTGTTGCCATTGAGAAATATGATAAGCTTTTTGTTGGATTACTTCAAATTCGATCTGGTAAAACCGTTTGAATATTTAGAACTATTTTAGAATCAAAGATAGAATGAAAAGATTGCATGATAACTCAATTTCTTGCGAGACAATATTTATCAGAAGATTCTGATATTCCAGAATCTATAATTATGTTAGAAGACATATCGGATACATCCTTGTTGTTATATTTTAAAAAAAGAAAGATTTCCATAAGGAACTCAATTCATTGAATTTATCAAGAAATTTTCGACTTTACTACCAACCAAGTGCGTGAATTTGCCTATAAGAATGAGTTACAAATGCTTGAACAAAAAATTTTATCACGTGAGAACATGGCGTCTATTTTATCTCAACTCTTTCAGGTTTCTATAAAGAAATGATCAATTGAGTTTGAGTGTTATGATATATCTCACACACATGGATATTTCACTACTGCATCAAGGGTGCTTATGTCAAATGGTAAAATGGATTCAAGTCGGTATAGGAAATATAAAATAAAAACTTTATTGGACTGAGAAATTGATGATTATGCTTCTCATAGGGAAGTTATGTTTCGTCGTACTCTTGAATGACTTAAAGAGGGAAATTTTCCAAATTTAATTCTCATTGATGGATGAAAGTGACAGCTTTCATCAGCAATTTCATGAGTTCATGCTTGAATAAGTGAATACATGAAAGAATATACCGATGCCAATATTGATACTTTACATTTACAGCTTCCGCTATATGCATCGATTGCAAAAAAGGAAGAAGAGGTTTTTACTTTTGGAAATACAAAATCTTTTCATTTTCCAAAATGATCTCCTGAATTAATGGTTCTTCAAAAAGTACGAGATGAATCTCACCGATTTTCTATTACAGCCAATATACAGGCCCGTACCAAATCTATGAAGAAAAATATACTTGAGGAAATACCTGGTATTGGACCTGTAACCCGTAAAAAATTACTCCAATTTGCAGGAAATATTGATTGAATATCAAATCTATCTAAGGAAATATTGACTAAGATATGTACAAAAAAACAAATAATTATATTACAGGAACATGGAATAATCGTCGAATAATATATTGCTTTTTCTTTATATTTCTTATATATAAGGGTATATACTATTGTTATTTTTTGTCTTTTGTTCATTTTAGCCTTTGAAACATCTTGTGACGATACATCAGTAGCACTTCTTAAGGATTGAATGCTTATAAGTATATCAACACGCACACAAATTGAACATACTATTACCTGATGAGTTGTTCCTGAGGTTGCTGCGAGGCTTCATGCAAATGCGATATTTCCATGTATATTTGATGTTTTAAAGGACTGAAATATTTCTATTGATGAAGTGGATTATATTGCATGTACATCTTATCCATGACTTCTCCCATCACTTCTTACGGGTATGACAGTAGCAAAGACTCTTGCTGATGCAATTCAAAAACCAATTATTTGGGTAAATCACATTGAAGGGCATATATTCGCAAATTTTCTTGATCGGTCACCAGACGATATTATATTTCCATGAATCGTATTGACAGTGTCATGATGACATAATGAATTATATATATGGAGATCTTTATTTGAAATGGAAAGAATTTGAGAAACCATTGATGATGCTTCTTGAGAGGCATTTGATAAAGTTGCAAAAATGATGTGATTTTGATTTCCAGGTGGTCCTATTGTATCAAAATTAGCATCGAACTATATTGGTTCATATGAATGAATATTTCCATTAGTCCTTTTAGAGAAGGATTCATTGAATTTTTCATTTTCTGGATTAAAAACAGCTGTAAAAAGAGAAATAGATAAAGGACTAATGTCATTTGAGAAAATTGCTTTTGAATTTGAGCAAACCGTAGTACGTATACTTACAAAAAAATTATTTTTAGCTGCCAAACAATATAATATATCCTATCTTTACCTTGCCTGATGAGTAAGTTCAAATAATATTTTAAAAGAATTTATTTCTAGTGCCTGATGAGAACTTGGCTATAAGACACTTTTTCCAGTAAAATCAATCTATTCACAAGATAATGCAGCTATGATTGCTATTCGTGCGTATTATGAGATAATCTCTAGAGGAGTAGGGAAATAAGATGCGTCAAGGGATTTTTACTTGATTTCTACAGGATTGTTTTATACTTTTAACGTATTATTTAATCACATAGTTTTTATGGCTCTTATAAAAAAAGAATCACCAAATTGGATCTCTATATTTATGGCTATCTCTATCTTCATGAATGTAGCTTCACTCTATCTTCTTATGGGATATAGCATTTCGCTTTGGTGAGTTTCATGACAGACCGGTCCAAATGCAATTGGTATTCGATCTGCAGTTATGGATGCATTACTTGATTTAGAATATGCAAAGGCTTGAGGAAAAGAAAATTACAATCTTATACAAACTGCACAACGATATTCTTTTCAGGATCAAGTTCCACAAATTAAACAGTATATTGAAGCACGAAACAAGCAATGAACTGGCATAACTACTTCTGGTAATGAAGTTGCCCCCACAGTTACCTCTTCATTGAGTCAAGATGAAATTAAAGCACTAAAAACTGATGCGGTAATAGAAGGAAATAAAGATGCTCCTATTTCTCTTATAGAGTATTCTGATATGGAATGTCCATTTTGTATCCGTCAAGCTACTGAAGAAAAGCCTATTGAAAAAGTTCGTCAGAAATATGGTGATAAGGTAAATAGTATGTTTAAACACAGTCGATGAGTAAATCATCCTGGAACTCAAACAAAGGCTCTTGCTGTACTTTGTGCAAAACAAGCATGAACAGATGATATGTATGTAAAAATGTATAATGGCATATATGCTCAGTCCACTCTTCAATCCGTTATGGATGTTTCAAAATTAGCTGATCTTGCTAAGAAGATTGGATTAGATGTTAAAAAATGGCAAAACTGTATTGATACAAAATCTACATTATCCCTTTTTGAATCTCAAACAAAAGAAGCACTCAAATTTAATCTCAATTGAACCCCAGGAACTCTTGTTTTGAATAATAAGACAGGGAAATATAAAACAATTGAGTGAGCATACCCAACAAGTCAATTTGAATCAGCTGTAGAAGAACTTCTAAAATAATTATCATTTCATAAATAAGCCTGATAAAATCAGGCTTATTTATTTTTTTATAGTTTTGACTTTTTATATCTAAAAGAGTACTATACTGCCATATTTATTCTTTATAATTTCTATGGAAGAACAAAATAAAAATGCACGTTATCTGGTTATTGACTTAGAATTAACCTGACTTAATCCATACCTTCATTGAGTTATTGAAGTTGGAGCTATGGTAATGAATGATAATCTTGATATTCTTGATGAATGGAGAGTTGTATTGTGTCCTCCTGAAGAGGTCCAGATTGATCCAAGCTCTTTGGAATATAATGGTTTTACACTTGATCAAATTTCAGCATGAATGGCGTATGAGGAGTTTTGTAATCACTTTGATTTATTTCTAGCTACGCATTTTCCAGATCCTCAGAAGCCTATTATTATTGGACAATATGTGGTTGCTGATATATCATTTCTGATGAGTGTATTTCATCGTGCATCAAGAGATGATCTTGTGATGCGCTTAGGGAATGATATTATCGATACAAAATCAATTGCGAATCAAGTTAATATGATTGCTCGATATAAACATATGTGATTACCTTTCCGAAGTACAAGTTTATCAAAGGCTGGAGGACTTGCACAAACACTTAATATAGGTACATACAGATCGCACACGGCCATGGGTGATATACGGGCAACAAGAATAGTATTGAAAAAATTATTGAATATATGAGCAGATGAAGTATTGGTAGATGAACCAATGAAAGATAAAGAAGAGCAAGAATAATATATAATTTATTACTCAACAAAGCTCAACAAAAAAAATCCCCTTATGAGGGGATTTTTTATAGATTCAATTATTTAATTTCAATAGTTGCTCCTTGTTCAGTAAGTTGAGCTTTAATTTTTTCAGCCTCATCTTTCTTAACTCCTTTTTTAACATCACCACCATTGTCTGCGAGAGCTTTAGCTTCAGCAAGACCAAGACCAGTAATTTCACGAATTACCTTAATAACAGCAATCTTTTGTCCTCCTGCAGATGTCATTACAACATCAAAACTTGTCTTTTCTTCTTCACCAGCACTAGCAGCAGCACCAGCAGCAGCTACTGGAGCTGCAGCAGAAACACCAAATTTTTCTTCCATTGCAGAAACAAGATCTGCAAGTTCTACGATAGTAAGCTCTTCAACAAGGGTAATTACCTTTTGAGCATTAGCGCTAAGTTCAGCCATAATATGAAAATAATAAAAATAAAAACGTATTGTGAATTTGTTTTATTACTTGATAAAACAAATCCGAGAATAAGGAATACTCATCTCGTGATTCCATGTTTATAGAAACATGGAACACACAAATTGATTATTCAGCAGGGGTAGCTTCAGATTCAATAGAAGGTGCCACTTCTTCAGTAACACTTGATATTTTTGTAAGCTCTCCAACCTTTCCAAGACCCTTTCCTTCAAGCTCATTCTTTGCTCCATCGAAGAATCGAGCAAGTCCAGAAAGAGGTGACATCATAGATCCAAGCAGTTTTGCAAGAAGTACTTCACGTGAAGGGAGTCCTGCAAGCTTTGAAGTTTCCACACTATCCATTACGCGTCCATCAAGATATCCTCATACAAATACAACCTTCTCTTCTTTCTTCCATTCTTTTGCGAATTTATTTACTACCGCAAGTCCAGCAATTTTATCACCTTTTGATATTACTACTGCTACCTGACCAGGAAGTGTATTAATATCAAGATCAACATTATATACATTCTTAAATGCTATGCATATAAGAGTTTTCTTTGCAATCATATAGATCGCATTTTCTGAACGAAGTTCTTTTTTCATCTGAGAAACTTCTGCTACTGTAACTTTTTTATTAGAAGTAAATCCAATACTTGTAGCTCCTTTTAGGTGACCCTCAAGAGTACTAAGTATCTCTGATTTCTTTGCTTTGCTTATAGCCATAATACTAGGGGTTATAGGGTATCTTTGTGGTTAAATCCACTTGCTCTGTATATATACGAAAAAATTCGTACATATCGTACGAACTGTTTTTATTATATGAAATCTTTATAGTAAAGATATTTACAATTACAGCTCATCTCGGTAGGACTTATAAATGCCTACTGTCTACGATAGAGTGGTTGCATTATAAAGAAATATATAATTTGTCAAAATTTTTTCTAAATTTTTATTTTTACTTCTCTTTCGTATAGTTATTTTATATGAAAACAATCCATGCTATCAAAAATTCTTACTTCTACTTTTGATTACCTTGTATTATTGTAATCTGATGGATCATACTGTATCCAATTCTTGCAATATTTCTTTTTCATGCTCGCGTAGATTTACAGTATTGAAGTATTCAGATTGTTGATAAAAATAATATAACTATTTCTAATAGATCTTTTAGAGATTGATACCATATTCCATATACGTGATCTTTAAATAATCCATTTGTTACTGCTCTTTTGGATATTGAAGATAAGCGTTTTTATAAGCATTATTGAGTGGATATTTTAGCTAAATTTTCAGCCTTATATGAGAATATAGTACATGGAAAGATTGTACGCTGATGATCGACTATTACTGAGCAATTTATTAAGAATACCTATTTTCCCCATGTAAGAAGGACAATTCTACAAAAAATACGTGAATCCATTCTTGCTTTGTTTTTTACGTTGTATTATTCCAAAGAGCAGATTTTAAGACAGTATCTTGATACTCTTTATTTATGAAATAATATCTATTGAATTGGTTGAGCATTAGAAGTATATATTTCCTGAAGTCAATTATCAACCCTCTCAAATAGACAAATTGGATATTTACTCACGCTTATTAAATATCCATGAACTGAAAATATCCATGAACAAAGATTCCAATGATATCTTTATCAAGTGTGAGAAAGATTATGATTAACATCATGATGAGATGAGTGAGTCTTTGTTTATAAGCGTTTTAGATCATTTGATAAGAATCCTCTTTTAACCCAAAGAATCATTCGTGAATATGAACTATATTGTTCAGATGAACAAAATTTTCTATTTCAATTTATACAAATTCCTATTAATAAGCATATTTTTTGTAGTGAGAAAAAACTCGTATTTTATAGTTTTATTGATCAGGAATATTCTGAAAGGATCTATCTAAATATTCAATCGGTATTATCAAGATTACAAGAGAAAAAAGTTTGAAATGCAGCTGTATATATCTTCCATCCCACAAAAAAACAGGTAATTATGTATATATGAACTGGAGATTTTTCATGAAAAAATGGTTCTATCGATATGATTCAGCAAAGACGCTCAGTATGATCAGTGCTAAAGCCATTCTTAACTCTTTTGGCCTTACAGGAGTGAGCAGAAATGGACTCATATATACTTGATGATGAAAAGGTGTATCCTACGGGGCTTTGAAATACACAATTTCTCCCCATGAATTATAATCTTCATTCGTATGGTCCAATGCGATTAAAAGAAGTATTATGAAATTCATTAAATATGGCGAGTGTTCGTTTGGCAGAATATTTGTGAATACAGAAGGTATATGATTATTTTCAATCCTTATGAATTCATTTTAATCATGATGTTACGTATTATGGGTATTGACTGGTAATAGGTTCTCCAGAATTAACACTCGAAAATGTTGTATGATCATTTTCTCATATATATACCTATAGTGGTATAGTATCATCCAAGGATGTATTTTTATTATCCGAAATACTTTCTAATTCAAAAAATAGATCTCTGTCATTTTGAGCACAAGGTATCTTAAATACTTCAAATTTTATTCCTGTAAAAACATGAACAAGTACTGATTTTCGGGATAATTGGGCTGTTTGATTTTTTCCAGACTTTGTTGCATGAGTTTGGGTTGGAAATAGTGATGCTTCTTCTATGTTGTGAGTATCGTGAATATCTTGAGCAGGCCCTATATGGCATAATGTAATTGAAGAATGAAAAGCACGTTGATATATGAGATCAAAATATTCTCTTCAGCCACCCTTATGACTACAAGAATTCTATTATTGTTTAGATATTCGCTGTTTTCAAAAGGAAAGAAGTTATACAAAGTCTGGAAAAAAACAAAAATCGTTTATAATTGAAGAACAATTTTCTTCTGAGGACTTTTTTGTTCCCCTCAATTGAGAAGAAAAACAAAAATGGAATATTCAATAATTTACTAAGATCATGTCTAATATATATATTCTTTCTTGACCATCAGGGGTTTGAAAAACTACTATATGGCATGCTGCTGAGAAAAGTTGTTTTCAATATGTTGAAAAAGTTATAACAACAACCTCTAGGCCAATAAGAGAATGAGAAATAGGCGGTATGCATTATCATTTTGTTGAAAGAGGCGTATTTGAAAGATTCATAGATGAAAATGCTCTCATAGAGTATGCTTTGGTACATGGAAATTATTATGGATCAACTTTTTCTGAGCTTGATCGTATAGTTCAAACAGGGAAATCTCCACTTTATATCATAGATCCACAAGGTATGGTTCATATTCGTCCAGTTCTTGAAAAAAGATGATATACCGTAAAGAGTATATTTCTTTTACCCCCATCTCTCGATGAATTGAAAAAGAGATTATGATGAAGATGAACAGAAACTGATACTGCTTTTGATCTTCGTCTTGCAAATGCCCTAATTGAACTTGAAGATAAGGATTATTATGATTTTCAAATTGTGAATGATGATATATTAATAACTACTCAAAAGATTCTTTCAATTCTACAGGGATAAAAAATGATTATTTAGAATGGGATATATGCTCATTATTAAAAAACTATAATAAATAATGCAATCAAAAAACTTATCATATTTTTATAAAACTCCAACGTTTTTGGAATGATATTATGGAAATAATGCCTTCTCTTATGATATTCGTTCTTCTAAAAAACTTACTATTCCATGTTGTATAGATTGAAGTATTTCTGATGTATCTGAATGAACTTCCATTGTTTTTGAAGATATTTGAGATGATGGCACATTATATTCATGTACCTGATTGGATGTATTTATATCCACCCAATGGAATGGTATACCTATGACTATTTTTGATAATCATAATCATGCTTTGTATTTCTGGTACGATGCATATAGAAAATGAACTATTTCCCATGGATGTGAAATAGTTCATGTTGATCAACATTCTGATCTTTGGGAAAATAAAAATGATGTATCTTTTGGAGAAGACTCGGATTATGAGTCTATATGGAATTTTACTAATAAACAATGTAATGTTGGGAATTATGTAGTTCCTCTTATCAGAAATTGATTTATTTCTCAATTTTATCGTATCGAAGGGGAATCTGATATAGAAAAATATATGGATTATACATTTGGAAATAAAACTATTCTGAATTTGGATCTTGATTTTTTTTCCCCAGATCTTGATTATATTGATTCTACTAAGAAGGTGGATTTTATTCGAAGAATAGCAATGAAATCTTCATATATAACGGTTGCATCAAGTCCATTTTTTATAGATCAAAAAAAAGCCATTCAGGCTTTGTTTGATATTTTTCTTTAGATATTTTCACTAACTGATCATTTTTTAAATATATTTTTTCTTCTTAATCTTTTATTTTTTACAATAGATTCTGGATGATCATGTGGTGGATGTTGCACATGAACAGAGTGTTCGTGCCTTGTTTCTAAAGGTGCATGTGTTTCTAGGCTTTCAGCATTTCCTAACTCAATGCCATATATATACAGTAGGAATCATAGATTCATGTATATGATGAATTTAATCATAGATTTGTATTTATTTATTATAAGTATTATACCATATAATTTACTATTGTAAATACATATATGTAAATATATTAAAAAAAGTATTGATATTGAAAGGAGTTTCCCTATATTCTAAACTTCTTTTTTATTTATTTTTTAAAACAATGATTACATATTGAGGAAAAAAGCCAGATGAGCCTGAATGATGAAAGAAAAATCCCCAAGATCGTCCAATAAGGAATACATATTGGCCTATGGGTCATACACTGGCTCAAGTTGAAGAACTTATAAAAAAACAACAACCCATTTCAAAACCCAAAAAATAGATTTCATTGAAATCTATTTTTTTGATAAAATCATGCTTTTCATTTGAGTTTTTTATTTTTTTGATACAATTCCAGTCTATGAAAACACTATGAAAACAAATTCTTATCGATAATAGAAAAGCTCAATTTGATTATGAAATTTTTGATCTTTTTGAAGCATGAATTGTTCTGAGATGAGTTGAGGTAAAAAGTATCCGATGAGGACATGGAAATCTTTCTTGAGCATATGTTTCAATTCATTCTTGACGTCCAGTTATTATGGGGCTTCATATTTCAGAGTATCCATTTAATTCCTGATTAAAGATGGATCCGAGATGTGATCGATTGTTACTTATGAAAAAAAGTGAAATTACCCGAATTCAAACAAAGCTAAAAACAGGTTGATATACGCTTATTCCCATGGAGGTGTACTCAAAATGAAATCTTATAAAACTTGCCATCTGACTTGCTCGAGGAAGAAAGAGACATGAAAAAAAACAGTTACTAAAAGAAAGAGATTTAGATAGACAGGCACATCGTGAGATTGGTAAATTTTTATATTAAGATATCATGAGTATATCCGAACGTTTTATAACATACTATAGAGAAACTTTTTTTTCTTGAGATGAAGAATGACTTCAGAAATTTCTGAGTACTATTATTACTCCTTTAAAAAAATCGTTTCGAATCAATATATCAAAAATATCTATTGAAAATTTATTGATTCGTCTTAAAAATCAGGGTTATATTCCTTTTGAGACCTGAATTTCAAATGTATTTTCATTTGAAAGAACTATAGATTTTAATCCGTTTGAAAGAAGATTGGGATTTTCTTTGGAACATCTGCTTTGATATATTTATATTCAAGAACTGGCTGCTGCTCATTCCGTTCATATTCTTTCAGATTGAAAAATTCATAATGATTCATTTTTAATTCTGGATATGGCATCATCACCTGGCTGAAAGACAACACAGCTTTCCGAACAGTATCCAAAAAGTTTTATTATTGCGAATGAGCCAACTCGTGAAAGGATACCACAACTCCTACAAAATCTCGATAGGATGGGGAGTATAAATATTGGAGTAACATTATATCCTGGACAATACTTTGCAACTTCTCCTGAGACGTTCGATAGAATACTATTAGATGCTCCGTGTAGTTGAGAGTGAACCATATTTAAAACAACAGATGCTGTAAAGAATTGGCATATAAAAAATGTAAAAACAATAAGTCGATTGCAAGAAAAACTACTTGAATCCGCATGTATATCACTCAAAACTTGAGGTGAAATGGTATATTCAACATGTACTTTGAATCAAATTGAAAATGAATGAGTACTTGATTCTATGATGAGAAAATTTCCATGATGTTTTGAAATTACATTTCAAAAACGATACTGGCCACATATTGATGGTACAGGATGATTTTTTGTATCAAAGATTCGGAAACTTCTATCAGTTGAGGGAAAAAAGCTAAAAATTCAAAAGAATATAAATGAGGAAATTATACCATTATCAAAACATGAGCAATCTTTGGTTTTTGATTTTTTTCATAGTTCTGATATACAGGAGTATGTTTTTTATAAGTTTAAACATAAGTTACTGGCTGTTCGCTTATCTGAAAGTCTTGAACTTGTTAGAAATAATTTCTATTGCATGCGTTTTGGTGAGGAGGTTGGAAATATAGAAGAAGGGAAGATTGTATGGACTCATTATGCAGGGAAGACATTAGTATCAAGCAAGGTTCCAAGTATGATACTTCCAGATGATGAAGGAATCTTAGATCTTTATTTCCGTTGAGAAAAGATTTATTTGAATACAAATCTCAGATGATATATAAATCTCTACTATGATTGACAGCGTATAGGGCTTGATTATATTAATGAAACAGGCATACTCTCTAATTTCTTTCCTCCTTCTTGGAGGCGTAAATAAAATTACTATGACAAAACCATTCATGATTCAGGATTCGTTCTTTAAGAAAGCAAAAGCTCTTGGATATCGTGCAAGAAGTGCATTTAAACTTCTTGAAATACAAGAAAAATATAAAATCATTCAACCGAAGATGTGTGTCCTCGATGTAGCTTCAGCTCCTGGGAGTTTTCTTCAGGTAATTGCAAAGATAGTTTGAAATTGAGGAAAGGTAGTTTGAATTGATATTCAGAAAATTGATCCAAATTTTTGATTTCCAAACATTCATCTTCTCCAAGAAAGTATCTTTGAATATGACAAGATACATGCTTATATATGCGGTCTTGGAATATCTCAGTTTGATTGTATTACCTCTGATATTGCCCCTTCTACAACTGGAATAACATGAGTTGATCAATACAAGTCTGTTGAGTTAAATCTTGCAATACTTGATGTGGCACGTGAATTTCTTAAGCCAGGTTGAACTTTGATTTTGAAAGTTTTTGTATGAGAAGATATAGCTGATCTTATTCAGCCAATTAAGGAACAATATAAGAAACTTTCACGTATGAAGCCTAAGGCTTGTCGTGATAGAAGTTTCGAAGAATACTTTATATGCATAGACAAAAAATAATATAGTATGACACAAAATAATAATCTCGATACTCATAAAGATGGGAATTGATACACTATCTGGAAGGTACTATCTATTCCTTTTTCTCTCCTTTATTGATTGATTCGTTTGGGTTGGTATATTTTCGTGCGAATCTTTTTTCTTACATTTCTTCTTTTTCTTACCGTTTGATTGGCATGGTGGTTATCACAGAAACCATCTTTGTATCGTGACTGGGAGGAGATGGACGCTATTTTACCAAAAATAAGTTGGTCAGGCAATATTGTTACCGTGGAAAATATCCGTGATTTCACTTGGAAAACCGATGTAGAATTTACCCCGAGGTACTATACACAAACCTATAATTTAAATGATATTGAGAAAATGTATTATATTATAACACCATTTTCTCAATACAATTGACCTGCCCATACTATGCTTTCATTTTCTTTTTCATGAGGAAAAAATGTAGTTATCTCCGCAGAGTTACGAAAAGAGAGGGGAGAATCTTTTGATGTCATACGCTGAGCCCTGAATCAATATGAACTTGCTTATGTCATAGCAAGTGAGGAAGATGTGATTAAATTACGTACAAATTATCGAAAGAATGAAACATATATGTATCCTATAAATACTCCAAAAGAGAAAATACAATGAATTTTTCGATCTATGCTTATACGAGCTAATAAAATTTCTCGCGAGCCAGAGTTTTATAATACTTTTTGGAATAATTGTACAACAAGTGTACTTTTTCATGCAAATGCTTTTAGGAATGATAAGTTAATCGGATGATTTTATACACTCCTTCCATCTCATTCGGATGAAATTCTATTTAATGAATGACTTATAGATACAACACTTTCTCCTCAAAATGCACGAGAATATTATCGAATAGATGAAATTGCACGGACATATACTGGAAGTAAATCCTTTTCTGAAATTATTAGAAAGTAGAAAATAGATAAAATCTATAAATTAGATGGATTTCATCTCCCTTTTCAATATAATTTGTCTCATTCTAATTATTATTTATGACTATTCTTGCTTCCGAAATCCGCCAAAAGTATCTTGATTTTTTCAAAAGTAAAGATCATGCTATCATCCCATCATCACCCCTTGTTCCTGAGAATGATCCATCAGTACTCTTCAATACTGCAGGGATGCAACCGCTTGTTCCATATCTTCTTGGTGAACCACACCCACTCGGGAAGCGACTTGCAGATGTACAGAAATGTGTACGAACGGGAGATATTGATGATGTTGGGGATGATACACATTGTACCTTCTTTGAGATGCTTGGAAATTGGTCTCTTGGGGATTATTTTAAAGATGAATCTATCAAGATGAGTTGGGAATTCCTCACGAGTAAAGATTGGCTTGCACTTGATCCAGAGATGATATCAGTAACGGTGTTTGAGTGAGATGAGAATGCTCCTCGTGATGAAGACTCGGCAAATATCTGGAAATCTATCGGAATGCCTGAAGATCGCATTGCCTATCTTCCTGCTGAAGATAACTGGTGGGCAGCTGGTCCAACTGGTCCTTGTGGTCCAGATACAGAAATATTTTATTGGATGGGAGAAGGAAAGCCACCTCGTGGATCAAACAAAGGAACCGATTCCAAGATGTGGATGGAAATCTGGAACAACGTATTCATGCAGTACAATCGCGTTGATGCGAATACTCTCGTTAACCTCCCTGCACAGTGTGTAGATACTGGTATGGGTATTGAGAGATGTACTGTCACACTCAACAAGATGAAGAGTGTCTATGAGACGGATCTCTTTGCTCCAGTGCTTATAAAGATTCGAGAAATTGTTGGAGAAGAAAACTATAATGAGCGATGAGCTCGTATTATTGCTGATCATCTTCGAGCTGCAACTCATATGATCTCTGATGGTGTAGTTCCAAAGAATATCGATCAGGGATATATCCTTCGTCGTCTTATCCGTCGAGCGATTCGTGAAGCGTACAAGATGGGATATGAGCAACCATTTACCACTCAGATTGCGAGTATCTACATCGAGCAATTCTGAGGAATTTATGAAAGCGTAAAGAATAATGCAGAAAAGATAAGAACAGAACTTTCTATTGAAGAAGGAAAATTTTCAAAAACTCTCAAGGATGGAGTTCGAGAGTTTGATAAGATTGTAAATGGATTCAAGATTGCATTCGAGAGAAGTGGACAACAAGTGACTCAGATTTCTGGAGGAAAGGCTTTTACATTGTTTGATACGTATGGATTTCCGCTTGAGATGACAGTTGAACTTGCAAAAGAGCAATGACTAACCGTTGATGTGGATGGATTTGATATTGCCTTTGAAAAACATCAAGAACTCTCTCGTACTGCTTCAGTAGGGAAGTTTAAGGGTGGATTGGCAGATGATGGAGCTGAGACAACAGCACTTCACTCTGCTTGTCATCTGATGCTCGCAGGTCTTCGTAAGGTGCTCGGAGAAGGAGTACATCAGGCAGGATCCAATATCACTGCTGAGCGACTTCGATTTGATTTTACGCATCCTGAAAAGATGACTTCCGAACAAATCAAGGCGGTGGAAGATTATGTAAATGAAGCTATCGATTCTGGACTCGTGGTGACGATGACAAATATGGATAAAACAGAGGCCAAGAACTCTGGAGTGGAGTGAGCATTTTGGGAAAAATATCCTGATATCGTCAAAGTATATGCTATGGTAGGAGCCAATGGTGTCATCTATTCTCGTGAACTCTGTGGTGGTCCTCACGTTGAGAACTCGAAAGATTTGTGAAGATTTAAAATCCAAAAAGAAGAATCCAGTTCAGCATGAGTGAGACGTATTAAAGCAGTGTTGATGAAGTAATTTTTTATGCAACATCTTATCCTTCCATCTTTGGAAATATATCCCTACTTATTCGAGATAGATAAGATAGCTGTTGAACAATGAAAGAAGTTAGCATGAGTTGATTATAATTTCCAGAAAGTTCCACCAATTCCTGTGTTTGAGATTCCAGAAGAATTCCGTAAAAATTCATGGAAGTATGCTCTTCCAGATGGGAATCATCGATGGTTATATGGTCATGTAACTGCTTGAAAAGTTTCTGCTATACTCCTTCTTCCAAAGGAGGAAATCAAGATTGATGACTGGAATATGGCTCCTTTTAGGAATTCAGATAATCCAGATCTCTATAAGAAAACATTGGGAATATATCGATTACAGCAAAATTTATAACATATAATAATGTATAATCCTTTTCTCACGGAAGAAACATTCCTCGTTGCTACAAAATGTTGTCTTTTAAAAGATGATACTATTTTGATAGTTGGTGAAAATCGACCTTGAAAGGATATTTGGTGGGAATTACCAGGTTGAAAAATCAGTAAGGCAGATAAGATTTTATCACCAATTGAATCATTATCTCGTGAGTTACAAGAAGAGCTTGGGAGTGATTTTTGAATTCTTTATTGAAATCCAAGACTTTTTATGGTACATAAAGCATATGAAGATACCACTTTTTCAGATAAAAAAGTTCCTTTTATATTTCTTTGTTATCTTTATGAATTAACTGATCGAGATATTTCTCTTGCCTTAAGTCATGAGCATAAATCATTTCGATGGATACAGAAGAATGAAATCTCTACCATCAAAGGATGGAGAGGATGATTCGATTTAATAGTTCTTAATGCATTTCTATATGCTTCCAAAAATTAATTCCCATTGGCGTCATTATAAATCTACAGGATGAACCAATCATACTTATGAAGTAATCGGTATTGCGAAACATTCCGAAACAGAAGAAGAGATGGTTGTATATCGTCCACTGTATGAAGTGCAACCAGACTCTTGGGTCTATGGATATGATTTTGCTGTTCGTCCACTCTTGATGTGGTACGATATGGTTGAATGGAATGGTGAAAAAATTCAGAGATTTACAGAAATAAAATAATCCCTATGAGGATTATTTTTTAATTCTTGCAGAAATATGACTTCTTATTATACTCGGCAGGTTTTCTTATTTTTATTTTATATGCTACAGAAACGAACAAAAATTATTGCTACCGTTTGACCAGCAACTGCTTCAAGAGAAATGTTAAAAGAATTATATATTCAAGGAGTAAATATTATCCGATTTAATTTTTCTCATGCTGATTATCTTTCCGCATGAGAAATAGTTGATAGAATTCATGAATTAAACACTTCTTCTGAAACATCACTTTCATTATTACTTGATACTAAAGGACCAGAACTTCGCACGGGTGATATGAATGAGAAAATTCATTTTCATAAGTGAGATATATTTCCTATATATACAACAACTGCAAATACAGATACGTCAGTAAGATTTCTTACGTGTGATTATGAATATTTAGCAGATGATGTTGATATTGGTGGAATTATTGAAATTGATAGTGGATTATTTCATGTTCGTGTTACAGAGAAAAGGGATAGTTTTGTTATGGTAGAAGCCTTGAATGATGCTATTATTGGCTCTCGGCGTCATGTAAATCTTCCAGGTGTACGTATTCGTTTGCCATGAATTACTGATAAAGATAAGGAAGATATTCTTTTTGGTATCAAGAAGGGATATCATTTTATTGCTGCATCCTTTATCCGTACTGCTGAGAATGTAAAAGAAATCCGTTCATTTCTTGATAAAAATGGAGGGGAAGAGATTCGTATTATTTCAAAAATTGAAAATGCCGAATGAATTGAGAATTTAGATTCCATCGTTGCTATTTCTGATGGTATTATGGTAGCACGAGGTGATTTAGGTATAGAAGTTCCAATTGAAAAAGTTCCTAAATACCAGAAACGAATTATAGATCTTTGTCGTCAGAATGGGAAGTTTGTTATAGTAGCAACTCATATGCTTGAGTCTATGATTGAGCATCCATTTCCAACTCGTGCCGAAGTATCAGATATTTTCAGGGCAGTACTTCATGGTGCTGATGCTACTATGCTTTCTTGAGAAACTACAACAGGGAAATACCCTATTGAATCAGTTCAAATGATGGTAAGCGTTATTCGAGAGGCAGAAGGGGAACTTGAACATAAACATCATGATTATTCAAATGAATGACTTACTACTCGTGATATTGAAAAAAAGGCCCTTATTCGTTCTGCTCTTGCAATTGCAGAAGAATTAAAGGCCAAAGCGGTTATTCTTTTTACAAAATCTGGACGTCTTGCCCGACTTGCTGCAGCCTATCGTCCTAATATATCAGTGATTGCATTTACCCCATCTGATTCATCTGTTGGTTTTATGCGATGATTATATGCCGTAGAACCAGTAATGCTTGCCCCATATAATACAAGTCATACAATAAATTTAAAGAATGCTATACAGAAATTATGACAGTATGGTGATATAAAAGATACTGATAGAATTATTGCTGTTACCGATTTGCAGAATGGTGATAGTGAAATTCCAACCATGGAAATTATTACTATAAAAGATATTTTATAAAAAATAGAGGATTAATCCTCTATTTTTTTTAGTATTTGAAATATTTCTTGTTGCGTAATAGGAGTAGAAAAACCCATATTGTATATATTTTCCGTTGCGGTATTAATTCATAAAACTATCCCATGAAGATTCACAAGGGGTCCTCAGCTATTTCCTCAATGCATTGCAATATCAGTCTGTATGAGATCACTAAATGATTCGACATCACCTTTTTTATTTGGCACTTGTATTGTACGATGATATCATGCAATAATTCAAAAAGATAGAGAGTTAATAAACGTATCGAAAGGATGACCTATAGTAAATATATATTCTCATAATTGAGATCATGTAATAGTCTCTATAATATGAACTGGCTTTGAATGGATAGGTGTCTGAGTATTTTTAATATCAAATGCTTGTAGTACTGCTAAATCTTTTTTTGAATCTATATATATGATTTTTGCTCCATATTGGAGTCAATCATTTGTCTTTATAATATATTCTCACACATTGGCATCGGTCACGTGTTTACTTGTGAGTATATGTCATTTTTCTGTTATGAAAAATCATGCTCAAACTCAGCTAATTTCTTTATAGGAATTATTCATTCAGAGAATATTTGTACGAACATCTCAGTTGCTTTTTATCTGAAAGATTTGAACAATAGATGGATATATTTCCTTTACAGCTCATGTTAGGGAATTATTATATCAGTATATTCTTGTTGTTTCATATATCATCGGAGTATTTACGTATAAGATATATCCTGTAAATACTGAACTCACCAGTATGGTTATGATGATATGAATTATATGGAAAGAATATTTATTCATGGAGTAGTGTTTAGTACATATTGCGTTGATTGTATTCAATCTATATAATAAAGTAAAGTTGAATAAAATAGAAATTTTCCTATTATTTTCCTATTATTTTGCCTATTTTTATGAAAAAGTACATTAGTTGGAACGTAAATGGTATACGTGCATGTGTTGCTAAGTGATTTTTATCATATCTTGAGAATGAATCTCCGGATATCATCTGACTTCAGGAGGTTAAGGCTATGGAAGACCAAAATCCTATACAGATTGAGCTTCTTTCTATGGGGTATCATATTTATTGGAATTCAGCTATAAAAAAGGGATATTCTTGAACGGCTATATTTACAAAAGAATTACCAATATCTGTATGATATGGTATGGGCATTCCAGAACATGACATGGAATGAAGAATAATTACCTGTGAATATGAGGATTATTATTTTGTTACCGTATATACCCCAAATTCTAAAAATGATCTCTCTCGATTATCCTATCGTTGTCAGTGGGATAAGGATTTTCTCTTATTTTTAGCCTGATTAGAACAAAAGAAACCAGTTATTTTTTGCGGTGATTTGAATGTGGCACATAATGAGATTGATCTTGCAAATCCACGTGCAAACAAATGAGAACATGGATTTACTGATGAAGAACGATTTTGATTTCAGAATTTTATGAATCATGGATTTCATGATTCATTTAGAAGTTTATTTCCTGAAAAAGATAAATCATATACTTGGTGGAGTAATTTTTGAAATTCTCGTGAACGTAACGTTTGATGGAGAATTGATTATTTTCTTATATCAGATTCTCTCCGTTCATTTTTAGTTGATTCTTTGATCTATCCTGAAGTTATTTGAAGTGATCATTGCCCGATTGGAATTACCCTCAATATATAGGTATGGATAATATTATTCTCCTTGAGTGAGATGATTACTCACTCCTTCGTTCAAAACTTGATGAGTATATAAATAAATTTCTTTGAGAATATTGATCGGAAAATATCATGAAGATACGACTCCAATCATCTCATGATATTTCTTTTGTTGCTTCTGAATTGGGAAATTCTTCCTTATTTTGAGATCACCGGTTATTTATAATTTATGATCTTGTCTTATTGTGAAAAGAAGATGATACTGATAATGAATTCGATTGGATAAAAATTTGTGAAAAACTTTCAATCTCTGACAGTCTTATATTTTTTATGCCAACCTTTGATAAAAGGAAGAAATGGTGGAAATATATGAAAGAAAATTCAATCCTACATTCTTATTCAGGCGTTAAAATAGAATCACGGAAACAAGAAAAAGATGATTTTAGAAAACAACTTACCAATGAACTTTCAAAGGTATATCCAGATTTCTCGAGAAGTATACCACTCATTATTTCTCGAGTTTGACTTGATAGAAGTCTTCTTGTCAATGAGCTTAGTAAGTTACAAATATTCTCATTATCTCATTTTGTTACTGATGAAAGTATATGAAATATTATTTTATCGAATCAAGAGGATACTATTTTTAGTATTATTGACTCAATACTTGCTGGTTCGATGCATGAAGCAAGAAAAGCTTTGATAGATGTTATTGAGGGTTCATCATCTGATATATATATGCTTTTAGGTTGAATAATGACTAATCTTCGAAATATAGTATATTCTTTAGTTTTATATAAGAACTGATTTCAAAGTCAGCAAATTCAAGAAAACTTGTGAATTCATCCTTTTATTCTAACAAAATCGCTAAAATATGCAGATTTCTTACCGAGAATTCTAACAGTTTATAGTGCTCTTATCATGAAGGATATAGCATTAAAAAGTGGAAAATGACTTTCAGATAATGAATCAGACATAATTTTTTCAATAGAGCGAGTATTATTGATGTTGAAAAAAGATGAAAAACCATATAATACTTCCCGTTACTAATTTTTAATTGTGTTTTTATGCGTTCATCTATTATTTTATCTCTTCTTTTAGTTGTAGCACTCTCTTCATGTACATGAAAGAATATGCCTGGAAATACTTCAAATTCAGGTTCTACATCACTTTCTAATGGTGTTCAATTTGTTGCTCCTGGTGATACTGTAAAGGTAGATTATACTGGTCGTTTCGAGGATGGTACTATATTTGATAGCTCTCGAAAAGAAGATGCTATGAAATGAGCTGATTATAATTCAGGACGAACGTATGAACCTTTGGAATTTGTAGTTGGTGCTGGACAAATGATTCCTGGTTTTGATAAAGGTATACAAGGGATGAAAGTTGGAGAAAAGAAAGAACTTCGTATTTCACCAAAAGATGCTTACGGTGAAAAAACTATGGAACAAACAATTCCACGAGAGGTTATTGAAAGTAAGTTTACTCGTACTATTGATAAAGAACAATTTTCCGATGTTATTACTCGTACTGTACCAACTTCAATGCTTGGAGAGAAGGGAAATAATGTAAAAAAAGGAGAAAAGATTTCTGCAAATGGAACCGATGCAACTGTAGTTGATGTTGCAAGTGGAAGTGTTACTCTTGCTATCGAAAATAAACAAAATCCTTTTTACGGAAAAGAACTAAAGGCTGGACTTCAAACAGAGGTGGAAAAAAATATAATTACAATTAAGTCACTTTCTGCAAGTGGCGTTACGGTTGAAGTTGAAAATAAATCAAGTCCATTCTATGGAAAAGAACTTAAGATGGATCTTGAGGCTCCACTCCCACAAGCAGGAACAGGTTCATTCATTAAAATTGTGAATCTTACGAGTACTGGAGTAGTGGTTTCTATTCCAAATCCACATCCACTTGCTGGGAAGACTCTTATTTTTGATCTCGAGGTAAAGTCTGTAAAAACTTCTGAGACTTCGACTGGTACAGTTCAATAATACATCAATTTCTTTGTTGTTATGAAGGTGCATATTATCACCCTCTTTCCAAAGAGTTTCCCCCCATACTTAGATATGAGTATAATGAAAAGAGCCCAAGAGAAAGGGCTCTTTCGTTATATTATTTATAATCTTGCTGATTGGACAGTTCGAAATACAAGACGAGTAGATGATAGGCCTTATGGATGACTCCCTGGTACAGTTATAATGGTTGAACCTTTATATAATTGTATTAATTCTATATTTGAATCATCTAAGAATAGGGATATTCCTATAATATACTTTTCGCCTCGAGGGAAAAAATTAACCCAAGCACGTGCTGAGTGATTTGCAAATAAACATAAAGAATGTATACTCATCTGTGGTCATTATGAATGAATAGATGAAAGGATTTTCAATTTTTTCTCTATAACATCTCTTTCTATTGGTGACTATGTTTTATCAAGTGGCGAATTATGAGCACTTGTTTGGATTGATTCTGTTGTAAGACTCTTGCCTTGAGTCTTAAATGAAGAATCTCTCTTGGAAGAGTCTTTCAGTAAAGCTATTGGCCGTAAAAAAGAATACCCTCAATATACTCGACCAGATCTCTTTCAATGACAATCAGTACCATCTGTTTTACTTTCTTGAGATAAGAAAAGAATAGAACAATGGAAAAAAAGTTTTTATTAATATAGTATTTATGACTTCAGCTTTTTCTTTTATTGATATATTTATTGGATTTATTCAATCTTTAAATTTTTCAGATTGGCTCCAAATAGGAATAATCTATTTATTGTTTTTATGGATTTCTTGTGTTATATGGATTATACGTGATTCATCAATGCGATGAAATGGTATATTTGCACAATTTTTCCATGTACTACTTGTTGTCCTACTAACTCCATTATTCTGATTGCCTGTATATTTTCTTTTTCGTCCTTCTCCTATTGAACTTTTATATGCAGAATCCTCAAATGAAGATGAAATATCCCCAGGACTTCATTGTCATGAGTGTCAACATAGTATAGGAAGTGATTTTACCAACTGTCCTTATTGTGGTATTCTTTTAGTGAAAAAATGTAAATCATGTGATCACATGATACGAACTAATTGGAAAGTTTGTCCTTATTGTGCAGATGATATAGGAGAAAATGAGACTACAAATAGTAAACTTACTAAGAAATATCAGAAAATAAAGGAGACTACTTAGTGTTATAAAAAAACCACAATTCTATTAGAATTGTGGTTTTTTTATAATGGAAACTTATTATTCATTTATATTTAATATAGTATTATCATTAATAATCACCTGTCAGTTGTTGAGATCAATTACAATTTTATCATTACCATTCGGATTGGTATTTTTTTCAATTATATATAAATAACTTCAGAGATTCACTGTTTTTTCTAATATCTCGTTAAGCTGAATGCTACTTGGTTCCACAGATATTATGGTATTATAATAACCAGTTTTTTTATTATTTTTAAAACGAAATGTTATATCTTTAAAGGCATGGTAATTTCGTTTGTATATATAACTACTTGTAAAATTTACTTTATAATTTTCCTTACTTGTTTTTCAACCAATCTCTGGGACCGTATAATCATATTCATTTATAACATCACTAAGGACTATATCGTATTCTCATTCTGAATTTCGAGTGATATCAATATCATCAAATTCTATTTCTAAACTATCTTTAATAGTAGAGAAGTCTTCATTTATGAGATTATTTTTAAATATAACGATTTCTGGATCTATGAGACTATCATTTTTATTTTTCTCGTCTGTTTTATCAATGACTACCTTTTCAGGAATAACTGATTTTCAAAAAAATGTCACTAGAAAAAATTCAGAAAATATATTTTTATTGATCTTATTTTGTTCTTCTTGTTTCTGATCGAGGGATATAATTATATTTGATAAACTTTCATCAATTTGTCACCCTTTTTCATATCGAATATTAGAAATAGTATGATCTTCTTCAGTTAGATTAAATTGAAACTGAGAATTATTAATACTAATACTTACATTGTAATATCAGTCATTCTCAGGATTTTCATTATTTAATCGTAGAGTATTTATATCAACTCATTTAAATTGACTGAGATATTCTTTTAGTTGAACAATTCCCATGGATTTACTACTTCAGGTATTAGTGTTTCCTGAGCCAATAACTTCTTCTGTCCCATCTTTGTTACAACCTGTTCAAACTACTTCACAAAGATAGTAATCACGATAGTTCACCATGATTGAGATTATCTTAATAAGTTCATTATTATATCAATCAATAATTACTCTTTGTTCTTCAATAATGGAATTACCATCAATTGATGAAATACTTTTCGTTTTTTCCATGAAATTAGCAATTGTTTTCTGCAGGTTTCGTATATTCTGTACAGTATCTGGATTAATCTTTGTCATTTTATTTTCATCAATATATTCATCTTTTAGAATAAGTGGCGAATAGTTATTTTCATTTTTAAAATATGCATTTTTTATTCCAGAAAGAAAACTTTCCGTTGTAGGTTTTAAAAATCTATCAAATATTATAGTAAGACTTTCTTCTCTTTTCTGAGGACTATTGAGACTATTAAGATATCGTGTTAATGTATTAAAGAGATTATCAGCTAATATAAATATTCATCGGAATTGAATTGGCATACCATAATTAAAAACATTATAGTAATCGAATATTGAATACACGTATATTGCCATATCAAGATGTTTAATATCTTGATTTTCATTTATTATATTTTCAATAATCTTTGGTTTTTCTTCTTTAATATCAATATCATGAATAATTTCATTCATATATTGATCACTTAAAGCTTGATAAAATTCAAGATTTTTTGCTTTTACTATGTCTTTTCATGATAGTATACCCAGTACAGTATTATATATTATTTTATATCATTCTTGGTACTTTTTATTATATATTGTGAATCGTGTTTTTTCAATAAATTGAACGAATGTCTTATCGATATTTTTATTGAATCATTTTGTTTTAGCAATTTGGTATAATGAATTGATTTGATCTCTCATCGATTTAATCCCATCAATTCAATTTTGCTCTATGTACGCTGGTATATTTTGAAGATAAAAATCCAGATCACTCTCTATTAAGAATTCTATTTTTGTATTATTAATTAATCATGCTCTTTCATAATTCGAATTTTTATGAATGCTGGCTCATCATTGAGTAAAGTAATCTGATTTCTGTGATAAATATTGAAGATATTTTTTAAGAGTAAGTATCATTCTATAGCCATTTGGTATATTTTTATTAATTAATCCAGTTGTACTCGTGTCAATGTAACTTACTGGATGTATATCAGATATTTTAATTGAATCTGCATTTTCAAGTTCTCAGTTTCGACTTCAATCAATTGATATCCACATTCCTGGAAAAAGTATGTAATTTGAAATCTGCTTTCACTTTGATAAGAAAACAATCTCTGAAACACTATCAAGAGCAAATACTATATAGCCACTTCCAGTTTGTTCTACATATATATTTCCATTTGTTATATTTTTTATGAGAAAATCTTCTGTCTCCACCATTGTTTGAATGAATGGATCATAGTGTGAAATTACATAACTGCCCATTCATAGCTTAATAGTATATCACTTATCTTTTGTTAGTGTACTTGGGCTTTTTGATCAGTGTTGATAAAAAATCCCAGAAAGTTCAGAAAGTTTTTGATAGAGTATGCTATTTTCGGTTACATTTTTTTCCGAATATTCTCCCCAATCAAATTGAATTCATTTAGTTGCTTCTTCATTCTCTCTTGCTATAAGTTTCCTAATATCGGGAGCTATTTTTAATTTCTGAATATTTTCTAGTGTGTTTTCATCTTTTTTGTTTACTTGAGGAGATGAAAAGGCTCCAAGTGTAAATATACTTGAAAGCGTAATAACTATGAGTGGAATGGCAATGTTTTGCATAAAGGAAAAGACTTACTTTATTCAAGTATATAGGAATTTTTTATTTCTCGCAAATTATTCACAATCTGACGTGTATTTTTCTTGTATAATTTGAATATTCTTACCATTTTCAGGTTCTTTCCACACTATTCAAACTTCTCGATTGTGAATTATTGCATTTTCTGTAAAATTTGTACTTCAAAGAAAGATATATTTATTGTCAATAAGTACTATTTTTGCATGTATATATGGTTTCTTACTCGTAGATATATGTACATTTGAATATTTTCATAGTTTCTCTTTTACTTCATTTATATCAGATTTTTCATTTTTTTCAGCCAGACAAATCTTTATTTGAATACCATTATTGGCAGATTTTTCTAAATTTTCAATCATTATATCATCTGAAAGACTTTGTATATAAATCACGATATTTTTTTCAGCTTGCTGTATTATTTTTACAAGATTCGTTCTAGAATTAATAGGTGAAATAATCAAATTATATCAAGAGCTTGTTAAGAGTTTTTCTTTCTTGGAGTCATATATAAATATTTTTTCGAGCTGAATAAGATCAGATTGATTATTTCATTTAGCAAAAAATTCTCGATTTTTTGTAAAGGTGGTATGAGCGATATTTCAAGTGCTTATAATATATATATCATCTATTATATAAAATTTTGCGTGTGTAAAATTATAGAGATGATTTGATGCATAGCTTACCTCAATTCAATTTTTTTCCAAGATTCCAAAGCTTTCTCTATTCATTTTTGGAAATCAAAATACATTTTCCTCAAGAATTACCTTAGTATCAATTCATCGTTTTTTTGCACGAATTATTGCTTCTCGTATTCTTTTTTCAGTCATCGAGTATACCTCTATCCATATACGTTTTTTTGCTTCATCTATTCTTTGAATTATCTCATCAAGTGTATCAGTATTAGGAGTTACTAATAAAGAAATTGTACGTTCTTCTACCTTTGAAAGTGAGAAATCAGCTTGAGTTCATTCTATCAATGTAATTCTTTCACTGTAATGATTTCTATAGGAATCATCGATACTACAGGTATTAAGTAGAAAAAAGCATAGTACTATGATAGAAATAGGTAATTTCATATTTTAATTCTTATAAATGCTTTATTCTTTCTGCAATAATTGAATATGTTTTTTGTACTCGTATAATATATTTTATTGAATAGGTTGATAGATTATTTTTATGAAGAATCGTGAGCGTTCAAAAGTCTCAAAAAAGCTTACTATATCAACTTTTCCATTTTACTTCTCTTATTTCAGAAAATGGTATCTCTCTCTCTTTAAATCATTGTATCGAAAAAAAAGTGCATACCAATCAGTCATGTGTAATTTTTAGTATACTTCTTTTATTTTTTTTATAGGTAAGATATATTATTCCACTACTAATAATAAGATATATAGAGATCATTCCTGGAATTGAGAAATATGTAATATTAAAGTAGCTAAAAACTGCTAATGGTATAGCTATAAAAATACTTCAATACAGACTCTGTATTATAATACTAAACGGATGGAGATGGATTGTGTATTCCTGATTCGGATTATACATAGAACATTATTTCTAATGATGTTGGTGATTATCTTTATGTCCATTATCTTCATTTCAATCGTGTCCATCATCACCATGTCCATCATGTTCTCATGCGCCAACCTCATGAAATTCTACTCGATAATGTGGGTTTTCATTTTGTCTGTAAAATCCAATATGAGATAAATTGTACCATATACTGAGTAAGACCGCATTAATGATATTTGATAATAGAAGTTTATATAGCATTAAAAGCACTCACAAAGGGATAATTGTATCTTTGTGTTCCATTACATATCGGAAATAATTCGATCCACGTATAACCTCAGTGTAATAGGGGATATCTTTCAAATATGCAAATATTGTCCATGCCTTAAAGATATACGTTTGTTCAATGGTATAAATAAGTACAGCTCAAATAGTAAAACAAAAGTATATAGATACTATAAAGAATTGTGCAAGATAAATAATTGGCTGAGATGGAATACTTAATACAAGTGATCCATGTATGGGAAAAATGATGGCCAAGATAAATACGAGGTATATACTTATATTTATAATAAACAGGGCAAACCCAATTGGTAAAATATCTCAAGTCGTATTAAAATCAATATTTCCTAATAAGAGGACTGATAATACGAGATATATAGCCATTCATGTTATAGCTCAAAAGGCAGCTTCAAATATTTGTCGCATCTGTCAGAATTGAAAAAATGCTCCTGTTATACCAAGAAATAGTATTCCAATAATGACATCAAATGATGTGACTCAGAATGAGAGGGCAAGTCCATCTATAAAGTTCATATGATAAATTAGAAGTATAGAGGTTTCTTATGCTGTGTACTGATAGCTGTAATATATGCAATTGCAAGAGCGTCTGCTGCATCATCTGGTTTTGGTATTTCTTCGAGTCAGAAAAGCATTTTTACGGCATTTTGAATCTGTTGTTTCTTTGCATTTCCATTTCCAGTAATTCATTGTTTGACTTGCAGAGGGGTGAATTCCTTTACGATAATACCTCGAGAAAGGAGGGTATATAGAACTGCTCACCGTGCTTGTGCTACATCAATCCCTGTTTTTACATTTTTCATAAAGAATAGCTTTTCTATTCAACATACCTGTGGTTGATAAGTTTGAATAAGCATATCAAGATCATGAACAATTCATAGAATTTTTTGTCATATAGATTCTCGAGGGGTAGTCTCGATAACTCCATACTCGAGAATTGTATATTTTTTTTCACCTTTTTCAAGTAGAGCGAATCATACAGTAGTTGTTCCGGGATCAATTCCAAGGAATATCATATATTTTTATTGTTATATTATGTTTATTTAGAGCTCTTTTCGAGAAGTAGATAGAGAATACCCGTATGATCTTGAAAATCCCCAATAATGATCTTTCTTGTCTCTTTTGCCTCTATGAAAGATATCTTATCGGAATGTCTCTTTTTTCAAAAAACCTCACTATTCACTATTTGTGTATATTTTTTAAAGAATATTTCATTATGAAATAATTTCCAATACTTCATTTCCTCCTGTTGTAGAAAATCATGAAAATGATTTACTATTTTTGACTGTGTAGTCTTTTGTATAAGGGGAAAGAGTTTTGAAAATGAAATCGTATGTTTTTTATATATTGCATTGTATAGTATAGTTTCATTTGCATTTTGAGGTCTTGCAATATCTATTGTAAGAATCTTTTCATATTTCCTGTATGGCTTTACAATGTATTCATCTACCCAGAGATCAAGGATCTTTTGATATGTCATAATTATTGCTGTTCCATCCATATTTGGATATTTTTGTAACTGAAACCAATAAAGTTCAGCATCAATGATTCTTTCTGTAGTATTTTTTGGTGATTTTTCGATAACTTTCCCAAAGTAATTTTCTATTTCCTGCTTTATAATCTCTACTTGTTCAGCATCTAAATAGTCCTTACGAATTTTCTTCATAAATTTCGATATTTTTTCTTTTCCGATGCGAAGCGTAGATTCCTGTATTTGTCGTTTCATCCATAAAATAGCCTCTCATAGTTGCTCCTTTAATTTTTTATTTTCCTTTTCAAGTTCTTCTCTTGATACGCGATTCATATGATTTTATAATGAATTAGATTCTATGAAATTTACCAACTTCTCATAAAGTATATCGAATTGTTCTTTTGTTTCTGTTTCTAGGTTTAATCTCAATAGTGGTTCATTTGAGCTTGGACGAACATTCCACCATCCGTATGGGTAATATACAGTTAATCCGTCAAGTCTATCTTGTTTTAGTTCAGAAAAATTTTCTGCAAGTTTTTCTATGAGTCATTTTGGATTTGCTACTTTGAAATTTGTTTCCTCAAGTGTTTTATATCGAGTATAGACTTCTATGAGTTCACTTGTTTTCTTTCAAGATTGACTCAAAATATCAAGAAATATAATAGCAGCAATAATTCCTGAATCAGCATTCCAGTTTTTTTGAAAGAAATAATGTGCTGATCACTCTCATGCGAAGAGAATAGAAGAATCCTTGCTCATTTCTTCTTTAATATATACATGTCATACTTTTTGTCTTGTATATTTTCCTCCATTTTCAAGAGTTATGTCTTGAACAATTTTTGAGGTTACAGCATTACCACATATTCCAGCTCATGGATTTTCCACCAATATTTTATGGGCAATTATTGCACATATAATTGAGGGTGATATATTATCACCATTTTCATCTAATATAACCACTCTATCTGCATCACCATCAAATATAAGTCATATATCTGATTTTGTTTCTTGAATCTTCTTACGACAGTCTTTTCTATTTTCTTCAAGAACAGGATTAGGATGATGATTTGGAAAGTTTCCATCAGGATCGAAAAAAAGAGGAGTAAGATTCCATCCAGCCTTTTTGGTAAGTGCATCCATAAAAACTCATGCGGTCCCATTTCATGCATCTGCAATTAAGGATATTTTTCCAAAATTTTTTGTATGAGAAAATGATAGTATATGATTCACCCAATCATCAAGAATCTGTCTTTCTTCATATTCTCATTGAATTGGTGGAATGGGTGATGTGTTATATTGATGTATCCAATCAATAAGTATTGGTCAAATTTCCTTCAAATTTACTGGTATTCATCATTTTAAGCTCGCTTTCATCCCATTGTAGTCTTTTGGGTTATGACTTGCTGTAATCATTACTGCGGCATCAATATCATTATAATATCCAGTACTAAATGATGTCATATCACTTGAGCAGAGTCAAAGTGATATGAGTTTTTTCCCAGAATCCATAATTCACTGTCCAAATGCATGTTGAAGACTGGGCGAAGAATTCCTTGCATCATATCAAAGAGCTATACTCTTTCCACGTACCCATGTACCAAATGATCGTCCAAATAAATAATAAAATTCTTCATCAATCTCAGTAGGGTAAATACCACGGAGATCATATGATCTGCCAATAATAGATATATCTAACATATGAAGCGAAAGTTATGTTTTATAAAAGATTTTCAAATTCAATAACGAGTTTTTCTACCTCATGAAGTCAGGCTCTATAGAAATCAGGAGAGGTAATATCTATATTATATTTCATAAGAAGTTCACGAGGCCTTTTTGAACCACCAGAGCGCAGTATATCTTTATAGTCTTCTATAGAGAGTTCACCATTTTGTACTTTATTGTACAGTGCGAAAGTAAGGATATTTCCAAATGCGTATGCATAACAATAAAATGGTGTATGAAATATATGAGGTATCATAGACCATCCAGATTCCTCACCTCCATCTATATCATACTGTATTTCATTTCCATAGAGCTTGCTTTGTTCGGCTCTCCATAAAAGATTTAATTCTTTATAAGTGAGTTCTTGTCCATCATGAATGGTTTCATGAACTTTTTTCTCAAAGGCTACATATTGGACTTGTCGGTATATGGTGGCAAAGATATCTCATAAACGTTCATTCAGGTATTCTGCATATTCTTCTTTTGAAATCATTGTTTTTAGCTTTTCTCACAAAAGCATCTCTGAGAATATAGATGCAGTCTCTGCAAGAGATAGGGGACTATCATATACGGCTCATTCTTGTATCTGTGAGAGATGTCCATGGATTGCATGACCGAGCTCATGAGATATAGTAGCAACATCTCTGAGTTTCCCTGTAAAGTTGAGAAGAACAAAACTTTCATCTCATTTTCGATAACTTGCATATGCTCCTCATCTTTTTCCAGCTTTTGGAAATACATCGATACGCTCCTCTTCTATCATTTTAAGAGAATATTCGTAAAAATCAGAATCAAAATCTTTCATAACAGAAAGATGAAGATTAAACGCTTCATCAAAACTAAAGTCTCTATCATTTGAAGCTATTGGTGCCCCCACATCCCACACACTAAAGTCGGAAATTTTTAACATTTTTGCCTTTGCACGAAGAAATCGTGAATAGATAGGATATGAATTTTCCACCTCATTGAGCAACATAGTGATGGTTGTATCATCCATTTCTTCAGATATATTGCGTGCTGACATTACTGTTTCATATCCGCGAAGTCTCATATCACTTGAGGAGTCCTTTACTATAGAAGTATAAATATTTCCCAGTGTAATTTGATTTTGTTTTGTATTATATACTTTTCTTAGGCTTTTATAAGCTTCTTCTCGTATACTCCTATTCGTATGTTGTCGATATGATCGTACCTCTTCTTCCGTCAATTTTTTTTCTTCTCCATCTATGCTCATGAAAAATTCAAATGACCCAGTTAATTCATCATGAAGATCATTTGCAAGGGAAAGAGGTCGTGCTTTCATATTGAGCGTATATTCTTCTTTTTCTCCCAATATATAGCGTATATTCTCAGCGGTAGACATAAGATCATTTCTATATCCTATGAGAATTGGATTTTCTGCCCATTCTAAAATTTTCTTTACTCCGATAGTTTTCCATGCTTGTGCTATAAAAAGGAGTTCATTGGATGCGTTGGTATGGATAAACTGAAGTTCACCCATTTTCTTGAGCACTTCGGTGTTTTGAGTATCAAGTGATGAGAGATAAAAGAGATAATATCCAGGTGTCCCAAGAGTATATGAAAATTTTTCATAGTCATTATAAAACTCGAGAATTTGTGATGCTTCTGTAAAACCCTCGAGGGTATGTTGATATTTGTCACGAAATAGGAGTGTATCAGGAATTATGCGTTCGATATCTGTTAAAAATTTTGGATCATCAAGACCTGAATAAAGATACCGAGAAAGGTTCCATGAAGTAGGATATGTCATATAAGAAGATAGAATTATTGCTTCTGATTATATGAAAATTCATGTAAATCGGAAATAAAAATACCTCTCCAATTTTTAAGTATGGAAGAGGTATTTATTATCTACTATAATTTATTATTTCTTTGAGCTAATTCATAATTTTTTAGCTATTTTATTTGCATTATCCACACTTACTCCCATATCTGTCATATATATATTAAATGATGCTAAATCCATTTTTGATATTGTTGTTTTTCAATCAGCATTTGTCCATGCTTCAGGAGCATTAAAAGAATCTATTCTAGATAAGTCCACTGTTGCTGGTTTATTATTTATGGTAATGTTTATTTCTTTTGTACCGTCACCAATTTTTACAGCCTTTAATCAATTTATTCAACCTCATGAATTTCCTGTTACTCATCCAGCAGCAGGAGGAGTGGTTGTTGATGAGGTTGCCGCCAATTCACTATTGTATTGAGTTATGAGTTTATCTCTTTTGTGTTTATCATAGTCAGCACCATTTCTTACTGTAGAGGCTGTTGCTATATAGTATTTCTTATCTTCTTCAGAAGCAGTTCCGGATCTGACTTTTTCCGTCATCTCCATAAGTACCTTTGGATCCCTATATTTTTCGTCTTTTTGCATATTTTTTTGCCACTCAGGATTTATTGAAACTGCCTCAGCAAGTTTCTTTATTGCATCAGCATTTGATCGGAATCATGATGCATTCAATTGATTACCATATTTTTGTGAATTTATAATTGCATCAGAATCCATTGTATGTGACGCGGTAACTTGCAATGCATTCTCCTTAAGGCCCTGTCATATCTTCGCCTGTTCAACATTACTTCCTCAGCCTAATTTATCAGCAAATGCTTTTGCAGCTGAACTTTCGAATCGTTGATCTGCCGCCCTTGCTGGGGCTGCTCCTATTCGATCCATAGCAGTTTTAGCTCCATGTACACTTCATCCAGGAACGGGAAGTGGGGCATATTTCCATGATCCAGCCACTTGTGAGCCAAATTTTTCAAAAGGTTCAACAATTCATTTAGTAATATTACTTGATTTTAATGCTGCCATAACTCATGCCCAAAGAACAAAGAGTGCAATAAGTCCTCATATTATATCTTGAATAACAGAACCACTTTGTTGTGTGGGAACTCCATCTTTTTTCACTCCATTATAGTTTCATATGATTTTTAATTTTACTCATCAAAAACTAAATATACTTTCTTCTTTTCCATCGGTATTATTTTTATTATATCCTAAACACCCTTTTCAATACGCACTTAATACATATTCTGAACTGCTACATTCGGTAGGTTTTGTTGTTGGAGTTACCCCAGCCATAACCATGGATGTAAGTACCAGTCCGACTGATAGTATAGCTCATACCCATACAGGAATAAATGCAGCAGTAAGAAAATCAGTTACTGTAAAATGTTTGCTATCGCCACTCTTACTTTGACCGATGACCTCAAGAAAGACGAGAATAGGAGAAAGTGCTATAAAGAACCACATACGGATTGCTCGAACAAAAAGAACCACACAAAGAGCAATAAGCACAATTGCAAACATAATATAAAATATCAGTGCAAAAAGTCCTTTGAGTCCTAGACTAAAAATATCAGTAATACTTTTTATATTGCTAGTACCAATATTTTTATAATCTTGAATTTTAAATATGCCATATGCATAGGCTGATACCAATCAGAATGGGGATTCTTTTATAAGATCGGCTACATTAGTTTCTGCTCATTGTGGGGTTATTATTGGTAATTTCCCAGCTGCAGGTTTTTTATCTGCTCACTCAGTAGGTGTATTTCCATCACCTGGTCATCCAGTTAGATCTATCAAATATTCTTTATTAAGTGGAATTTTTTTTAAAAAATCGTTACTTGTTATATTTGCTCATCCAGCTATTGTATCAAATGGGATATTGATAACAGAAACCGTCATGATATTCACAAAACTGAGTACTGCACTGACGATGAACCAAGTAAAAGGAGTTATAAGTATTCCAAGTGCAATCTTGGGTAACATCTTCTTGATAAGGTAGGGGTTATCTTTTCAGAATGAAAAAATATTTGCCAAGGCTGCCCCTATGAGAATAATAGCATAGAGAAAATATGTAAAATTTGCGGCTGTCACCCAAAACTTATACAACATCGGGCGGAGTCATCCTATATCTCCATAGGTCCAGTCGGGAGAAAGAAGCCATCAAGCAAGACTAATAAGAGGAGTAACAAGTATGTTGAGAATGCTTGTAAATATACTAAAGACATCAGCAAGTCATGTTGCTACTGCACTTGTTTCTCCACCAGCATAAGAAAAATGTTCTCCAAAGTACATCCATACTACGAAGAAAATATTTGCAAACAAGAGATATCGGATAGATCGGTTCATACAATTTCAAAATAATGACATATTGAAGATATTACACCATATTTTGTATCAAAATGCAAATATTCACTTCTTTTTATACGAAAACAGGATGAATAAGTAATATATTATATTTCATGTTTTTGTCTATAGTATAAAAAATCCCAGAAATTAAGAGTTCTGGGATTTTTATATATTATTTTTTACTCTTATACTCTTCTTCTGTTTGGATGAGTTGTAGTTCTTTCAGTACTTCTGTTCAGCTATCAGGAAGGACTACAATGGTTCTTTTAATAAGCGCTTCACGATTATTAGTGATTGTATCAAGAATTTTGGCATTTTTTGTTTGAAGCGCCAGAATAGACTTCTGAAAACTTGTTAAAAATGAAAGATAAGTTGAACTATAGAGTCATTTTTGCTGTTCGGTAACATAGGTATCTATGGTATTCTCTATAGTATCATAATCGAGTGCTTTATATGCCGTAATAATATCTCATTTATTTTTTACTGTAAGTTGTTTTGCTTCACTGAGTGTAGATTTTAATTCTTGTATTTGAATATTTAGCATTTCAAGTCGAGAGGCACCATCATCAAAGTAAGATTTGAGAAGTTCGATTTCTTCATCAATCGTAACAGCTCTATCATTTGATTGATCAAGAAGTCCTACAATATCTGTTCTTAGTACATTCGCATATTCTCGAACAAATGCTATATTATTTGCAAGAAGACTCCTATTTCCTTTTTTACTATCAGAGAGTGCTTCTGATATTGTTATACTATCCTCATATAAGTTTACTGGGGCATTTTCCCGTCATTTTTCTCGCATACCTATATTCATTGATATTGCTACTGCGGTCGTTCCGAGATAGATTGATTCTTTTTCTTGAAAAGAGTATTCATTTCCAGCATTCCCAGGGGTTGGTATCATCTCTAAAATATACGTTCTTCCAAGATAAATGGCAAATGTGAAGAAAAACGTAAGAAAGAGTGTGTTTTTTATGAATGTCTTGATTTCAGAGTTGAAAGCCATAGGATAAAAGAGAAGTGAAGTATAATTTTTTGAGATAACAGAAATTATACTTCCGATGTATGAAAGCTATTTTCTGTATTATACATAATTTCATATGATTAGACAAAAGAAATTCACTTTTTTTCTTATTTCCCTCATAGTGTGAGTGCTTTTGTTTGGAAAAACCTTCATTCAATATCCTCATATTGAGAAAATATATAATTCTCAACCTGAACAATCCAATATTGCTTCTGGTGCTTGGATATCTGATATTTCACGTTTGGCTTCAATTTCTCTTTTAGAAAAAGAACTCTATATATTAACCTGAACAGTCCAATTTTCAACTCCGCGAACTACGTTTTATTTTGCCATTGATAGAGATGTTGTATTTTCAAAAGAGGATGATTTTAAGATTGAATGGAATATAGATGGAAAAAAGATAGAGCAATGAATCGATATAGAGGATCAAGATATGAAATGATATGAAAAAGCTACTTATACTTTTCCATTTCTTACACAACCACGCTCACATATTTCCTATACCATCCGTTCTAAATTTCCTATACCTATCCAGTCTATTCATATTATAACCGATAATGATGAGGTATATACTAGAAAATTTGTATTTTCACATGAATCTTCTCGTTTCGACACTTCAGTGTACGCAGCTGATGGAATTTCTATTGTTTCTCGTGCTGATTGGTGAGCCAATGAATCATTACGCTATGCATGAAAAGTTTCCAATATAACAACGCCTGTGAAGCGTGTTCAAAAAACACAGGCCGAAATGGATGAGATAAAACAAGAAAATGATGCTTTAGATTATTTGGAAACCAATTTTCCTTTTACTAATAAGGCTGTTTCACTCATTCGTCAGGAAAATGGAAATAAATTACTTTGGCCTATTCAAAAAGTAAAGCGTATAGATAAAATTATTGTTCATCATACTGCGGAAAATCTTCAATCTGATCTTGATGATGAGGCGCTTATTCGTGCTATATATAAGTATCATGCCGTATCAAAGGGTTGGGGAGACATAGGTTATAATTATATCATAGGACAAAGATGAAAGGTGTATGAATGAAGGGCAGGTGGTGATTATGTAGTATGAGCTCACGCAGCTTGGAATAATATGGGGAGTGTTGGAATTTCTGTGATTGGAAATTTTGAATGGCAAAATCTTAATCGCGATCAGGAGTCATGATTATTAAAAACTTTGAATTTCTTTGTGGAAAAATATGGAATAGATGTTTATAAGATAGTTACAGGACATAAGCCTTGTAAAAGCAGTGCTTGTGTATTTGATGATGTGAATATTTCTGCCCTCAGCTGACATCGTGATGTTGGTTCTACTTCATGCCCATGAGCTAATCTTTATAGTCGACTCGAGGATTTCCGAACTACTCTTTGATTTACTCATGCTGGAATTACCCCACGGGATAATCCTATTCTATGACCTATTGAACCAAAGGCCTCGGAAGATATGGTAGAATATGTTTTGAAGTCTTCTCCTTTTACTCAGATAGCATGAGGAAATACAATTGTAGCAAATGTATCGGTTCCGAAGAATTTAAAACTTGGACCAAAATTGCGTGTAAAACTCTCATATCCAATAGCTGATACTATTCGTTTGAATTCTGGAAATATGAAGAAGATCACCAGCGTTATATGAAATAAACGTATTCTTACTCAATCATCAAAAAATATAGAGATTACCCGAGTGGGTGATCTACTTCGTTGGACCGATGGAAAAACTGTTTTAGAGTCGAAAGAAATACAAATACGATCTTCTCTTTCTGATGGACTTGTTCGTATTGCAAGTTGGGATCGTATTCCTGCTTGGGATACAAGAAGAATGTATAATGATAATATTTTTCGTGGAAATATTGTACTTCGTATTGAGAATGAAAAAATTCTTGTAGTAAATGAACTTCCTCTTGAACTGTATCTCCGTGGTCTTGCTGAAGTATCTAATACCGATAATCCAGAAAAAATTAAAACAATACTTACTGCCGCTCGATCGTATGCCTATTATTATTCGAATAGTAATAATCGAAAATTTCCAAATAAGCCATATGATGCCTCTGATGATCCGGATGTTTTTCAAAAATATCTTGGTTATAGTTATGAGCTTCGGAGTCCACAGGTAATGAATATGATATCATCTACTAATGGGCAAGTTATAAAATATAATAATACCGTTATAAAAGCTTGGTATTTTAGTCAATCTGATGGACGTACGAGATCATACAAGGAATATTGTGAATCGAATGGTGGAAAAACATGTGAGGATATTTCTTATCTTCAGTGAGTGGATGATCCGGGTTGAATTTGACTTACAAGAAAATGACATGGGGTAGGTATTTCGTGAATTTGATCTACTCACTGGGCGAATAATGGATGGGATTATAAGAAGATTATTACATATTATTATACTGGAGTTACCATCGAAAAAGTCTATTAGTAAAGTAGATTTGTATTCTTTTGCAAAGATATTATAATCATGTATACATAACTTTTTATATATGTACCTTTCTGATAGGGATATTCGTCATGCTATAGATATTGGAGATATTTCCATTTCTGATTTTGATACGAAACGATTACAACCAGCGAGTTATGATATTCGACTTGGAGAAAAATTCCTTGTTGTGAATCCATATGCAATACCAAATATTGATCCAGTAAATAAAATTCTTCCAGAATATGAAGAAATAATAGCAACAGCCGAGCAGGGTTTTATCCTTCGGCCTTGAGTAACCGTTCTTGGAACTTCTATTGAAAAATTTGGATCAGAAAAGTATCTTATTCAACTCTCTGGTAAGAGTTCATTGGCTCGTATCGGTCTTATTGTTCATAATACTGCAGGTCTTATAAATCCAGGACATTATCTCAATATTACATTTGAACTTGCAAATATGAATAGTGTTCCAATTATACTTCGCCCTGGAATGGATATTGCGCAGCTGTTGTTTTCTGAAATGACGTCTCCTCCAGAACAAGATTATAGAAAAACTGGTCGTTATGGAGAATGATCAGATAATCTTATTGGATATGTTGAAAAACAATAAAAAAATGTAATGACAAATCGGAAGGAATTCATATAATCCTTTCGATTATTTTTTGTCTTTTTTTCTATGCAAGTTCGAATGAAAAACGCTTCTTGAAAACCTCTTGAATATAAAACATCAGGTGCTTGCGCCTTTGATTTTGAGTCACTCGAAGATGTTGTATTTGCCCCTGGTGAATGGAAATTGGTTGATACAGGCACTGTTATGGCTACGCCAGAATGATATTGTCTTGTTATTGCTCCACGTTCTGGAACATTCAAAAACTATGGATTGATGCAAGTGAATAGTATTGGAATTATTGATCAGGATTACTGTGGTGATACTGATTCTGTGAAGTTTGCATATATTAATATGAAAAAAGAAGAAGTAATCATTAAGAAAGGGGAACGAATAGGGCAGGGAATGTTTGTAAAGATTGAAAAACCAGAATTTATTTTAGTTGATATGATGGGTGAGAAAAATCGAGGTGGTTTTGGAACAACAGGACTACTCTAGTTTCTATTTATTTACTTTTTTATTATGCGTCACCCAGAATATCAGTATCTTGATATGCTCAAGAAAATAATGGATGAATGAATTGATAAATGAGACCGAACAGGTACTGGTACAAGAAGTATTTTTGGATGTCAGATGCGATTTGATCTCAGTCAGGGATTTCCATTGTTAACAACAAAGAAGGTATTCCTAAAAGGAATTATTCATGAACTTCTTTGGTTTCTCCGAGGTGATACGAATATAAAATATCTTGTAGATAATGGGGTTCATATTTGGGATGAATGGCCATATAAAAAATATAAAGAACAAGGTGGTGAATTGACGCAAGAAGAATTTATCACCAAAATTGGTGAAGATAATGATTTTGCAATTAATTGGTGAGACCTTGGTCCGGTATATTGATTTCAGTGGAGAAATTTTAATAGCCAATGAATTGATCAGGTAAAGAATGTTGTGGAAACTCTCAAAAAGAATCCGAATTCACGACGCATGTTGGTGGTTACTTATAATCCAGTACAAGCTGATAGTATGCTCCTTCCACCTTGTCACATGATGTTTCAATTTTATGTTGCCAATGGAAAGCTCTCTTGTCAGATGTATCAACGCTCAGCTGATACATTTTTAGGTGTTCCGTTTAATATTGCCTCATATGCACTTCTTACTATGATGGTTGCTCAGGTAGTTTGACTTGAACCCGGTGAATTTATACATGTACTTGGTGATACTCATATTTATTCCAATCATTTTGATCAAGTGAAAGAACAACTCTCTCGTGAACCAAGACCTTTTCCAACTATGAAAATAAATACAGAGGTAAAAGACTTATTTTCTTTTCATTATGAGGATTTTATTTTAGAAGGATACGATCCGTATCCAGCCATCAAAGCTCCAATAGCTGTTTAATATTTTAGTATGTATATAGTTTTTGAATGAATTGTTGGTTCTGGTAAATCCACACAATCAAAGAATTTGGTAGAATTTTTAAAAAAAGAATTTCCAAATAAAGAAGTTATACATGTTCGTGAACCTGGTTCAACTCCAATATCAGAAGATATTCGATATCTTTGCCAAGGAAAAGAATGGGAAAATGAATCTATGCATCCGCTCACCAATGCATATTTGTACGCTTCAGCTCGGGCTCAAACTCTTCATACTGTTGTTGCACCAGCCCTCAGCGCAGGTAAAATTGTAGTTTCAGATCGCTCATTCCTTTCGTCTCTTGCATATCAATGAGAAGCCCAAGGACTTGGATTTGATACGGTACTTGATGTAAATAAAAGCGCTATCCAATGAGTTTTGCCTGATATTGTTTTGTATATGGATATCCCTGTTGATATTGCATTAGCTCGTACATTCGATGCAGTATGAGACAAATGGGAAAAAATGGGGAAAGATTTTTTTGAAAAAATTGTTGTGGGTTATAGAAAATCTTGAAATCTTGATTTTCTGAAAAATCGATTTATTTCCATAGATGCAACTGGTACCAGAGAGGAAATATTTGCCAGTATTTGTAATCATGTTTTGAATCATATCTAATATTTTTATTCATGTCTCATCGAAAGAACTTTTTTATTATTGATGTATATAATCTTATTTATCGCATGTTTTATGCGGTTCCTGAGATGCATAGTCCAGATGGAAAACCAGTCAATGCTCTTTTTGGTGTTGTAAAAACTATACTCAATCTGCACCAAGATGGATTTATTGATGCCTTGGTAGTTGCTGTTGATGGTCCTGGGAAAAGCTTTCGAACCAATGAATACCCACTCTATAAAGCTACGCGTGATCGTATGCCTGATGATCTCAGGTCTCAAATTGAACACATTATGGAATTCTTTCGAATTGCCAACATACCACTTCTTATGATTGAATGATATGAGGCGGATGATATTATAGGATCAATCGTTACAGGTCATATTGCATCTGAACATCGTGATGAATACGATTTTGTGATTCTTTCTTCTGATAAGGATTTGTGTCAGTTTGTTTCACAGCATGTGAGAATATATGATGCAATGAAAAAGAAGACCTTTCGACATGATGATGTCCAGGAAAGATTTTGAGTACTCCCTTCTCAGATTGTAGATTATTTGGCAATTTGTTGAGATACTTCTGATAATATCCCTGGGATTCCATGATTTGGTCCTAAAAAAGCCCAATCACTTCTTACTGAATATGGAAGTCTTGAGTCTGTTTATAATCATATTGATGAAATTACAGGAAAAACCCAACTCATACTAATAGAAAATAAAGAAGTTGCGTTTTTATCAAAAAGACTCGCACAGATTTATACTGAACTTGATTTCTCTTCATTTCATATTTCATCAGCCCATTTTTCGAGTGAACCATTTTGGACTGAGTGAATTATTGAGTTTGTTCGTAATTTTGCCTTTAATTCACTCTTACCAGATCAATATAAAACATCACTTCAAACTTTCCATAAGAAACACCAGGAAGTTCTCTTGAATACAGATTTTCTTTTCGAACAATTCTGGCATCATGTATGAAGTGAATCGGTTATTTATCTTTCAACTTCTTGAAAAGACCGATTTACTCTTGATAGAGTATATCTTCTTATTGCAGATATTATCTATATATGTGATACCTCTCAGTATGATTACTTAGTTTTTTTCCAGAAACTTCTTGATTCCTCTTCTCATTTGTACTGATATGACTTGAAGAATGATATCCAGAGAATCTTCGCATATCAAAATAATTTTGCATCTCCAACAAATACACTTCAATCAAGTATTTTCTAATAAAAAAACCTTCAATATTTTTGAAGGTTTTTTTATTTCAGAGCATTATTTTTATAAGAGTTGATTAATAGCAAGATCTTCACTATCCAGTACGCTAATGATGCTTGTTATTCCCACGAGATCAAGCGTATCACGTACATTGCTTGATAGATAGCAGAGGAAGAACTTCCCACCCCCATCTTCCATATTTTGGTATATATCAGCTATATATCCGATTGATTTACTATTTAAGTAGGTAAGACCAATAAGATTAAATATGAGCTTTTTTGTTCATGATGTACTTATTTCTTGTTTGATAATACTGAAAGTATTATCAACATTTGTCTCATCTAGCTCTCCATGGAACTCAAATATCAGGATATCTCCAGCCACTTTCTTCTTTACATTAATATGGGTTTGCATATGAAAACATTAAATTACGATTTCATTATAGCACGATTTTTTTCCTCAAGCAAATTTTTTTGAAAAAATAACTTTCTGATTAGACTCATTTCATATGAAATATATTCAATATAGTATACAAGATATTCCTGAGAATATCAAACAAGGCATACACACCATCCAAAAGTGAGAATTCTATTCATCCCTTTGGCAAACTCCTGAGTGGACTGATATGCTTCTTAAAACATGATATATATCTCGATGAGATTACTATGTAGCACAAAATGACAATAGAGATGAGATTCTTTGATATGCATGTGTAGAAATTCGATCTATTTGATTTGGTTTTTATGGTGCTTTTATTATTGGATGACCCTATTGGAATACTTTTTCTTCTAAAGAGGGCAATCCTAATTGATTTATAGATTTTATTACCCAAGAAGTTGAGAAAATATGAGTCGTATTTTTACAACTTGAGCCCATTCAAGATGATATGCCTTTTATAAAAATGTCTTTTGGTGCTTACAAAAAGTTTCTTACCCCATTTACTCGCTTGGTTTCTTTAATTTGAACTGAAGAAGATATTCTCTGACAAATGCATGAAAAAGGACGTTATAATATTCGTCTTGCGGAAAAAAGATGAGTTCAAGTTGAACAGGTAATAAATAATCCAGAAAATAGAGATATATTTTTTGATTTACTTCAAGAAACTACTGCTCGAGATGGTTTTTCACAAAACTCTAAGCGTTATTATTCTGACATGTTGAATATGCTTGTTTCTCATGATATGGGATGACTCTACTTTGCTTCTTATCATAATGAGATCATTGCGGCAGGCATTTTTGTCTACTATGGAAATACGGCGTTGTATTACTATTGAGCATCTACCTCTGACAGGGAACTTCGCAAACATATGCCAACATATCTTCTTCAGTGGAAGGCTATACAGGATGCAAAAGAGAGGGGATGTACTCAGTATGATTTTCTTGGAGTGGCTGATCCAGAAAATCCACGTGATTCATTGTGGGGAGTAACTGATTTTAAGAATAAGTTTTGATGAGAGTTAAAAAAATGGCCCCAGAAATATTTAATTATTTCTCGGCCATTCATATATCGTATTATAGTACTATTACGTTGGATAAAGGGGCTTCTTTAGAATGTAGCCATAATAATTTCTTCACGAATAATAGGTCAAAGATCAATCGACATATTACTTGTATTGATTGGATATATATCATCAGGATCTGTTATAGGGTCAAATTGTTTTTTAAATGATCTTTCGAAATTTTCAATAGAAATTGGGTGTTTCTTTCATTCAAATTCAATAGTGGTATAGAATTTCGTAAATACCGCTTCAACTCCATCATCCAATCCAATTATCTTAAGATGGAAGCGAAGGGGTTCAAGAAAATTGATATCATCATAATATCCTGGGTATATTTCTCCATCAAAACCAAACTCTTTTGAGTCACCTGCATAACTTGTGAGAATATCTCAAACTGGAATAATAAACATGCTCATAGGATTATTTTTTTAATGGATAAGATAAAATTTTTCGAGAACTTCTTTTAACCCTGTTTTATAGGGTGGCTCATCTGGATTGAGTAGTTTTGCATAGAGTTCATCTGGAGTAAACCAATAACTTGTTGAGTGCTCATTTTTATTGATACCTGGTGGGGTATTTGTTATATATTCATATATTTCAGCAAAAAACCGTATATGGTAGATGTCATCATCTTGTACAATTTTTCCAATATAGTTGAGTTCAGTTCTATCAAGTATCATACATATTTCTTCTTGAGCCTCACGAATCAGTCCATCTACGTATGTTTCTCAACTTGATACATGACCTCATACACTATAATCAAGGGCTCATGGGAATTTACTTTTAGTAAGGAGTCTTCGTGGTATCCATAGTTTTCCTTCATCATTTCTGATCATTAAACAGACTCATCGAATATTCCCTATAGACTGTTTATAAGCATCTTCTATGGTCATTTTAGTAATGACTCTGTCATTTTCATCGACAATATCGAGATATTCTTGAGTTTCCATGATTCTATTATAATCATTGTAAAAGGCGTATTTCCATGATTCTATCTTGTCTTCCTGCTTCTTCAAGATACTTTTCACCCTCTTTCGTATTTCCATCTGACATGAGCGCAACTCATAGGTCCTCTTTGATGAGTTCATCATCTGGAGCTAGAGATAATGCTCGTCGTAGCATAGTAATTCCTTTAAATGATTGTCCTAACATAACGTGTGCCCATCAAAGATTCCGAAGAATTTCTGGATTATTTGGAAAGAGAACATTTGCCTTTGTAAGGTATTCTACCCCATGTGTAAAATCTCATTTTGCAACCGCAATATATCCGTTTAGATACATACCAGTAGCTGATTCAGGGTGAAGTTCCTGTGCTATTCCTATCATTTCTTCAGCACTATGAAGATCATTCTCGTAGAGGTATATATCAGATAATTCTTCATAAATCCTATAATCATCCACATTTTTAATGAGGGCATCTTGTGCAATTTCTCTTGCACGTAAATAATCTCATCGATTCTTCTGAGCTTCGATTTCTTCTATGTAATATTCTTTCGGAGATACATTCATAATAGTGTCTAAATACTCTATTCGAAATTATATGGAATAATAAAAATTTGTAAATTATTCATTTTTACTTTTTGCAATCGTATTTCCTTTTTCGGTAGCGAGGCTTTCTCCTTCATGTTTGAGGGCAAGTTGTCCACAGGCTGCATCGATATCATCTCCCATAGTATGTCGAATGGTTGAAGGAATTCATGATTTCTCAAGGACTTCTTGGAATTTTTTGATAATAATTTTACTCGTTGGTTTATACCCATTACTATCCACTCATTCTCATGTATTATATGGAATGAAATTTACATGGGCGAGTTGTCATTCAAGCAGTTTGGCGAGTTGTCATGCATACTCGAGTCGATCAGTGACTCATGCTATCATTATGTATTCGTAAAATACTCGTTTATTGGTTTTCGCTATATAATTCTTTATAGATTTCATCAGTACATCAAGTGGATATGTATGATCTACCGGCATGATACTCTTTCGTACTTCATCGTTTGGAGCATGAAGAGATACGGCAAGAGAAGTTTGTGGAAAATCTTCACCGAATTGTTCAATTACTGGAGCAATCCCACAGGTTGAAATCGTTATACGACGATTTGATAGATCAACTTTCTTCTGTGCACAGGCAATTTCGATTGATTTTTTTACGTTTGCATAGTTGAGAAATGGTTCACCCATACCCATATATACAATATTCCGTAACTTTTTATCTTCTTTTGCGAGATGATGAATTGCTATCATAACTTCATCAATAATCTCGTGAAATTCTAGGTTTCGAAGCAGTCAGAGTTTTCAGGTAGCACAAAAAGAACATCCCATAGGACATCCAGCCTGACAACTTACACAGAGTGTATTTCTTCCGGAAAGATGACGCATAATAACTGCTTCTATGAGCTTGTTATCATGTGTTTTTAGGAGAAACTTTGTTGTTTGACCATCGTCACTTGTAATAGCAGAATGCACAGAAAGACTCGTATAGTAGCAATTCTCTGTTAAAAGTGTCCGTATTTCTTTTGGGAGGGTTTCTATGCTTGAGAAATCAGTTATGAGATTCTTATATATCGCATTTTCTATTTGCGCATAGCGAAATTTTTTAAATCCATTCTCTTCAAGGAGTTTAATAATTTTTCACTCATCATGAATCGAGATAGTAGGGGTTTGCATGGTATAATATTAGAATCCTAAAAGGAGTATGCTTATTCCCACTCAAATAATAGTTCCAGCCAGAGCTTCAATAGGAGTATGACCAATAGATTCATTCAATTTGAGTTCTCCTTTTACTATTATTTCATTGAGGAGTTGAGCATGGAGTCCAGCCTGATATCGAACATTCAGTGCATCATATATGATGATGATAGAAAAGACAAAGCTTATCAAAAATTCATCACTAAAGAATCCATGTTTTAAAAACATCACCGTTGCTAAGCTAACAACAAATGCAGAATGTGCTGATGGCATTCATCCAGATCAAAGCATTCGTTCGAGAGTGAAAGTCCCACGAATCAAGCTCAATAGTCCCTTCATACTTATAGCAATTGATAAGCTTAGAAATGGTACTATGATTGCATGTTCACGGAAAGTCTCTTGTATGAGAGAGAACATTATTTGAGGGATACGATAGTATAAACAGTTTCTCCAGAAGGTGATTTTACTTTTACAGTATCATTGATAGCTTTTCCAATAATAGCTCTTCCAATAGGGGATTCATTGCTGATTTTCTTATCAAGGATACTTGCCTCCTGAGAACCAACGATAGTAAATGTTTCACTTACTGTTGTTTCATCATCAGCATGTTCGATAGTAACCTCACTTCCGATCATTACAGCATTTTTCTTTTTTTTCTTTTCCTCATCAATAATTTCGTAGTTTCCAGGTTTTAGAAGATCTTCGAGTTCGCTAATACGAAGTTCAACGTGTGCTTGTTCATCACGAGCTTCTTGGTATTCAGCATTTTCTGAAAGGTCACCATAAGAGATAGCTTCTTTGAGTTTTTCTGCGATTTCAACACGTTTTGTCTCACGAAGTTCGAGAAGCTCATTTTCAAGTTCACGAAGTCCATCAGTGGTGAGGAGAATTTTTTTAGCTGACATATAGATAAAAATTTTTAGAAAATTAAATTATTTTTTTAGAAGAAGTGCTTTTACTGGTGGATAGCTTGTTTTTGGTACCTCAAATCCTATTGTCTGATTATCCATCTGAAGAATCAGACGAACGATTCCATCTCATTTTGGTGGATTGATGAAGAAATGTGGAAAAGGAAAGTTTTTTGAAGTATCATTGACCGTATACACATCGCTTTTGATCGTTTTCATATTTTTCAAAACGATATCATATCGACCATCGATGGTGTACATTCGAATCTTGGTTTTATCATTCTCCCAAGTTGTATATTTCCATGGAAAGATATCAAGATCAAAGAGTCCAAGATTCTTTACTACCTTAAATGGAGTATCTGGAAGGAATTTTCCTAAGAGAGAACCAGGGATAGGTATAATAGTTTCCACAATCGCTTGTCATGAACCATTTGCTGTGCCACTTCCTGTATTTTGTGGATTCTTTTGGGTTGTTCCAGTTGGAGTTCCATTGTTTATGGTAGTTTGCATCTGGTTAATCTTGTCTTCCAATTTCTGAAGTGACTTGATAATCTCGATATCAACTGCTTGAAGGTTCTGACTTTTGCTTTGTGCCTCATCAAGCTGAGCTTGTGTAAGGGTATCTATTTTATTCCTGTTCTGCAAAGTTGTACCATTTCACTGTCCATATAATGACCAGAGAATAGTTCCGATAAGAGCTACGGCAACAATTGCAAGCGTAGAGAGGGCTCACTGCATAAGAAAAAAAGGTTATTTTTTCGATTTAACACTTCAGAAATCAATCTCTACTGGAGTATCACGTCCAAGGAGGTTGATATTAACTTTTAAGAGTCATTTATGGATATTGATTTCGATAATCTTTCCTTCACTTCCTTCAAAAGGTCCATTTCTTACGGTTACGTAATCACCAACTTGCATATCAGTCTTAAATTCTTCACTCTTTTGAGTGAGAACTCATCTGAGTTGCTCAAGTTCTTCTCCTCGAACTGGAACTGGAACTGTACCTGCTCCGAGAAAACCGGTTACATTTGGTGTATTTCGTACGATATACCAGCTTTCGTTGGTAACGAGCATACGAACCAAGATATATCATGGGAAGATATTCTTTTTCTTTTTTACTTTTGTTCCTCCTGCTCGTATAGATATAGAATCGTGTGTAGGTACAAATACTTCAAGAATATGATTTTCAAGTCCGAATGCTTCTCTTCTTTGCATGAGAGATTGTTGTACATTTTCTTCGGTTCCAGATATTACACGAATAACGTACCATTCTCATTGTTCTTTTTGACCGAATTCAAACATGGAAAAAAAATTAACTGATAAATAAGAGGAGGTCGATGATTATTTTGTAGAACCAGTTGTTACTGTAAGAGTAGTACCTGTACTAGCAGTTGCAGCTTTTTCAGCTTCAAGTTGTTGACGAAGCTCTTCCACATTAATAGTGTCATCAGAAGTTTGTTGAATAGCAGGTGCTGTCTGAGTACGAGCTATGTGAAGTCATTCACGAAGAAGGAGTCCAACCGTTGTAAGGAATATAGCAGTTCCTACGATAACTCAAACTACTACTTGAAAGTACTTCTTAGTTTCTTTCTGAGTAGGCCATACTACGTGATCAAGCTCTTTAGATGCTTCTTGTATAAAGTTGCCCATGGAACAAAATATTTATAGATGATAAAATTCGTTAGAAGTATATAAAAAATGACGTAATAGTCAAAAAATACTCCAATTTAAAATCCCCTCTCGGGGACGTCAACAAGGGAAGTATAGAGGGAATTATAGAAAAATCAAGATATGTTTTTCGTATTATAGAAAATAACTAGATTCAATATTTCTCAAAAAGCATTAATATTTCTTCATAAACTTCCTTCTTTCCTCAGAAAAATTCATTCTCACCATATTCGAGAATATTTAGACTTTCAGTATTTCACGGAATATATGCTTCCTGATACTCTGTCAATCTTTCTTGGAATTCAACTTTCTGTAAATTGAGCCAAGCGCGTATTTTCAGAGTATCGAGAAGCTCAGAGATAGGTATATATTTTAGCTCTCCATCGATATTTACTCATATATCTTTTGCAGACATCCATTGAGTATTACCATGCGATAAATTATAGCCATCTTCTGTAAAAAGAAGTTTCTCAATTTCCTCTGCAGATATGTATGTATGTTCGATAATTTTCACATTCCCATCCAAAAAGTCTAAAACCACAGTTTCCATAAAAAAATCGTTAGATGATAAACGATCATGATCTAACGATTTTTTATGAAAATGCAATTTTCTATATTATATTTTGTTATAAATTCATTTTCATATGAACTTTATGTAATTCTTATCCCTCAGTATCTGTAACTGCTGACGAATCTTTGCTTCAATATTGTTATTATCGGGATGTTTTTCTCTGAGAATTGTAGTGAAGTTATAAATATCTGCAAGAGAGAACTCCTTTTTCTCGAGCATATCAATACATCGCATAATATCCAGGAGCCATCACTTGGATTCGAGAGATGATTTTTCTGCGAGAAAGTTCGTTTTTTGCCAGTCTTCCAGAATATATCATTTCTCTCGTGATTTTCCATTTTGAATATAGTATACCTTTCCGCTCTCTGGGATTGGTTCAAGGAGTATATTACATCCAATCCATCCTGCTCGTTTTGCAGTAGGAGCAAGTGGTTTCCTTTTTTCGATGATTTCAGGAGTGAAGTAAAACTTTGGTATCACGAAGAAATTGATAATTTCAAGATTTTTCCCGTAATTCAATCCGAAAAAGCTTGGATTAGTTGCCGATTGGAGTCGCTCAATCATCGTACCATATGCACCATCAGTAATCTTTTTCCCGAATGAATTATTTTTTGATTTGAGTTCGTATTCTTCTTGGCACTTGTCACAGATAAAATCTCCAACAGGATTATTATCTCGGGATTTTCTGAGAGAATTCCCACAGTTTGGACAGTATCCAAATTCTTCAGCCCATGTTTCCGTCATAACTCGGATTTTCTGAGATGGACTTGTATAATTTATGACAAGTGATGTATCAAGTTGTAATATTGGAATCATAAAAGAATTATAATTGTTTTTAGAAGAATACAAAAAATTCCTCTTTTGTTCAAAAAGAGGAATTGGATTATTGCTGGAGCCACCTATGGGACACGAACCCATGACCTTCCCCTTACCATGGGGATGCTCTACCAACTGAGCTAAGGCGGCAAAAATACTATATCAGTTGACTTATTATATGATCTATGAGAAAAATTCAAGACGAAGTTATCGAAAATACCCCCTCTTTTTTCTCAATATATCCATCTTGGATATGGGACTGTAGTATGCTTATTTGTTCTTGTGTAAGCTTAGAAATGGGAGTGCCACTGGTACGAAGAGAGAACATGAGATGTTCTATGTCTTTTTGTTCTTCTGTTAAGGTCTCTTCATCGATACGTTCTCATCGGTAGTATCCGCTAAAAGATGGGGAATTAGTCCAACGTTTTCAGTTGATGTAGCTTGATGCAGCAAGTCAAAATCATCGATAGTTAGAATGATTCCAATATGACTGATTATGCTTGGATTCATATCATGGGCGACTCCAATTTGATACTTCATAGTGATTCCATCAGAGTTCTGCGAGGTATTCATTAATTGTCACATATTCCTGCTGCATCTTATCGATACTGATAGTTGCCTCTTTCCAATCAGTTGGGTATGTCTCATCTTCGAGGAGATAGATACTCGTATGGGTAATCGGATAACTCTTATGAAGTTCAGTGAGCGCCCGATGAGTTTCTCAGTATGCTACATGGGGGAGTCAGAGTATGAGATCAATATTGATATTTGGAAAATTCTTCTTCTTGAGGATATCAAGTGCTCGATAGATAGTATCAACAGAGGATCGATGAATCGTTTTGAGTGATTGTGAATTGAGTGTTTGGATACCAAGACTTATACGATTTATTCATATACCTTGTAGGGTATCTATATATTCTTCTGTTATATCTTCTGGATTGGCTTCAAGGGTTATCTCTTCTCTTCATTCTTTGGGGAATAGTTCTAGGATACTCGATAATTCTTTCGGGGAAAGAATACTTGGGGTTCCTCATCAGAAGTAGATGGTTTGAGGAAATATGTTTGTTCATGTCTTGATCCATTCGATGATTTCATTCTGGAGATATGAAAGATATCTTCTTTTTTGAATATCAGTAAAAATAGGAGTAAGAGCAAATTTACAATAGGTACATTTCTGTCGACAAAACGGAATATGTAAATAGATGTGCATATTAATAGGCGGATAGTATTACCTTTATATGTTCAAATACGGTATTAATATCTTTGCTTGCATCGATACGATATACTCGTTTTCCTCTTGTTGCCCATTCTGCAAGAAGAGGAAGGGTATTGTGATAAAAGGTGGCTATACGTTGTTTTACGGCATCTTCATGATCATCTTCTCGTCGAATAAGTTTATTCCCAGTAAATGGTGAAAAATCTCCTACAAAGTCTGCAGGGAAACTTTCTCCATTAGATGGATCAATTCGTCGATTCGAAAGGCGATGAATCGCTTCTTCTTTCTCAAGATCCAGAAAAAGTATAAAATAATCTGGAAAAACTTTCTCAAATGAATCCAGTTGTTCTAGGGTTCTTGGTATTCCGTCAAAGAGTATATTTCCGCCTGTATGGTTATTTTTGTAGTGTTTGAGCATTTCACCGACAATATCGAGTGGTACGAGTTTTCCTGAATTGAGATATTCTTTTACTGTTTTTGAGTAGGGCTCATCCATTTCGGAAAAATTTCTGAGTTTTTGCCCCATTTCAAAGAAACTATATCAAGAAAATTTCTCAAGGAGCTTCCTTGCTTGCGTTCATTTACCACTTCACTGGATACCAACAAGTAGAATATGCATATGTCTTTATAAGTAAGAAGATACAATATGAGAAATATCAGAGAAAACAGTTTCCACTGTTCTATCTGCATCAATATGATATATTTTATGTCCAGATTTTTCCCATATTTCTATGAGAGGAAGCGTCTCGTTGAGTGACCACTGTATTCGTTTTTGTATTCCTTCTAGCGTATCATCTGCTCGAGTTATAAGTGTATTTCAGGTATTTGGGTTGATATTTCCAGGAAAATCTGGAGGGAAGGCTTCATTGGTAATCGGATCGACTCTTCGATGCATGAGACGATCAATTGCTATATTCTTTTCAAGGTTGAGATGAACAACGATAAAATTTCCAAGAATAGATTCTATGGCATCATTTTGTTCATGACTTCGTATTGCACTATCAAAGAGTATGGGTTTTCCAGTATTGTTCTTGATAAAATCAATAATAACATCACGAATACAACGTGCTGGTACATATTGAAAAGCATCGAGTATTCATTTGATTTCTTTTCAGAGAGGGGAATCCGTTTTTGCTATATTTCTGAGCTCTGTTCAGGCTTCAAAAAGGGCATATCAATGACTTTCTACAATCTTTCTTGCTTGAGTTCATTTACCGCTTCATTGTATACCAATAAGAAGAATATTTGGGAGCATAAATTGAAAAACATAAAAGCTCTTATGAAAGTAATAAGCCGGATTCTGTACTTCGACACAAATCTTTCTCGACATACAGTCGCCTGTATGCTCTAGCGAAGTATACCACCTATTCTATCCCAAGTGCTATTAAATAGGGAGGTACCATTCTTCTTGCATCGGAGAGGGTTTATCGTTCTATGTTTCCATAGAATCCTTTCTAGCCACGAATGACATGAATGGACTTTTCACCTTTTGGTAAGTTTCCTTACCCTGTATTGTCTCTGTGATACTTTCCGTACTCATATATTTATATATACATACGAGCCAAAGCTGTTAGCTTTTCTCCTCTTGGGGGATGTCCGGACTTTCCTCTCAACCTCACACTATTATGAATCATATTCAGGACAGTGCGAGGTTGAGTATGTGCCTGCTTTCATAAGAGCGCGCGCATTGTATTATTTTTCCACTAAAATACAAATTCTGAATCAGTGATTTTTTCCTGAAGAATTTCATGAGATGATATTCTATTTTTCTCTTTAATATCATATAAAGTGATGGTATATTTTTATTGTAAAATAAATACATTTTATGACAATACTCTCCTTGGTGAGGAAAAAGTTGATTTCTTTCTCAGGAATAGTATATTTTCCGATAAGAATCCATTATCCATTGTTTTTATTATGAAAAATATACTTTCGTTTCTTCTTGCATTTTTATTTGTTACCAATGTTTTTGCTGAAGATTCTGCAACACTTAAAAATCAGACTGTTGAATCACTTCTTGCTATAATCGCAAAATATGAATCACGCATTAAAGTATTAGAAGAGGAGAATCGTTTATTGAGTCAATATATCTGATCTGGGAGTATTATAAAAGCAGGTACATGAGTTATTGTTTCTTCTGGGTCGGTTGTATGACAAGTTTTGGCACTATGATCAGCACAAAAAGTTTTTACTGAATTGAAAACCTCAAACCCAAATAAGGCCAATATTATCGAAAAAATGAATCGTGCTCTTACAAATATGCGTAAGACTTTTTCACTTCCAGAGACAACAACAATCACTACTTTTGAATTTGTAGATATTTCTGGAAAGGATCCAGCAGTTTTTGTGGATCTTGATTTTGAATGAGGTGTAACATATACATGAGCCTATGATGGAAAACTTCTTTTCTCGTATAAGAATGATGCAAGTACTCCAAAATTTCTCGGTTGGTTCAAATATGATATAGTGTCAAAACGTTATATCACAAAACAAGGTTCAAATCCATTTGTTTGATCACCTCGTTCTCAGATTGCTAATCCATTTGCAGGAATACTTACTCCATTTACTTCTGAAACAGTAGTCCCAGTTGTTTCAACATGAACAACTTCGTCTACCGGAACAAAAAGCCCACTCGTTACGACTGGTGGTATTCAGATATCCTTTCAGGATATACAAAAAGCTTATACAGATAAGAGATATCTCACAGTTATTTCTCTTTCAAATACATATCTTCAAAGTAATCCACCAACAATCGATATACTCCGTATTCGATATCGCACCTTCTTTATCATTGGTAAATATATTGATTCCCTTACAGAGGTAGAGAAGATTGAGAAAATCCAAACAAAGTTGGAACGATGAATTGCTTGTGATGCAGAGGTGATTGCTAACTACCAAAAAACCCAAGAGCTTGTTACAAAATATGGACTCATCTGTCGAGAATAATTCTATAAAATAAAACCCCCATTCATGGGGGTTTTATTTTGATGTATTTTAATATGTTCCATTCCGATAATCCCACATGTTTTTTCTGGTGTCATATTTATATATAATGCCTTTTTCTGAGTAATAATCCACTGGAAGCAATGGAATATATCAGGATTCTTTTAATACACGAGCATCACTTGCATGTTTTTTGTATTGCTTCATATAGCGTATATCAGCTTCTTCAAGATAAGAAAGATATATCTGTTTCGTACCACGAGCAAAATGTTCATTGCACGTAAGTCAGAATGGATTTTCTCGTTTCTTTTTCTGCATTTCCTCATCTGTTTTTTTCACTTGTTGAATCGAATCTATCAGTGTTGTAATCGTATTTTCAGGAAAGAGCGTATCTTTTTGAATAATTGGTTGAATAAAAGATAGGAGCTTTTCTGTTTCCTGAATACAGATATTTTCTTTATCTTGAACCCCTTCCAATGCCATAGTAAAGAAAACGAAAGCTGCTGTCTTTTGTTTTCATCATCTTCCTTCCATAAGGGGTATATAGTACTGTGTTGCTATTGGTATTTGTGTTCCAATATTTTCACGAGTATGAGCAGCAGCTATTTTATAATACTTTACAGCATTTACCGTATCATAGTTATTATTCCAGTAATAGTTATACCCTAGATAGTATGGTATAAATCCATCAACACAAGGATCATGATTCACTGGATTCCTCCATATCTGACTTATATCGGTTTCTTGGAGAATATGTTTTATTGTTTCTTGATTGCAGGTTGCGAGTACTCCAGCTTTTGCAATTTGCATACTTGCTTGTGCAATAGATTGTTTCTCAACTTTTTCTCCTTCCGTATCAGTTGGAAGAACTTGAGGGGAAAAGAGAAGTGCGATAATATAGGGTTCTGTAAATCGTGGATGAAGTTCTGTAATAGTCTTCAGAAGTTTTATAAAGTATTCGTTATATTTTTTTTTCTCTTCTCATCCAGAAAAGAGATTATCTGCTATATATTGAACCGTTCGTAGCCAATACATATCTGCTATCAAGGTATCATGACCTCAATCAGATATTGTAATAACTTCTTTTGTTGGAATGAGTTCAGGATGAGAGCGCACAAAACCATCGAGCTTTCTATTCTCTAAGAAGAGAGTTCCTGTATTGATATAGTAAAAAAGAGAAAATAACCCTCAAAAAATTAAAAGGGGAATTCAAGCAATAAGATAAGAAGTATATTGCTTCATAAAATTAGAGATAGCGAGTTATATTCCAATTCCATCTTCAGAAAGATCATCTAAAGTGTGCGCTGATGATGACTGTGGTGAAGAAGTATGAGGTTGTGATCTGTAAGTTTCTGTTCCGCTATATATGAGATGGAGCATTCTTTCTTTTCCTTCACCATCACTGTAAGTTTTGAGTCCGTCAATATTTTTTAAACTTATATGGTTATGTGCTTTTTTTCGTTCATATGAGTTCAGATTTGGTATAGTAACATCATTTTTACTTTTCATTGCATAGTCAATTCGTCATTCAAGATATCGGAAAAATCGTTCATCTTTTTCTTTCATATAGTCGTTTACCTCTAGGTGAACAATTGCAAATTTACCTGTAATCATTTCAATCATTCTTCCAAGAAGGTGATTGAATGCTTGTAGATTTTGTCCATGTATACCTATAATAAGCGCAGAATCAGGTGTCTCGATACGTACATTATATATAGTATCATCGTTTTCTGTTGTTATCTGAAGGGAGGTAATTGACACCTTCATTTGCCCAAAGAATGTATAAAGATGTTGATGAATAGTTTCAATCATAAAAATGAAGTTATCGATGAATATGCCTAATTAACGGGCTGCATTATATAAAAAAATAAAAAAAATAAAAATTTTTCTATTTAATTTGCAATTCATTGTTTTATTTGTATAAAATGGCACTATAGTCATCCCGTAAAGGAAATCTGGAGAGATGTCAGAGTGGCCGATTGTACACCCTTGGAAAGGGTGTGTACCGAAAGGTACCGGGGGTTCGAATCCCCCTCTCTCCTCCATGATTATACAATGCATCTGAAAATATTCAGATGCTTTTTTGTTGAATATGCTTTATTTTTATATAAGATTTTCTTAAATATTTTTCTTATGACAGTACATATTCATCCATCATGGCTTTCTGTTCTCGCTCCTGAATTTGAAAAACCTTATTGGCAAAATCTTACCTCTTTTGTGAAGTCTTCGTATACTTCCTGAAAATGTTATCCTCCTGGTGGACTTATCTTTTCCGCATTTGATCTTGCTCCATTTGATTCTGTTAAAGTAATAATCTTATGACAAGATCCGTATCATACTCCAGGTGCAGCTATGGGATTATGCTTTTCAGTGCCAGATGGATCACCTCGTCAACCAAGTTTACGAAATATTTTTCAAGAACTTGATTCTGATGTAGGAATAAAACGAATACATACGGATCTTTCTGATTGGGCAAAACAATGAGTTCTTCTCTTAAATAGCGTGTTAACGGTTGAAAAATGAATTCCAGCTTCGCATCAATGAAAAGGTTGGGAAATATTTACAGATTCCGTTATACATCTTCTTTCTGAATCAAAAGAGCATCTTGTTTTCATTCTTTGGGGGAATTATGCTATTTCCAAGAAGGATTTAATAGATTCCAGTAAGCATTGTATTATAACCTCACCACATCCAAGCCCCTTTTCTGCTCATCGTGGTTTTCTTGGAAGTAAACCATTTAGTAGAACGAATGAATATCTTCATATCCATCAAAAAAGTCCAGTAATTTGGTGATAGTTTTTATGGAATTTCTTTGATTTTTCAAAGCTTCTTTATATACTATCGCCCGTACTATTCCTAATGATATTAATTATGAAAATCAAAGATGTTGCGCAAAAAAAGCGTGTTACTGATCGTCTTCGTCGGGTAGAGGGACAGATTCGTTGAGTTATTCAAATGATTCAGGATGAGAGTCAACTTCGAGAGATTGTTCAACAACTCGTTGCTATCCGTAGCGCCATGACCCAGGCAGTATATGAACTTGATACATGTGGACTTGAGAAAGTACTTGAAAAGAAGGGGATTGATCCAGTTGAACTCGAAGAATTTAGAGATCTCCTTAAGATTCTCAAATAATTTTATTGTATGTCCCGAACAAAATTTCTTTCTTTGTTTCTAGAGAGCCCAAGACAAGTGGGCTCTTTTGTTCCCAGTTCTCGATACCTTGGTAGAAAAATGGTTCGAATGTCATGAATTCATGAAGCAAATTGTATTCTTGAATTTTGATCAGGAACATGAGCTGTTACAAAAGAGATCATCAAAGCTTGTAATAAAGAGTGTCAAATACATGCCTTTGAGTTGGAAAATACATTTCTTCCATACCTCGAAAAACTCCATGCCCCCAATCTTCATATTATTCCAGATGATGTTCGTAATGCATCACTATATGTTCCTGAAGGTTCAGTAGATATTATATTTTCATGTCTTCCATTTGGAAGTTTCGATAATGAATTGGTTCATGAAATTCTCTCCGAAGCAAAAAAAATGCTTCGACCTGGAGGGAAGTTTGTTCAGTTTCAGTATTTTCTTTCTGATAAGAAGAAAATAGCATGTCATTTTGAAGTATGTAATATATGATGGGAATGGAGAAATTTTCCTCCAGCTTTTGTATATGTTGCCAATAAGCCCACGGAATAATATGCCTTCATGAATTATCATTTTTCTTTGTTTTCTTCTCTTTTGCATCATTTTGGTAGCATTCTTTTGGCGTTTATTTTTTGTTAAATGAATATCTCAAGAAAAAAAAGAGTTTTTCCGAAATGAAATATTGAGACTTCAAGAAAAATCTTCAGTTGAATGTATTATTGGATATGATAAGATCCTTGCACTTATTTTGGCAGAGTATTGATATGGTGGGACCTTAGCAGAAAAGTTGAAGAAAAAACCAATTTTTCTTCAAGGAAATATTGAACGAATATGGTTTCTTCATAAAATTCGGAATAAGATAGTTCATGAGGTTCATACTATCAATTCCCATCAGCTTCTTCGGTATTCAGAGGAATATAAAAATATTATACTTTCCCTTCTTTAAGAGATGTGTATAAAAAAACAAGCAATTTATTGCTTGTTTTTTTGTTCTCTGATAATAAGTTCTATTTTGTTGGTTCTTGTGAAGCTCAAGAATTTCATGCTTCAACTCATTGTGTGATGGTAGAATCTTTTGATTTTTGGATAGTCATCTCTGATATTACTCATGGTTCAATAGAGTCTTTATCGGTTGTTTCTGAATCATTTCTTGTAGATTCATCGCTCCTTTCAATAGCATCAAGTGTTCAAATGGTATCATCTTCATCGTTTCCTTTTGAAATCTCAATGTCTTTTGTCTGAATCTCAGGATCGTATTTCGTTGCATCTTGTTTTTGTCCAGTGAGTGTTTTTCCTGTTTGATTTATCTCCCCGGTCATTATTGTAGCTCCTGATTCATTCATTGGGGGGAGAGGGATTGCATTCTGACATCCACTTAAGGTGATAGAAAACAAGAATAGTGTGCTGGGAATTACCAATTTCATAAAACTAAAATCAATAAATAGTGAACATAATTTGAGTATATAGAGAAGTAAAAAAATACAAAAAATCTTTTTACTTTTGATGTCATTTTTATATAGTAATTTCTGGTCAGACTTTGTTAAAGCTACCTCATTGTTTATTGTGTCATTTTTTGGTCGATTTGTACACGGTAATCCAACCCAGTTATATATTTCCCCATTATTATTATTTCCTCAGACATTTTGTTAGAGTTTTTTTGTTTTTTATTTTTCTTGTAAATTTGTTGTTAAGTTTCGTAAAATCTTTTGACTTTTTTATCCTGCTCTCCATAGTGACTCAAGTAAAAATATGTCTTTTCTCCCATTAAGATTCTGTCCATATGAAAAATCTAGTTATCGTCGAGTCTCCTGCAAAAGGGAAGACGATAGAAAAATTCCTTTGAAAAGACTATAGAGTTGAGGCTTCATTTGGTCATATACGTGATCTTCCTGAAAAAAATATCGGTATTGATATTCCTGGAGGATTTATTCCTATGTATGAAATATCACCAGAAAAGAAAAAACGAGTCAGTGAATTGAAGGCGCTTGCAAAAACCGCTGAAAAAGTTTGGATTGCAACGGATGAGGACCGCGAATGAGAAGCGATTGGTTGGCATTTGTGTCATGCCCTTTGACTTCCAGTTGAGACAACTTCTCGAATTGTATTTCATGAAATTACAAAAACCGCTATAGAAAAGGCTATTGCTGAACCAAGAAATATAGATACGAATCTTGTAAATGCTCAGCAGTCTCGTCGTGTGCTTGATCGTATTGTATGATATGAAGTTTCCCCTGTGCTTTGGAAAAAGGTACGAACAGGACTATCTGCCTGAAGAGTACAATCTATTGCTGTGAAACTTATAGTTGAAAGAGAACGGGAAATCCAGGCCTTTATTCCTGAAGAATCATGGAAAATTTTTGCCCATCTACAAGCAAAAAATATGAACTTCCCTGTGGAATTTACAAAAATTCAAGGGAAAAATCATCGTCTTAAAACCCTCGATGATGCTAAGGAATTTTTTCAGACTCTTTGAATTGAATCTGAAAAGATTGTTCCATCAAAAGATAAGAAATGAAATCATATTCTTACCATTCCAACAGATACTACTTTTTCTTTGGTTTCAACTGATAAGAAAGAATCTACCCGTCTTCCAGGAGCACCATTTACAACTTCCACTCTTCAACAAGAGGCTTCAAGAAAATTGGGTCTTTCTGTAAAAACAACCATGGATGTAGCTCAACAAC
>CAKZJF010000082.1 GCA_936941205.1 uncultured Candidatus Altimarinota bacterium | reverse complement strand
CTATACGAGATACTCTTGCTTCCAATCTTGAGCTCCATGATCAAGATAAACTGATAGCAACTGAACTCTGACTTCCTTACCGTAAATGGAAGCAGCTTCTCGGAGCACTTTCTCATGTAGAACTTCCAGAATGAGTCACTGAAATGAATACATCACCGATTATTCAACTCGATGATACCTGATCCCTTTCTTCTGAAATTGTGTTTGATGGACATGTTGAGTGGGGGAATGACCAACTTTCTTGAGTTGAAATGGATCATGGAGTAGGGGAATATGGTATCTGAATTGGTCCAATTCTTGCTTTCTTCAGGCAACCTGTTTCTATTATTACTCTCTCAGATACTGTTATGCTTCGATTTGATACAATCCTTGGAACCCCCGAGCAAGAAGGAAAGATTCGAAATATGGTACTAGAGACGATGAGTTGACTCCCAGCATGGAAGAAGCGAAGCTTCTCTGGAAATAAGCCAAAGAAAAAAGAAGTTCCCAATCTGAATCCTGTATTGAATCCAGCTCCATAATTAAATAATCCCTCCAATTTGGAGGGATTATTTAATTAATATTCTAATTTATAAAATTTAAAAAAATTCCCCCACTCAAATAAGTAGGGGATTTATTTTCATTACTTCGTTTCTTCAACATCCGCTTCAACACTTCCATCATCATTCTTCTTTTCTTCTGTTGGTTTTTCAGCATCACCAGCATGAGCATAGATGGCTTGTCCTATCTTCATCATGATATCGGTGAGTGCTTTATTTGCCGCATCGATAGATTCTTTGGTTGCATTTGCATCGGCAAGAACTGTTTTGAGTTCTTCGATTTTCACCTTTGCATCTTCACCATCCTTTTCTTCATATTTTCCTTTATTATCTTCGAGAGTCTTCTCAGCTTGGTATACTCCAGAGTCTGCCATATTACGAGCTTCGATAGATTCTTTCTTTTTCTTATCAGTTTCGCGATTTGCTTCTGCTTCTTTTACAAGCTTATCTACTTCATCATCACTCATACCAGTGGATCCTTGGATAGATACCTTTTGTTCTTTTCCAGTTCCTTTGTCTTTGGCAGTTACATGGAGAACTCCTGATGCATCAATATCAAATATTACTTCGATCTGAGGGATTCCGCGTGGAGCAGATGCAAGACCATCGAGGATGAATCGTCCAAGTGATTTGTTGTCATTTGCCATTTCGCGCTCTCCTTGAAGAACATGGATTTCTACGGATGGTTGGTTATCTACCGCAGTAGAGTACACTTGAGATTTACTTGTTGGGATAGTAGTATTACGTTCAATCATACGAGTCATAACACCACCAAGTGTTTCAATACCAAGAGAAAGAGGAGTAACATCAAGAAGAAGAACATCCGTTACATCACCTTGGATAATACCAGCTTGGATAGCAGCACCAGCAGCAACTGCTTCATCTGGGTTCACGCTTGAGTTTGGCTTCTTTCCGAAGAACTGTTCTACCTTGGCAAACACCATAGGTACACGAGTTGATCCACCAACAAGGATAACTTCATCAATCTGAGATGCTTGAAGTCCAGCATCAGAGAGAACCTTTCGACATGGCTCGATAGAGCGTTCTACGAGATTTCCGATAAGCTCTTCAAATTTTGCACGAGTAAGAGTGATATTGAGATTACTTGGAACACCATTATTCATCGCGATAAATGGTTCATTGATTTCTGTTTGTGTAGCACTCGAAAGTTCAATCTTTGCACGTTCTGCAGCCGTACGAACACGTTGAACCGCCATAGCATCCTTACGAAGATCAATACCTTCCTTTTTCTGAAATTCTGCCATTACCCATTCAAAAATACACTGATCGAAATCATCACCACCAAGGTGAGTATCACCATTGGTTGCAAGTACCTCTACCGTTCCTTCACTTCCAATCTCGATAACAGAGATATCAAATGTTCCTCCACCAAAATCGTACACTGCAACCTTCTGATCTTTTTTCTTATCACTTCCGTACGCAAGGGCAGCAGCGGTTGGTTCATTTACGATACGTTTTACATCGAGACCAGCAATCTTCCCTGCATTGATGGTTGCTTGACGCTCAGAGTCGTTGAAGTAAGCAGGAACAGTAATAACTGCTTCTGTTACTTTTGTTCCAAGGAATTTTTCTGCATCTTCCTTGAGTTTTTCAAGAACCTTTGCAGAGATTTCTTCTGGACGAACTCCTTTTCCATTCCACTCAATAAGACATCCGCCATCTGGTCCCTCAGTTACAGTAAAAGGAACATTCTTAAGCTCATTTTGAACTTCATTAAACTTTCGTCCTATGAAACGCTTTGCTGAATAAATAGTTTGTGCAGGGTTTACAACCGCTTGACGACGTGCTGGCATACCAACAATAGTTTCGCCATTTTTATTTGCAACTACTGATGGAGTCGTACGCCCACCTTCTGCATTTGGAATAATTTTTGCTTGCCCACCTTCCATGAAGGCAACACATGAATTGGTGGTTCCAAGGTCGATACCGATAATTTTGCTCATATTTATAAATAAATGATATAAATTTCTTCGATTTCTCGAAGTATGGAGGCATTGTATCAGATTTTTTCTCCATGTCAAAACATTTTTAGCACATTTTTACATTAGGTGCTAATATATTATTTTTACAATTATCTTGAAAAAAGGAAAGCTTTGCTATAATGCTTTTAATAAAGAGATAATTTACTGTTTTTGTATGCAACAAAAAGTTGATTTCACACATATTTGGTCACACATAGAACGTGAAGATCGGGAAATAAAACATTCTCAGATAGAGCGAATGTGGCAAGAATATAACGAGTGGAAGATTCGGGAATGAATTGCACTTACTATGCAAACAGAAGAAGAGATTCATATGTTTCATGTATGGAAAAGTACATTACGACGATTCAAACAGGAAATTTTCCTTATCCTTATTCATGTAGAAACCAAATTTCCACCGAAAGATACTCTTGTTCTTTTCCCAGTGATTCGTACGAAGAAATTAAACCGTGATACCCTTGAATATGAATAATTTCTCACGTGAAGACATCGTAGTTCATACTGGATCTATGACTTTAGAATGAGTATATAGTTCAACGGATTCATTATCTGAAATTTTTCCAGAGCTTTCACGTGATTTGCATGTCCATTTTGCTACAGTCAAATATATAGTTGGCGCGTATTCTTCTCCAAAAATAGCATTTGTTCTTTATAAAATAAAAGAAGTAGTGGCATATGTTATTACTTCTATTCCTGATAGAGAAACGGGAAAAAATCGGATTTTATCTGTATGAGTATTGAAAGATCAAAATTCTCTTCAAGAAGCCATTGATAGGATTATTGAAGAAGAAAATATGTTTCATCCTATCGATTCAGAAAATGCACGAATCTGACTTGCACAACTTTATCTTTCTTGCCCTATCTAAAAATGAATACTACACTTCTGATTTCCATCTTTACAAAAAATTGAGATCAAATAAACATGCCTTTAAAAGAACTTCTTTTACGAAGCGACAAGACACTTTTATATTTTTATCCAAAAGATAATACGCCTGGATGTACGAAAGAGGCCGAAGATTTCACTCGTTTACAAAGTGAATTTATAAAACAAGGAATACAGATAGTTGGGATTTCTCGTGATACGCTTGATTCCCATAAGAAATTTACGGTTTCTTGCGCACTAGGAATTGATCTTATTTCTGATCAATCAGAAGAACTTCATGCTGCATTTTCTGTGATAGGAGAAAAGAATAATTATGGAAAGATTACCATCTGAGTGATTCGTTCCACATTTCTTCTTGATTCTACTGGAAATATCTTAAATGAATGGAGGAATGTAAAAGCAACGTGACATGCAGAAAAGATTCTTCGAGAAATTACCAAATAAAATCTATGCTCCTATCTTCTGAATATAATCGTGGGATTAATGAGTGTCGTCAACGTATCCAAGAGGCTTCATGTAATATAGAAGAATCTACTCAGATATGTGACACTATACGATTTCTATACTACCTTCGGTATTATGCTGTTATATCTGATGAGGAAATAGAGAAAATTATTCATCAACCAATCGAATAAAAAACCCGTGAAATATTTCATGGGTTTTTTTATCTCTCTTAGAGTTCTCGTATTATTAAGAATGAAATGTACCACATATAACATATGAATAAAATGATTCCTTCAGCACGTCCAATACGGTGTCGAATCCAAATCTGTGATAATGATAAGAGCAGAATTGGGGCCATGAGCGAGACTATCAAGTCCATTTGTAATATATTTGAGAAAGGAAGTGGGCGAATGCAAGCAGAAATTCAAAGAATAATAAGAATATTTAAAATGTTGGATCCAATAATATTTCCAATTGTTATATTCGTCTTTTTTTTGAATGTTGCCACTATTGATGTTACCAGTTCTGGAGTGGAAGTTCCTATAGCAATGATAGTAAGTCCTATAATTGCCTCAGATAATCCAAATATCTTTGCTATATGTACTGATCAATCGACGAGTATTTTCCCTCAGAAGAAGAGAGCAAATATTCATCATCCTATGAATAATAGGAGTTTTTTGGTTGAGTGTGTTACTTCTTCTTCTATAATATCTGTTGTTTCTATGACCTTTCCACGAATATTATAGATGAAAAATATAACAGCAAAGAGGAGTAGGACGATTCCATCTATGCGTGAAAGAATATTTGATCCAGCGCCATCAATCCAGATATCACTCACAAGAAGGAGTAATAGTAATGTTACTAAAATAGTAAGAGGAATATCTATTAAGAGAGTGGAACGTGCCAATGTCATAGGCATGATAATTGCAGTAAGTCAGAGTACAAGGAGAATATTTGCAATATTTGAACCTACTACATTTCCAATAGATATATCAGTATTTCACTGAATAGCTGCTACTACTGAAACAATAAGTTCAGGAGCTGAGGTTCCTATGGCTACAACGGTAAGTCCTATAAGCATTTCAGATAATCAAAATTTTCTCGCTATCCCAGATGCACCATCTACTAAAAAATTTGCTCCATATGCCAGAATGCCAAGTCATCAAAATATAGAAATGAGTGCAATAAATAAATCCATAAGAAAAAATGCAAGAAGAATATAATGGTACTATATCATATCATAGAATTATTTGCAATTTCATGTATTCTAGATTGTGATTCTATTTTTTTCTTGTATACTTCACCGAATCTTTTTTCTTATGAAATCCACCTCATTTCAACTGCATTCTGAATATAGTCCAACTGGTGATCAGCCAGAAGCCATAAAACAACTTGTAGCTTCTATACGGTCTTGAAATATGTCTCAAGCTCTTCTGGGGGTAACCGGATCAGGAAAGACTTTTACTATGGCAAATATTATTTCAGAGCTTCAACGTCCTGCCTTAATTATTGCTCATAATAAAACGCTTGCAGCCCAACTGGCTCAGGAATTTAAGGAATTTTTTCCCGAAAATGCAGTCCATTATTTTGTATCATATTATGATTATTATCAGCCAGAAGCATACGTAGTAAAAACAGGATCGTATATTGAAAAAGAGGCAACTATTAATGAAGAAATTGATCGACTCCGCCATGCTGCAACTGAGTCACTTTTAACACGAAAAGATGTAATTATTGTCGCTTCTGTTTCTTGTATCTACGGTATCGGAGAGGTTGATGAGTATGAAAAGCAGGTTATTAGAATAGCAAAAGGCGATACCTATGTGCTTGAGGAACTTATAGCTCTCCTTGTTTCCCATCAATTTAAGCGTTCTACCGCTGATTTTAAGCCTGGTATGTTTCGTGTTTTGTGAGATACATTTGAAATATGGCCCTCATCTTCCGAGGAGGTTATTACTTGTGAATTTTTTGGGGATGAGCTTGAAAAAATAACACGAAGAATTCCTCTTACTTATGAAATTATTGAAGAACTTGAAGAGGCAGTAATATTTCCAGCCAAACACTTTGTAACTTCACGATCTATTGTTGATGAAGTAATTCCAAAAATCCGTCAAGAACTCGATAATCGAATTGCTGCATTTCAGGAAATGGGGAAACCTCTCGAGGCAGAACGTATAAAGCTTCGAGTTGAATATGATATGGAAATGCTCCAAGAGGTATGATATGTAAACGGTATTGAGAATTATTCGATGTATCTTTCGAGTCGTGTTTTATGAGATCCTCCATCTACCCTTATTGATTTTTTCCCTGAGAACTTTCTTACTTTTATTGATGAGTCACATATTACTATTCCACAAGTTGGTGGTATGTATGCCTGAGATCGAGCTCGAAAAACGAATCTTGTTGAATATGGCTTTCGACTTCCATCAGCCCTTGAAAATCGACCACTCCAATTTCATGAGTTTGAAAAGAAAATTGGACAAGCGGTGTATGTTTCAGCCACTCCATCAGCTTATGAATTGGAACATTCAGCAGTGATTGCACAACAAGTGATACGACCGACTGGACTCTTAGATCCGACCATTGAAATCGAAGAAATGGAATTTATGGTAGATTCTCTCATGCGCGAGATTACACGGGTTTGTTCTCAGAATGAACGAGCACTTATAACAACTATTACTAAAAAATCATCAGAAGATCTTGCTCTCTATTTGGCTGAAAATGGAGTCAAAGTGCGCTATCTTCATTCAGAGATTGAAACGATTGAACGATTGGAAATATTACGAGAATATAGACTTTGAAATATTGATGTTATCGTTTGAGTAAATCTGTTACGAGAATGACTCGATCTCCCTGAGACTTCATTTATTTGAATATTGGATGCAGAGAAGGTTGGATTTCTTCGTTCCAAAACTTCATTACTTCAGATTATTGGTCGTGCTGCAAGAAATTCAAATGGGAAAGTTATCATGTATTCTCATGATAAAAAGATCTCAACTGCAATGCGGGATGCAATCGATGAAACGAATCGTCGTAGGACAATTCAGATAGATTACAATACACTTCATGGAATTACACCGACAACTATTATTTCAAAAGTAAAAGATATTGCCGGTTGACTCTGAAAGAAGAAAGATTCTTTTGATTATGAAACGAATCATGAAAAAATAGCTATACGACTCAAACGTCTTGAACTTGAGATGGATGTTGCAAGTGCAAATCTTGACTTTGAACGTGCTGCTGAAATTCGAGATGAGTTATTTGCGCTCAAGAAGTTACGTTAATTGACTTATTTATATTATTATGGTAAAATATCTTTGATAATTATTTTTAAATAATGACTTCAAAAGATACTTTAGCCATCGTAAGTGACTTACAAGAGCTAATTGATAGCATTGAAATGCCAGAAGAAAGGAAAACCAAAGAAATAGTAAAGGTACTTCGAGATATGGTTCGTCTTATTTCCGTGAACCTGAAATTCTTTGAGGAAATATTAGCGAGAAAATACTATGAACCACGAGATTTTTTTCTTCATATAAAAAGTTTTTTCGAAAGAGAATTTGAAGGCATACAAATGTCAGCATTTAGATATGATAAAGAGCGAGGTGTTTTAGTAGATTATGAAGATAGAGGGTATTTAACGGTGTCTGATATAGAAGAGAAAAAAGAGTTGGCACTCGAGAAGATGGCATTACATGGGAAGGGCGATAAATTTTATCAACCAAATAAAAATGATTGAGAGACGGATAAAATTTGAGTCATTGGGATGGATACTGCCTTTTGAGATAGGGCATTGCTTACATTTAAAACTGAGTATTCAGAGTGAGCATCCATAAATTCACAACATTTAAAACGATTTTTTTTCGCCCGTGTTGTAAAACTTATGATGAAGCATGTACTTCAGTCGATAAAAGATGCATATATGGATGAACTTACTGGTATTAATAATGGGAAAATACTAGAAGAACTCCGCATGAATATGGAGTATTCTGTTATTATGCTCGATTTGAGTCGTTTTAAAACAATTAATGATACATATGGACATAAAGTTTGAGATGATGTACTCAATAAAGTAGCAGATGTTCTTAAATCAAGTCTTCGTCATGAAGATATAGCCGTACGTATTTCAGGTGATGAATTTTGCGTGTTAGTGAAAAATTCCAATGAAATGTCACATTCAAATATTCAAGAAATAGCTCAGCGTATAGTATATGCTATTGAATCAATTGATAGCATATCCTGAGAAATGATAATGCAAAATGGGAGTGATCGAATATCTTCTTTGGAGCCTCTTCGTATCGAAGCATCTGTTTGATACTACCTTAATAATCATTCGGTACCACTTCATAAAGCAAGACACCTTGCTGATATGGATATGTATCAATATAAGAAATCTGATGGAAAACTTGATCGTATTATTTCAGAAATTAATGGACTTCCTGATGAGGAATTTCAAAAACTCGCTTCGTATCTTATTCAAAAGAATGAATTTGATGCTCTAACAACAGGAGATTATCAGATTTAGTTTTTATTATTGGACAATTTCATACCATGGTTCAACATGTGTAGTCACATTCCGAATCATGGGTTTTTTTTGCTGAATAGAATCATGGACTCTATGTCATATAGCATGTCATTCACTGACACGTATATTTCAATCTACCACAACATGAATTTCTACAAAATAATCAAAACCAACTTTTTTCACAATACAGTGATGTATATTTTTTACTCATATAACATTTTCTGCAATATTTGTAATTTCTTGAACAAGGTCCCCATGAGGTGCTCGATCCATGATTTCTAAAAATGCAGGGCGAAATATATTCCAAGCATTATAAAATATAATTGTACTTGCAAAAAGTGCTCACCAATCATCAGCAGTTGCAGGTCATCAGAGTATTCATATCAGCATTCCAATTCCAGCACAGAGTGATGTAAGTGCATCACTCATATGATGCCATGCATCTCATTTGACGGCAGTACTTTCGATTTCATCTCCCACTTCTCCAATTTTTTTAAAGAGAGTAAATTTTATGACCAGAACTATTCAGAGTACAATAAGTGTCCAATAGGCTGGAGTTGGATGGTTTGGTTCCGTATATATATAATAGAGTGATCCTTGTACAATCATAATCCCTGCTCATATAAGAGAGAATGCAACTAGAATTGCAGCAATTGGTTCAGCTTTTCCATATCAGTAGGGATGTTTCTCATCGGGATTTCGCATAGATATATGAAGTCCTATCCATACTATAATAGATGATATAACATCGGTAAGGCTTTCAATTGCATCTGAAATCATGGCAAATGAGTTTCCAAAAATCCCAGCAAGTCCTTTAATAATAGCAAGGAAGAGATTAGAACCAATTGAAATCATGGTGGCACGAATTCATTTTAAAGCAAGATGTTCCATAGGAGGTAAAAATAGTTATTCAGTAAGATTGATGATAGGGAATATGCTTTTTTTTCAAAGTTTGATTTTTCTTTCTTTTAAATATAATGCAATCATCCATCGTACAATTATACGATTTTAGCATATGCCTATAGGGGTATGTTTATTCCTTTTATTCATATATTATGAATTCCATTCTTCATCGATTATCATTTGCAGTAGCTCTTATTTATGGGTTTAGTCTTGCGTGGATTTTTATGGGAACGATTGCATGGAAGATTATTCCAGTCTCATTTCTACAACGCTTTCAAAATCCAGAGTTATTTGCAGGGGTACTCTTCTTGGTGTCAGGACTTATATTCACTTTTTTTATTAAAGTTATATTTTTTCGATTACAGAATGAGAATAATCTTTTAGAGGAAGTGGAAATAATACCTCAAAGTGAGCCAGCATTAACAGTGACTCATTCTCGTTCATCGGTTGTAAGAAAAAAACCAACTCCAGTAAAAAAAGCAGTGAAAACATCAACTCCAATTGTTACAAAGACCCCAGTAACAAAGAAAGTAGTGAATAATTTTGATGAGAGTACTATTGCACTTATTAAATCAACTGATGTCTCTAAAATGGTAGGTCTCCGTTTTGATATTCCAAATGAAGAAACGGTAGAACTGAAACGTGCTGCATTAAATCGACTTGTTGTATATATAACGCAACATTATAAAAAGAAAACATTCACACCAAATGAACTTGATTCTTTTTATGCCTTTGTTATGAAATATTACCGAACATCACTTTCATCAGATCAGAGAAAACAAATTCTCGATATTCTTGAAAAACTGACAAAAAAATGAGGAAAAGTTGAAATCTTCTAATAAAAAATCTCCTGGTGTATCTCAGGAGATTTTTTATTATCTAATTTTTTATTGTATTACCTTTAAAAGAATACTATTACTCCTTGTAAGTTCTGCACCATTGGGGTCAATAATAGTTGCATAGATGGTATTAGTTGCTTCGAGACTATTGAGAAACATATGGAATGTTCCATCTTCTCATGCAGTTCAGGTAACCCGAAAAGCTCAATTTACAAATATACGCACGAGAGAATTCTTCGTTGCATATCCATCGATGTAAGCATAATTCAGAGGTATGGTAGTATTATTTGTAGGAGTACTGATAGTTATACTTCCCGTATAACTATTTCAAGGTGTTATACTTCCAGTAGCTACTGATCCGGAATTTTCTGTGGTATTTCCTGAAATTGATAATACCTCAGTACTTCCAGTAAAGCTTGGGAAATATGCTTTACTAATCATCTTAGCAGCTTCTCAACGGAGGAGATTTCTGTTTGGAAAGAAGAAAGAAAGTCAATTGATATATTGTCCATTGATGAATCAAAAATATTTTGCGCTTTTTACGGCTTGTTGAAATATTCCTGCCTGCCCAATATCATCAAAACTTCCCGTTGAAGTATTTGTATTTTCCATTGCATTCATGAGTATTTGTACCGCTTCTGAACGACTTATAGAGTCATTTGGACGGAAGTATCCAGTTCGGTTTTGTATCCATCCTTTACTTTCCGCAAAGCCGATATATGGATTATATTCACTCGTTTCTTCAATATCATTAAATGATGAAATATTATCGAGAATATCTGCAGCATATTTACAAGAGAGTCAACGTACGACCATTGTAACATATTCTGCACGAGTTATATTTTTTTGAGGAAGAAAGTATGAATTATTTGCAATAACTCAATGATTAATAAGATTTTTTACAAATGATCCTGCCCAGTAATTTGTGATATCTTTTGTGATGATTTCATCATCTGGTATAATAATTTCAGAGTTATCACATCGTTTTATATCATTTTGTATAAAAGTTTCTATCTTTCAGAAATAGATTTCAAGAAGATCCTGATTATTAAGGAGATATCGAGTTTCTGATGTATTATCATTGGGATTTGGATCAATATTTCATTGAGATCCAATGACAGAGATATTAGAACGGTAAAGAATAGCGAGTTCTTTACTTGTAATTCCTGATCAGAGTTTTGTATGAATCTGAATGGTTCATCGTTCATACGGTTGGATTGTTCATAATTGTACAGTATATGAATGACTTCACATATCATAATTTCCAGAAGCACTCATACTATCTGCAAAAACATGGTTTATAAACCGTGATTCCCAAGAAAGTTTTCTACTCACTCATGCTGTATTCAGAAAATAAGCATCAATAAATTCTGTATTTGGATCTATCGAGATTTGAATTTCTGCATTGCTTATGGCTATTCATCTATTTTCTCCATATTCAGTAGCAATCGTGAAAGTATGTTCTGAATTTGATGAGATATGCTGTTGCATTCGGGTGAAAGTATAGAGATTTCCTGAATTCTTATTGATATGAACAGTAATAGAATTTCCTCGAATACAACTTCCATATGAATTACAGGATTCTGTATTGATGGAATAACTGGAATTTTTGAGCGCTGTTTCAGTTATGTTACAAGTAAATATACTCGCATCAAAATAATCTATTTCATTACTACAGAAGAATGAACTTTCCCCACCTGTTCCATTTATCTCTTTTGCAATAAGACGAACCGTATTTGATGGGTTGGTAATTCATGAGAAAGTAAATCCAGTACCATTTGTATATATATTGCCATTATCTTGTATAGACGTAATATAAGCAGAATTTATAATATCATTTGAAATATTATAGGTTAATATATTCGATCAAAGAATGTTATAATTTCCAATAATATCCTGTACACTTCAGGCAGCTACTTGTATAGAAAGAGTAGGGGTTCTCGTATTTGGCACAACAGTAAAAGAATAGTATCAACCTGTATTCCAAAGAATATCTCTTGCTACTCATCATGTTAAAACAATATCGGAAAATGAAAATCCATCAATATATTCTGATGTATAGAATTTTACTTGAACTCAAGATAGACTTGCTCAAGTAAGATAGGAGTCATTTGGTATATTTGATGTAAGAAGAAGAGAATTTGGCTCTTCTGTATCAATTTTCCAAGTTAGAATATTTGAAGCTTCTAGCACACTATCATAATAGGCATCTTTGAGTGCGCCAGTAGCTATTTGTAAAGATATAACATCATTTTGGATATGACCTGACGGATATACTGTAAGCGTAAATTTATTTCATACTCTTTGGAGATTATCTACAATACCATTTTTGATAGTGATTCAGGAAAGGGAAACGGCTCAAATTGCTTGAGTAGATTCAATAAGAATTGGTATTCCATTTTGCTCGAATTGTCTTGATATTATTGTACCACTTCATACTGGAGATGATATTTTCAAACCAGAAGGTATATCTCCTACAATAAGTGTATAGGGTATTTCTTGAGTGTAGACATTTAATGGTATTTTCCATGGTTCCATACCAGTACTTCCATTGTCACCAGCAAAAAATATTCCATTATCGGTATAGGTAATGTATGCAGCTCGTTTTTGAAGAGAAATATTATTTGCAACTACTTCCACTCATGCATCGATAACAGTTCTATGGAGTTTTCCAAGAATTGCTCAACTATTGGTAGCAGAAAAATATAATGTTCCATGAATATTTGTAAGGTCAGTCGGTGATGAACTGTCTATTCATGGAGCAAGATCACTTACCATTTCCACATTTCCACTCTCATTTATCTTCCAGAGCTCTTCACCATTTATTCCATTATTCGCCGAAAAATATAAAGTTCCATCTGCATTTACGAGGCTTTTTGGTACGGATCATTCATTTCCTGGAAAGATATCATTCACCATTGTAATATTCTCATTTTCATCAATTTTCCAAAGTTCCACTCAATGAATACCATCATTTGCGGTAAAATATACTATTCCATTTACGGCAGTAAAATTTCTTGGTTCTGATGAGGCTCAGGTACCAATCATGATATCCTTTACGATTGAACTTGTACCAGAATTTGCATTTGCTTTCCATACTTCTGATCCATGAATGCCATCATCAGCATGAAAATAGAGATTATTATGTTCAAAAATTCCATAAAATGGGAATGATGCACTACTTCCAGTGTGTATATCAAACTTATATGTTTCTCTTGTGAGTGTATTGAGCCAGGATAATTCATGACCAGTAGTTGCATCGGTATCGACGAAATATACTTCTCAATAAGGATTATCTGCTAAGAATACCAATGGATGAAATGTATTATCAAGCGTAAGACTTGGAAGTCAGAGTCCATCAATCGCCCATATATTGATTCATGAAAATGACGGATCCTCCGCCATATAGTGCAGTGTATTATTTATATTTTTTAAGAATGATGGATTTGATCCTCCACTTCATGGAATGAGATCAAAAACGATTTGAGAACCAGAACTATTTGCTTTTCTGAGTTCTTGTCCAAGTATCCCATCATTTGCAGAAAAATATATCGTATTATTTACGCTTGCAAAGTTTGAAGGAAATGAACCAAGACTTCCAGTTGCAATATCCTGAACAAGAGTTGCTCCAGTGGTAAATACGGAACTTTTAAAAAGTTCAGTTCCAACTCATGGGCGGTATGCTGAATAGTATACAGAGTTATCAGCATAGGTGAAATATTTCGGACTGGAACCAATCGATCCACTGTTAATATCAACCACCTGCATAGGACTTTCAGTATGAACAATGGTTTCTCGTAATATAAAATCATGTCGTCAATCTGTTAATGCTTGAAGAGGGCACTTCCATTCACCATTAGCAGCTGATACGGTTGAACAGAGTACAATTCATTTCTCGAGAATTTCCATTTTTTGTTTCGGTGTTCATGTCCCGTGTATAATGCTATATCGTTTTGCAACAAAAGAACCATGTGCAGGGTAATATGCCTCTGCAAAAAGATTTCTAGGAAGAAAAATTTGCATACATACTATAAATAGCAGTATTCATGAAGAATATTTCTTTGTTATTCATCATGTAAGATGTGCAAGGATGAGATGATTCAGGGAATTCATGGTATAAAAACTATAGCAATAATAGAGTAGCATCTTTTCATCTGACAAACAAATTTCCTAGAGAGTACGCTTATATTTTATATGTCTTATTTATTTTTATATTGTATAATATAAAATACCTCATATGTACTTGTATGAGGTATTTTCATATATTAATTCTGTATGTCTTATTTCTTTAGAAAAGCTTTATCTATAATCTTTGCGGCTTCTGCACGAGAAAGTGTATTTTCAGGAAGAAAATATTTCATTCCATATGCAGAGAATCCATCAATAATTCCAAAATGTTGTGCACTTATAATTGCTCATTGAATATAATAGGAAAGATCACTAATATCTTCAAATCCATCACTCATAGATTCCGTATCGCCCAATGCAGCCATAATAAAGGTAATTGCATCTCGACGTTTGATAATTTCATTTGGTCGGAAAGTATATCAGAGATTTTCTGGTAACCAGCCTTGTAACTCTGCCATTCCAATATATTTCGCATACCAGTCAGTACTATTAACATCTCAGAATGAATTGGTTGTTGTACTTTCCAATTCATCTACACTATAGTAACATCGGAGCGATCGAACAATCATGGCAACAAATTCGCCACGAGTTATTGACGCACTTGGGCGGTAATTCTCGAGATTTTTTACTATCCAAAATTGTATAAGTGTGTTAATATGATCCTTTGCCCAACTTGTATTAATATCTTTCCCTATAATATTTGTTAGTGGCACTTTTTCTTCCAGTGAACATGAGCGAAGTGCTGGTTCAGTTTCTCCACTATATGTACTGGTTCATGAAAAATAGAGATCTAAGAGATCATTATTATCAAAAATATAAGTAGATGATGATTGATTGTCCATTATATTAGATTCACTTATGAGACTTCAAGAGAGAGTATTTCCTATAATATTTCAGCTTGTTATAATAGGTAAATTACTACTCTGTATGATATCTGTATTAAATTTTGTTACAATCTCCACGCTACCAGTAGCATATGGATATATCTGTCCAAGTGAAATTCTATATTGATGTTTGACAGTATCATAACTTCCTCCTGCCTCAGAAATATTTGCACTAACCGAAGGAATAATAGATTCCCAAGAAAGTCTTTTAGATGTTGTATCATTCTGTATAGTAGCCGATTGAAAGAGTACATTTGGATCTAATTGGATGATTATATATCCGAATGGTATAAGTACATTGCTCGTATTCTGGAAATTCACGAGAGTAGTGGAAGTTTCTTCAGTGGATGATTTATGAGTGAGTTGAAGTTGAAGATTTGCTATTCCATTTGTTCATCAGGAGAATAGAGGGGCAACACTTTTTGTGTATCCATACCAACGAAGTTCTTGAGCACTGATATTTTTTCTATCCATACCATCCGTAATACTTCCAGTTTTCATAAGAAAAGTTACCATATCAGCCACTTCTGGTTTTACGGTCAATCCTATGAGATAGGTTCATGAATTATTTATGATAGAATCAATGGTTGCATTACTACTTACTTGCATTGAATTCATATCTATACCTGTTTGAGTAGGAGTATTTGTGCTTACTGAAATATATACTTTTCCAGTGAGAGTTTGATTTGTTGATATGCTTGGACTCAGAATAAAATAGGGATTATTTATATCGGCATGAAAATTAATGTTTCTTGCAGGAGATATATTTCCATATATATCTTTTTGATAGGCATTCCAGTTTTGGTTTCCTACTATCAGCGGAGTGACACATTTCCATGTATTATCACTGATAACTGGCGTATCACAGATTATCGTATCAGAAGAATTTTTTATAAGTACATTTGCTCGATATTCTCCAGTGCCATATATGCTTATTTGTCCTGTAGCTTCTTCTTTGATTCTTGTAACTCCTGGAGCATTCGGAGGAAGTGTATCGATAACATACGTAAAAATATTACTTGCTTGATTCCCATTTCCCACAAGATCACTCATGGCATTTGCAGGAATCGAAACTTGAAAAGTACCAACATATCGGTTTGTAAGATCTGGTACAAGTTCAAATGTATATTTCCCAGTGTATCAACCTACAGGTAGGAGATTTCGAGCAATCATTCCTGATGAGACAGAGATATTTTTTAATTCGAGACCTGAAAGAGATTCAGATACATTGATCAGCACAGTAATAGGTGATGATGTTTGACTAATAAGCGATCATTCTGGAATATTGGTTGGTTGAATAAATATAGTAGGAATAATAGTATCTTTTGTAAATATTGTCGTGAGTCCTGGTGATATATTTTTTGCTGCATCTATTTGTTTGAGTGTAACAGTAATGTTTCCATCTCAAAGACTACTTACATTTGTTGTATAAGACCATCCAGTAGCTGTACAAAGGGTACTACCAGATATTGATCAGGAGATTTCTACCGTATTCTTAAAAGTACAACTTCCAGTCATTGAAAAATTTGTTATTCCTGAAAGTGGAATATTTCGAGTAATGGGCGAAGAAAGGGTTGGACTGCCAGGTGCAACGGTATCAATAATAAAACTTGAAATACTCTGAGAAAGTAACATTCAACTCAGATTTTTTTGTTCCAATATCATCGTGTGTACTCATTCTGTAAGATCAGCTCAAAGAGTAAGTATCCATCCACTGAGTGTTTCTGTGACAGGATAGGTAATACTATCGAGATTGATAGTAATTGGTTTCGTAGGATCTCACGTTCCTCCTGCTCATTGAATCACTGGTCGTTTTATATTAATGAGTGTTCATTTTACTGGATATAAAATAAGAGGAGTATTACTTATACTTGGGTCAATATGAATCCAATGAGTAAAACCAGTAGATGTATTTCCCATTCCATCCCTTTGTTTTATATTTAGTGCATTTCCACCATTGGTAAGGGCTTGTAAAATTGGGATAAACCATTTCCCATTTCCATCGACTTTTCCAGAATAGGTATTCCCATTTACTGTTATAAATATAGAACTTCCAGTTTCTCAGAGTCCAAGAATTACCGGTTTTGTATTACTGGTAACTATATTGTTTTGAGGATAGGTGACACTTGCTTCTCCTGGTGGAGTTGTATCTATTCCGATGGATCATACAGTACTACTTGAAATATTACCAGCAATATCTCTTTGATATACTTGCATTTGGTATATTCCATCCTGTAAGGTACTTGGAGTGATGCTCCATATACCAGAGTTGTTTACCGTATTGGTATACGTACTTCCACTAATGGTAAGTAATACAGTGGCTCAAATTTCTCATGATCCCGAAATAGTTGGAGTAGAATCCCCAGTAAAACTATTTCCTGTTCAAAATGTTGGAAGTGATATGGTTGTATCAACAGTGAGTGAAAGGGGATGGGAATCTACCGTTGTTCAGTAACTACTTGTATGTTTTACGGTAATTATATAATTTCCATCGATGAGGGGATTGGTTGGAAGTATAGAATAATACGAAGGAGAACCACCACTACATAAAGTAGATCCAATCATACTTCCAGAATATCCAATATGAAGTGTTATAACATCTCAAATATCACATCCTGTTCAATAAAATGTTGGTTGTGTATCTCGTGTAATATTATCAGTTGAAGAATCACCCGTATCAGATCAGGCTATCAAATCAGGTCTTGATGGTATATCATTCAATACTAAAATTCCAGGAGCAGCAACTGACATGCCATAGTAAAAACTAAAACCACCAATGATTACCTTTCTTCCATCTGGATATTCTTTTATTCCACCAATTTTCCCATTGAATCCATTTTTTATATCAAAACTCGTATCAAATTGTCCAGATGGTGTAAGACGTGTAATCCCATTATATTCACACCAATTCCATTGAGTACATGGTCGAATTGATCCGAAAAGTATTCTACCGCCACTCTGCATAAATATATCGTTATTTCCAGTTATGCTTCAGTATTTTTCTATACCACCTGAGCTATATATATGATATGGAAAGATTGAATCAAATGTTCCTATTGGATTAATTTTTATAAGTTTTCCAGATGCAGAATTTCCATTATATCCATTTGGTCCACCTACAATAATATTTCAGAAACTATCTATAATACCATTTTTTATACTGAAAATGGGTGATCCATTTTCATAAAATCCTATTCCTGTATTGAGTGTATAATCAGGAGTTCCATCTTGATTGTATCGAATTACTCATTTTGGTTGCCACATTCAACCACTGAGGTTAAAGCCTCCTATAAGTGTCAGTTTTCCATCGGATTCTGAATATTCGAGATCCTGAAAACTCATCCAGTCATACATGCTAGTATTGTAAATACGATCCACCTCTCATGTATTTGTGAAACGAACAATTTGCTTGAGGTCACCTATTGATCATCCTCCCAAGTTCTTATACCAAGAACCAACTGCAATGAGCTTTCACCCACTGAGGGTTTTTATTTTTCGAACCGAACATTCTTGGGTTTCTGGAGTGATTCAAAGCACTTTAGTATTTGTAAATACAAATTCCAATCATCCAGTAGATGAGAGTTGCAATATACATCCAGAAAGTCCTTGTCCCTGGTAGGTTTGATTATTAAAGCTTCCACCAAGGAGTATTTTTCCACTGCTATTTACAATTATATCATTTGGCCATCAAAAACCTGATCATGCATTAAAGATAGTATCAATCATCCCATTTGTATTTATTCGTATAATTCCATTTCAAATAGAGGTTCCATTATAATGAGTGTATCCTCCGACAACAAGAATTTTTCCATCAGTTTGTAATGCTAGAGTATCATCAGAAGTTGCTTCATATGGGGTTCGTATATTTCAGTGAATATAGGAACTATCTCGAGTTCCATCAATTCCAGAGAATCTGGCCACTCCATGCGATGATCAGCTCCCAACATATCATAGAGCCAAAATTTTTCCACCTGATTCAAGTAGGAGTTTATATACCGTACTCATATCAGTGAGATCTGTTTTAAAGCTTTGAATATGAGCTCCAGTTGAAGTAAATTTTATAATCTCACTTACTCCTGTACCTGCGTAATTTCCTATTACGAATGGTCCATTTTCTCAAACATATATATTATTATTTGTATCTACAAGTACAGATCCTATCTGTACATTACAATACTGCCAACCAGTCGCTACAAATGTTGGATCTTTTGCTCCAGTTGAGGTAAGACGTATAATACTTGGTTGATAAATTCCTTGAAAATTTGAGAAATTTCCTCCTGCTACAATACTGCCACTCCCATCTATCTTAATACTTGCTACACTTGGAGGTTCTGTGCCACCACAAACAGTAAATCATCCAGTTCCAAAGGTTGAATCAATTATTCCAGTTGAGGTAAGTCGTGCAATCTGCCCAATATTTTGACCACTAAGGCTACTAAACGCTCATCCAACCACAATTTTACCATCACCTTGGAGTGCTATAGTTCGAATATTATTATAAACACCAGAGAATACTAAGCTAGTGAACGTTCCATCAACTGTACCATTTGTATTCAAACGAATAATATTGTCTGTAGAACCACTTGAACTGGTTACAAGAATTTTTCAATCAGATTGTATAATAATATTGTTAATGCTTCTTCCAGAAAAGGTAGATGCATTCACTTGAAAGCTAGTATCCAATTTTCAGGTATTGGTTAATTTACTAATTAATCCTACACTCCCTGTATTATAATAACGAGAGTATCAAAATACATAAATACACCCTGTTCATTCTACCACTTTGGTCATTCCATTTTCATATCAAAATCCCCCCATATTGAATCCAGCATCTTTATTTCCATTTATATCCATTTGGATAATATTATGTGATGAACTATTTCCATAGGAAGAGAATACTCCTACTGCAATTATCTTTCAATAGCTCGTATACTGTATATCTTGAATATAACCGTTGTATTGACTTTCAAATCCAAGTCATGGCTGAAATGAAGGATCATTTCGTACAATCATTCAAAATGCTTGCTCAAGGAGCGAAGAGTTGATTCCAAGTATTCAGATAATTATTCCTGAAAGAATTGTGGCAAAAGATTGAAAAGTTCTCATAGCATGAAAATAGTAATTCTCCTCTATTTAACCACACTCTTGACCTTTTTTCAAAAATATATGGATTCTATGAATATTTTGAGATGACAAATGTTATATTTAATGTAAAAAATACAGCACATTGTGCTGTATTTTTTATAGAATCTGATTATTGAAGAAAAGCATTTTCAATTATTTTTGCCGCCTCTCAACGAAGGAGATCATTACTTGGATAAAAGTAGGAAAGTCCGAATATCTTTGAACCATCAATGATACCAAAATATCGAGCACTTCTTATAGCATCTTGAAAATATCAACCCTCTTCAATGTCATGAAAATCAATATCATCTCCAATTTCCATTTGTCCAAGTGTTCTCATAATAATGAATACTGCCTCAGACCGTGTTATAGCATCATATGGTCTAAAGAATCATGTCGTATTTGATATCCAGTAATTTTCTTCTGCTACTCATACATATCGAGAATACCAAACATCATTGGTTACATCATTAAAACTACTTTCCGCATTATTTAACTCTTCGATTGAATATTTGCATGGTAATGCTCGTACTATCATGGCTATGAATTCAGCACGTGTAATCGCAAGATTTGGTAAATAGTAATTACTATTTTCTTCAATTCAATATCGAATAATATCTTTCATATAGGTATTTGCCCAATGGTTTTCACTATCCAGGAGATGAATATCACTTAATGGAACTGCCTCTTGGAGTGGTGAACAATTATTTATAACTTTTTGATTAGTCGCTGCATTCATATCTGGAAGATAGGAACTGAGTAAATCTTGTTCATTGGTTATATAGTGACTTATTGATGTATTATCATTTGTATTTGTTTCTCGTACAGCATCTTGATATTTTGTTTGTCCATATATGGTGCTTTGAAAATTCAATGCGGTAAGTCCATCTTTTACAACACTGGTTCGAACGACAATATTTCATTTTTCTCCTGCAAGAATCTTACCGAGAGATACAGTATATGTTTTCGTATTGAGTTGATATGAGCCAACTGCAGATGAATAGTATGCAATGGCATTTGGAACCAATAAGGATGATATATTTTCCATGAAACTTAACTTTCTTCCGTAGGTACCATCATTTATGTATGCTTCTATAAAAGTGACTCGAGGATCAAGTTTGATAGAAATGGATCCATTTTCAGCGAGACTCTGACCATCATTTCCGTAATCAGTAGTTACAGTGATTATTGTTTTTCCAAGATAATCATCATAGGATTCTTGTACTCGACTATTTACATAAAGATTAGCATGAGAATAGGGGAGTATGTTCCAATAAATATTAGAAGCAACTGGTATAATAGTGTTTCATGCAAGGTCTGTGGTACTTCCGGTTCAAAGTGACATACCAATTCGTCCAACAAATTCATTAAAAGGTCGAATGACAAATGAATAATTATTTGTACCAGATATTTTTGCAAAATCCGTTATCTGAGCTCATGTAGAAATCAGTATATTTGATACCGTAAAACCCGATAGTGCTTCATTTCCAAGAAGAGTAACGAAGATTGGCTCTATCGTTCATCCTCATGGGATAACAGAAGAAGTGAATGATAATCCAGGAGTAACAGTATCTTTGATATAAAAATATGGTTGAGAAGGAGAAAAATTATTTCCAGCATCTCTTTGCCGTATAGTAACTGTGATATTTCCATCAGTGAGAGCAGAAAGATTCGCAGGTATGGCCCATGTGTTATTTATACATGTTCCAGTTGCTACAATAGGAGTATCCATAAAAATAACAGATCCTGTTTGACATGTTCCACTAAAAACAGTACCAGAAAGATTTTTTGTTAAAAGGTACGTTCCAGGAATCGGTGCAATTATAGAGAATCCACTTGAGGCGTTTGAATTGATGATAATATTCTGTGTAATATGTTCAGATGTATTTTGTGCTTTATCCATTTGATATACATCAACTGAGTATGTTCCATCATTCAGATAATTAGTCACTGAGATTACCCAATTTCCATTGGTATCAACGACAGATGAGTAGATATTTCCATTTATAGTTAATCGAACAATGTTCCCTGACGAGGCAGTTCCTTGAAATGTTGGCTTGGCATTATTGGTAATTCCATTATTTGGTGGATATGTTACGGTTGGTTTTGTTGGAATTATAGTATCTATAATAACATTGAGTGTTGGCATCGGTGTTCGACAGTTTCCAGCTTTATCACATATACGTATAGAAAGACTATTTTGTCATTCAAGAAGGGGACTAATGGATGTACAAGAGTATGCTCCACTATTGTTTGAAATATTAGAACAAAGGGTTGCACCAACAAGAGTTGTAACTGATACAGTGATTCCAGATTCGGTAAGTCCAGAAAATACTGGTTTTTGTACCTTTGACCAAAGCGTTGGAGTAACAACAAGTCCAATATATTCCACATTATCAAGAGCAAATGCTCATGGCGTGACGGTATCCACGGTAATTCTCAGAAAGTCAGAATCAGGAGTCACATACCCACCGAGAAGTGTATAGGCAACGGATACATAGTGTATACCATCAGAAATTGGCTTACTTACTGTCATAGAATATGTTCCGCTATTCGTACATACGCCACTTCCATAGAGTTCACCATCAACCTTGAGAGTAATAAGATCACTTGGTCCAGTACAATTCGTTCCTTCAAAAGTAGGACGTTGATTATTAGTAATGTTATCAGTATATGAATCTCCGGTATCACTTGCATCAATCATATCTGGAACAAATGGTATAACGGTACTATTGGTTCTTACTGAAAAAGTTTTAGTAGTAATAGTTGAAGTAACTCATAGATTATTGGTTTGTGTTCACTGGAGTGTATACGTTGCATCTGAGAGAATAAGATTTGGTTGAATAGTCCATTCACCGTCTATTCCGATTGTTCCAGTATAGCTCCCATATCCTACGACAGTAATGCTTACGTTATTTCCGGGTGTTCCAGTTCCAAAAAAAGTTGGCTGAGCAGTATTGAGGACAGCATTATTATATGGACTTGTAATTGTTGGAGCATTTGGGGTAATAGTTGCTATAATAATGGAGACTCATGATGAGTTCAATGGGGAACTATTCCCAGCGTAATCTTCGAAATGAGCTATAAAATTATGAGTTCATTCTCCTAGATTACCTGTAGTGATACTCCAATTTCCTCATATATCAGTGCTACCAGTAAGATAATTTACTCCGTTCTTTTGTAGAAAAATAATTCAATTTGCTCCACCAGTACCATTGAGTGTAATAATTCATCCAGTAAAAGTACTTCCGGAGAGTGGGAGAATGATAGTTGGATTGATAGTTGGATTAATGACATCAATTTCAAAAGAAAGAGTTGGAGATATATTTGATGTTCCTCCAAGATTTGTATAGAGTATATTTGCTCAATGAATTCCATGGGAAAGTGGTATGTTACTTTGAATGACATATTCATTATTAATACAACTTCCAGATCAGATATTTCCACCATCTACTTGAAGTGTTACAATATTTCCATTCATACATCCAGTTCCAGTAAATATAGGATACATTCTATTTGTAATACCGTCTTTAGGATCATATCCAGTGTCAGAGCTTCAAAGAATTTTTGGAGCCACAGTTGGAGTTGTTGGTTTATCAGGAATAACATTGATTCGAGCTATATTACCTATGATGCCTGTTCAAAATGCTGCAAGATTCCCTCAAACTAATAGTTGAATTGGAGTATTTCCTTCGATTGTTTCTGAAACAATCTCAAGAGCAAGAATACTTCCACTAAAAAGAGTTCATGAAGCGTTAAAGGTTGCATCACTTGTTCCGTTTGTATTGAATCGAATAAGTTGATTATTATCTCACACAATGATTCTTCCGTCTGTTTGAAAAACGAATGATTGGGTTCCTGAATTTACAATAACTGGAGCGAAAGTCCCATCAATACTTCCACTAGAGTTTGCACGAAATATGTAGTTATTCCCTCCGAAAATACCAAGTCCATATATTTTCCCAGTGAGCGTATTATTTGATCCTGTATAGATGAGAAATTTCTTAATAGAAGAAGCATTATTTCCACTGATACTTCCAAGATTAAAAGTACTATCTACTCATCCAGTATGGGTCAGTCGAATAAGTGGTTGTACACTTATATTATTATAGAGGGAAAAATCTCAACCAATAAGTATGCTTGTATCATTTTGCAGAGTAACTTGCCGTACAGTTGCATTGGCTCATTTTCCAAGAGTTGCTTGAGCATTAAAGGTTCCATCGATTGTTCCACTTGCAGTTAAGCGTGTAATTCGTCAAACATTCGTTCCTTTACAGTTGATAAAATCTCCTCCAATGAGTATTTTTCCATCAAGCGGTTGGGTTATAATGCTTTGAACCATGTTATCACAACCTACTCAAAGTTGACTGAGAAATGTATTATCAATACTCCCATCATTATTTAATTGAAGAATTCATGAAGAAATCATACTTCCGTTATAATGACTCCACCCCCATCATCCAATAATATATTGCCCATTTGTTTTTTGAAATATACTTTTGATTTGAATATTGCTTCCTGAAAATCCAATATTTCCACCGATAAATACTGAATCTTTTATTCCGTTCGATTGAAGTCTTATAAGATTACTTCCACTACTATTATTATAGGTACTGAAATTTCCACCAATAATATATTGCCCATTTATCTGTTTTTTGATATAAGAAACGGTATTATTAAATCCGCTTCCAGTAAGGAATTCTTTATCTATAGATATTTCCGCATACAAATTTCAGAAAATAACCAATAATATCAATAGAAATGTGGTTCATCAGAGTGTATGAAGGAGTGGATAGTTTTTCATAATAAGAAAAATATATGTATTCCTTATTATTACACCATAAAACCTATTTTTTTGCAAGAAACCTATTTTTTCTTGTATATAAATACATTGACTATTTATAAATATGTATTTTTATTGCAAAATAATAAACTATATGATATTATTAGAATGTATTAATACTAATATGTCAAATATCCAAGATAATAAACATAAAGAAATTCAGTTTCTAGAAGCAAAACTCGATGAACTTCATTCCATACAAATTCAGTGTGATATTGAATATGTATGGATAGTTAATTTTGCATTTGCTTGCTGACAAGAGCTCGTTGATACCGTGGGTATTGACCGATTTTTTTATAGTGTTTGATATATGTATCAACAATATCCAGCTTCTATCCAACAATTGAATATGTTGAATCTTGTAAAAATTATTGAACCAGATGCAGTAAAGAGAGCAAATATACTTCTTTATATTTCAAACCTACTAGAAAGTCGAAAAGATAAAAAACTCCATTTTAAAAATTCTGAAGAGTATAAAAATTTCCATTGCTTTACCTATAACCAAGATGATTATAAAAGAAAAAGACTTGAACTTGATACAGTAATTCTTGATAATTCTAATAGATTCAATGTACACACTGAAGTACAGCATGATTCTTTTATGGGTAATCTTTTTCCATCTTGATCATTTTTCTCTGATCTTGATATCTTTCTTCAGGAACTTTTAGAAAATAAGGGAGATTTATTCGATTTAGCAAAGCTTCGAATCGAAAAAAAGAATCATCTAGAAACTCTTATAGATCAATTACAGGAACAAATCTATTTAAGAAGGCATCCATCATCACTTAGTCCACTTCAATCATTGTTGATCCAAGCGAATAATCATATTCCTATTAAATCACTGCATGATGTAGTACGTGAAGTGGAGCGGTTAAAAGCAATAGAACGTCAAATGATGTTGTCAAGGGGTTCATAAAAATTTCCTGGTTTTTTTTCGAGGGTTTCATATACTCTATACGGAAAATTACCATATTTGAGTGTCTTTTTGTATTATGCGAATTATATCATGGATTTTTGGAATAGGACTTACATTGATTGGTATTATTTGATATTTTTTCTATACCCCTGTTCGTCCCGATGTTCCAACTATACGTCCACTTCCAATTTGAACTCCGATTTCTACTGGTTCGGACGATATGAGAAAGGTATGGGAGAAGAATGAAAAAACAATTGCTCAGAATAAAAAAAACATCTCCGATATTCTTCATCAGGCAATTGAGACACGAGATGATATTTTATGTGATTCGATTCAAGATATAAACTCACAAGAGATGTGTCATGATGAGATTATTTTTGTAAAATCTTGAATACTTTGAGATGTAGAATTATGTGGGAAAATTACCACACCATCTGTTAAAAATAAATGTTTTGATGCATTTTTTAGCCAAGAGGCTTTAAAAAAACAAGATGCTACATTTTGTGAGAAGCTAAGTTCGGAGACTCAAAAAGTTTCTTGTCTTGAACATATTCGTCTTGCTCTTGCTGATAAAGCAATAGAATCGGGAAATATTACCAAAGAAACATGCAATACTCTATCAGATGATAAAAGAGACTACTGTCTGAAGCAATCTAATCAAATTCATGATCCTGAAATCTACAATCTTGCTATTACGGATAAGAATCTCGAATCTTGCAAAAAAATCGAAAATCAAGAACTACAAACATCTTGTCATGATGTCCTCGTTCATCAGAGGGCAATTGAAGAAAAGAGTGGGGCAGTATGTAATGATATTATTCAAGAGGATAAGAAATCGGCATGTAATTTACAGCTTTCTTCATTTCAAGAATCTCAAGATTTTCAATCTATTCTATCTTTATGAGATATAAGTAAATGTAATACCATGAATGATGAGTTACTTCAGATAAAATGTTTTGATATCCTTACTTTGCGGCGTTCTTTAAAAGAAAGAGATATTACATGATGTAATAGTATTCATGATACAGAAATGAAACAACAGTGTAATATAACATTACAAAATAATTAGCCTATCTAGCCTCATGTTTTTATCGAAGTTTCATAGTATTCTCTGGGTTGTGATTATTGCTATCATATGAATGATAGCAATATCTTTTATGGATGTATACGGAAATTGAGTTGATGAATATATAAGCTCTTGATCCACTCTTACTGGTGTTATACATCCTCCCATTTCTTGGGGATGATGAAATGCATGAAATGTACGTTTTGATGTTGCTCCATATCTTCCTGCAGGGTATGAGCCATATTTTCATGTTACATGACCACTTACCGGATGAATCGTGTGAACATTTTCAGGGGTTTTCTGGTTGGAAAATGTTGGATGGGTAACTTTTGATCACAATGTATCAAACTCGCAAGCAACTCTTATTTGTCCATCATATTCAACTGGATCTTGTCAAGTAAGTGGATATGCTTGGAATATCAATGCTGGATGGATTCTGTTATGACCCATTTCGGGTTTTTCCTGAGTAACCTATGATCCTATTGAATGAAAAATGCATGGACATGCTTGGAGTGTAAATTTAGGGTGGATTCCTTTTGAATGAGATGAACAGGATGGTGTATTTTTTTGTATTCGTCCACCACAAATATCAATATGAACTGGATGAGTTACTGATGAGTCTTTTGATGTTACTGTTGATACCTGTAATACCCGGTGGGGTACATGGATATTAACTATTTGGCCACAATATCTCATGGGAACGGGGGCTGAAATGCAAATATTTTCTACAAGTAGTGTGATTCCTATTTTTGCAAATGTTGATCTATCCATAGCGACTTCTTACCGGTATGAATTGATTGATCCGTATAATGCAATTACACGTTGATGATTTGATGTATATGCAAATGAACCTTCAGAAATCCTTACAGGGTGAAGTATTTCCTCTCTTCTTCCTGGGAATAAATTACATCAATATTGTTCAACACTTTCTCATCTTCCTTCGGATAATTGCATTGATGGTTGAATTCTTTACCCCACTCGATATGAGTGACTTACGGGTTGAGTACTTATATGAAAGAAGGTAGCAGATAATCTTACATATTTTCCATATACATTACTCTTACGGGATAAATATGGAAATCCTGTTATTACGATACCATGAGTAAAGGAGGTAAGTATTTGATTTGATATTTTGAGTACTATTGATTTCTTTCAGATTCCAATTTTTTCTGAGTGACCGACTTTTTCGGGAGCATTTGATTATGACTTTTGAGATGCGCTCTTTGTTAATCTTTCATGAACTACTCAATCATATAATATTTTTACAAGTCCATGAATTTCTATTTTTCCACAATCTATTAAACACGCCTTTGGTATTAATATATCTTCATTTGCTCCGACATCTATTTGAAATACCTGAAGCTTAAAACGATTTTCTTACATGGTTGATGGAATCTTCTGATCCACTTCTTGAGAAATTGATATTACCCATAAGTATAACACAGGGAATCTTTTATTTATACCAGCGGCTGATATTGTTTTTCTCAGTGGAAGTTCAGTAAATTTATGAAGTTATCTTTTTGTGACAGGATGAATCCAATCAAATACCACAAAAACGTTAACAGGTTTTTCAAGTATTCATGGACTTTCCCTTTCTTGAGTCAATAATCATCTTGCAATATATCGTGATCCTATTGATTTTGATGGTTGAAATGTTGGATGTCTTGCGAACGCACTTACTGCTACCTGATATATATGACATTGTACCAAGTGATGGATGGATATTTCACTCGTGGAAATTTGAAATTCCACTATCTTTCCGCTTCAATACTGGACTCATTTCTTTAGAATTTATTTTGTACAAAAATCTGCCACATCACTCTTTCCAGTTCCTCCTTATAGTACAAATTATTACTCAACAATTTCCTATTATTTGGATGGAAAGAAAGTTGTATTTCCTTCGTTTCGAATGGCTTGAGTAGGTACATTATCTTGATCTTCTTCATCATGAAATGCAGTAGGTGATACTGTGAAAATTATTGGGAATGCAAATGGAGAATCGGTATACCATACGGTAGAAGGGGATGATATAAATCGCTTATCGACTCTTTCATGGGCAGATTTAAGGAATAATATAAAAAAGAATGTTGAACTTTTATCAAGAAATATAACAGATACAACAAATCTCGATTATGAAATTATAAAAACATGTCCTGGTACCTTTATAACTTTGCCAGTAATATTCTCCAAGAAATCTTATATAACTCTTGGGTGTGATATCGTTATTAATTCTGATGTATGAGGGAATATTGGTATTATATCACTGAAGGATGAGAGTTGAAGAGGGGGAAATATCTGGATTGATAAAGATGTGAAAAATATGGCAGCTTTCTTATATTCTGATAATGCTGTTTTTGCTGGAAATGGTATGACGTACTATGGATGATATATGACAAATGCTCCAGAAAAACAAAATCAACTTTATATACATTGATCTTTATTTTCTCAGAATACTATTGGTGGAAGTGCACAAATAAGTGCTCCAGTATGTCCAGGAGGTGTTCAACCATGTACGGTAGATATTGCTTTGCGCTATGATTATAACCATTTTCGTCCAGGATTTTGATGATTATCATCAATTCAAAAAGCTTCCCATAAATCAAATCTTTCAGTTGGGGCCAATGCATACTCAGGATTTTCTATGATTATAGAATATAACACAGCACTCTTGAATTCACCACCACCAGGTTTTAAAAATATTGCAAATTAGTTTTTGACATATGGAGAATTCTTCATATAATCTCACCCATTCTAAATAATTATTATTCAAGTTATATGACTATTTCTCCTCCTCAGCAACTTTCTAAGGTTCGTGGTCGTAAGCGTTATACTGCATGGCTTAAGCTGAATGCAAAGCGTTTACAGAATCTTGCATCTTCACTTCAGTATGATGCTGAAGGAAATGCTATAGCACTTTCCCATTTTGCATCTCCAATTACAGGAGAATACAAATGACGAAAGGTATTTCATGTAGGGAAAAAAGCAAAAACTATCCACACCATTCGTGCATAATTGATCCGCTTTTTCCGTTCTTTATCATCTGTTTTCTATGGCTTTTATATCCCGTCGTCGCACGAGAGAGTTTCTTCTTCAGTCCCTATATGGGAGAATATTCCTTGGTAGCACATTTCGACGGGATATTTTTTTGTCTGAATATTTTCAAGCCGGTGATATTTGAATAATAGATATTCCATTTGCTGATGCTGTGGAATATGGAATACTTGAAAAGCAAGCTATAATTTGAGCGATTATTGAACAATTGGCTCCAAAGTTTCAAATTGAAACCATGGCTATTATTAATCTCCTTCCATTATATATATCGCTCTATGAGCTTTTGTTTTTAACATTTGATTCTATTCCAGCGTGAGTTAGTATTAATGAGGCCATTGAATTGACAAAGAAATTTTCAGATGATTCTGGTCGATTGTTTGTAAATTGAGTACTTTCGTCTTGTGTTGAGAAACAAAAAATAAATCCAAAATTTCTTCAAGAAATTGAGCCTTCAAAATTTATTTTATTTCATGACATCCCTGCATATGTCTCGAACATCCCTTCGTTATAGCCGTCAGGAGTTTGAAGCGAAGATAAAAATCCTTGTATCTTCTCTTCAGATTCCAACGAGTAATCTTACTCTCTATATACTTGCTTGTGTACACCGTTCTGTTTTGAATGAGGAACGAAGTGGTTTTCTTGAATCCAATGAACGATTAGAATACCTAGGTGATGCTGTTTTAGAGCTTGTTGTCACAGAACGACTATTTTTGGATTTTCCTTGAAAGACTGAGTGAGAGCTTACAGATATACGAAGTGCTCTTGTGCGTTGAAGAAATTTAGCTGAGATAGCTCTTTGATTAGGTATTTCTGACGCAATTCAACTCTCCCGATGAGAATCATTAGCAAATGGACAAGATAATCCATATATTCTTGCAAACACTTTTGAGGCTATAATTGGTGCTATATATCTTGATTGCTGAATTGAACAGGTCAAGAATTTTCTTTCTCTTCATGTGTATTCAACCCTTGAAAAAATCTTGGAAAAATGACTGTATGTTGACCCAAAATCATATCTTCAAGAGTTTACTCAAGCTGTTTGGGGGTTGCCACCCTTATATGAAGTTATGAGCGAGGTATGACAAGATCATAATAAGACATATGTTGTATCCGTATCGCTTGATGGTATAGAATTTGCACAATGAACAGGAAGTAGTAAAAAGAAAGCTGAACAAGATGCTGCTGAAAATGCTGTCTCTGCAAAATCAGTGTGGGAATGAAAAGTGAATCTTCCAAAGAAAGTGACGGTAGCTGCTTAAATGTATATATAATTGATTTTTCCATCTATTCAATATATACTTTTCAAGTAATTCTATTTTATGAAATATATCTCTCGTGCTGACCTCCCAGATGATCATTATTATCACCGTACTGCTTCATCGACATATCGAAAGTATCTAGAAGATTGCTGATTGACCGCTATTACATTTCCTCAAACTCCCCAGTTTTGATGGGTGAAGAATCTTTTAGGAAAATTTGTGAAAATCATTAAATATGAGCGCATTGATATTGAACCAGATATGGATTTCTTAAAGTCAACTCATGGCTTTGAACACGGTATATGTATTTGGGTTCCTTGGCGTAGAAAAGAAATACCTTCTGGATGGAGAAAGCTTTGGGTTTCATCGCATTTTCAAGAAAATGGTTTTACCATATTAGATAATGAGGATTATACAAAAAAATGGAATGAACGTGCTAAACGAGCTAGAAAAAAATTTCTTGCTTCGTGAGCAATTATTCGCGAAGTTGATGCTGAGACTTTTTCTTTGGCATTTAAAAATACCCGCGTGAAACATCTTTATAAGAATGACTATATAAAGTACTATAAACACATGGCCTGAATCGATCCAACAAGTGTACGGAGCTTATTGTGTTATGTTAATGGCTCTGTAGTTGCTTGACTCGCTGTACATGATTATTGTAATAATTCAAGTGTTCATCTTGTAGCATTTACTGGAAAAGAATGATATCCAATTCAAGCCTGAACAGGACTTATCGATTATTGGTTTCTAGATTCTTGGAAAAAACAGATTCGATATATGAATTTTGATCAACTGAGAAATAAATACGGTCCGAGCGATCAAAAATGATATACTGCATTTAAGGAAAATTTTATTGAATTTCGAGTAACATATCCAGATTCGTATTTTAAAATGCAGTAGGCTATGTATTTATTTTTGCATTTTGCAAGATTGTAAGTTTTTTAATACATCAATACAAGCAAGTATCATAAGGAGGGTTCATATTCCTTTAATCAGGAGAAGATTATGTTCAATAATAGGGAATTGAACAATAAAACCAGTAAGTCAAAGATAGGTAATAAGTGATGCACTGCAACAAGTACATCATGATAAAATAGTTCCTATCATTCATCCAATCCCTCAGATAATGTTTTTTTTATGTGAATTTTTTCTTCCAAAAAGAAGTGATTTGTAGAGTATTCACAATAGAAAAATTGGGAAAATGCCTATCATTATAAGAGAGAGGGTAATATCAAGATATGCTGACATCAGACCATTATTTCCTATAAGAAATCAAAAATCGGTGGTGAAATACCAAATAATTCATAAGGATATACTTAATATAAAAAAGCCAATAATATAGGGAATCTTCCTAAAAAGAAATAAGAAATTCTGAAACATATAGGTAATAAAAATTATATCAACATCATACTAAAAGGCTGATAAAAATACAAGAGAATATTATTAGATTTTTCTATTTTTTCGATATTGCTTTTCCGGTATTTTTTTATAATATATGACATGTATTCATCTAATTTATTATAGTTTATGGAATTTTTACGTCAGCTCCCAAATGAACAATGAAAATATGAATTTTTTATTGATTGAACCTTGTTTCATTCTGATATAGCCATGAAGGCTGCTTATAATTTTCTAGAGGATGCATATTTCTTTTTTCGATTTGATGAGAATAAAAATATAATTCTTCAGATTACTCTAAAACCAAATTCAAGAAAAACTATAGAAAATGTAATTGGTGATTTGAGTGATGAAATTTTAAGTGTATATTTACGCAATAAACTTGAGATTGATAATAAAGATATAAGAGAGAAAATTGTATGAGCTGCCATTGCAAATTCGATTGATAAGAAATGATTCGTTGCCTTAAATACTGATAAAAAAGAAGAGAATACTATGATTGATTTTGATAGAGATATTGATGAGATTTTAAAAGAAATAGAAAATGATCCAGACTTAAAGATTGATGAAGAAGAAATAGCACGAATATTAAAAGAAATTGAAGAAGAAACTGGAAAATTCGAAACTTCTAAGCCTCAAATTACCTTAAATCCTAATGCAATTAAAGATGTTAAAGCAAAGTTTCAAGATCGATAAAAATCTATATTGTGATGATATTGTTCAAGATGCGGTTGATTTTTATAAACAATATGCGCCGATTGAATTTCAAGAAGGAAATATTCTTGTTCTGGGCGACTCCCCAGAATGAATAGATGAAATATTTTGAGAATTTATGAATTATGTACTTGCTCTTTATAATGAAACTATTTAATTTCTATGTTTAGTCTTTCTAAAATTGCTGCACTAAAAAATGATACTATCGGATTTTTCCGCTTTAAACGATTTGATGAAACATCTTTTCTTTTAACGAATGATATTGGTAAATATATATTTCTTTCCCAAGATGAATTTCATGCTTTTGTTTCTGGTGAAATGAGTTCAGGAGAAAAATATAATGAACTTGTAACAAAAAAGTTCATAAAAACACCATCGTATCTCCAGGATATGACGGTTGCCTTTATGAATAAAAATCAGTATCTTGCATATGGTCCAACTCTTCATATTATTGTAACAACACTTCGATGTAATCATAAGTGTCAATATTGCCATGCAGCCGTTGCACCTATGACTGCCAAAGATATGGATATGACGGAAGAAACTGCTAAAAAAGTCGTTGATACTATTTTTTATACTTCTTCACCGAATCTTACTATCGAATTTCAGTGAGGTGAATCCTTAGTAAATTGGGATATTGTGAAATATATTACAGAATATGCCGAGATTAAGTCTTTTCATTTGAAAAAAAATATTACTTTCGCTCTCGTTTCAAATCTTTCCCTTATGGATGATGAGAAATTGGCATATTTAATAGATCATAATATTCAAATCTCTACTTCACTTGATGGTGATGAGACAACACATAATTTTAATAGAACTTATAAAGAGGGGAATAGCTTCGAGAAAGTTTCATATTGGATTCAACGAATTAATCAAGAGTATATCAAACGGGGTATTAATCTTAAGGTATGAGCTCTCCTTACGGTTACAAAGAAAACACTTCCAAAATATAAAGAAGTAATTGATACATATATAAGCTTAGGACTCGATTCTATTTTTCTCCGACCACTGAATCCCTATGGATTTGCTGCTGCTGATCTTGAGAATCTCTGATATTCACAAGAGGAATTTATTGAATTTTATACAAAATCAATGGATTACATTCTTGAATTAAATAAGAAGTGAACATTTTTTCGAGAAAACCTTTCGAGTATTTATTTGTTAAAGATTCTTACAGAAACTGATCCGAATTATCTTGATGAAAGAAGTCCTTGTGGTGCTTGTATTGGACAAGTTGCTTATAATTATGATGGGAAGATCTATAGCTGTGATGAATGAAGAATGTTAGGGCGTATGGGAGATGATAACTTTTTAATGGGAGAAGTGCAGGATGATCCAGAACAGGCATATAATTCTATGATTGATAGTGAAACTACAAAAGTTATGGTTCAGGCAAGTACACTGGATGGCTTACCTGGATATAATGAAAGTGTTTATAAACCATATATTGGAGTATGTCCTATTCACTCATATAAAACCACATGAAATATAATTCCAAATTATTCAAAGGATCATAAGAAAATTCTTGATTATGCTGTTCTTGACTATATTTTTAGGAATTTAAAAAATGAGGATAATAATAAAATCCTTGAATCTTGGGTATGAGTTGCTAATACTGGATTCGTGGTGGGTCAGTGTGATGTTGTTTAGTATATCATTTATTTTATAAGACTTCATTCTATGTCAGAAAATAAGAAACCATTATTTCCCGTTCTTAAGAAGAAAATCAAATGATTCTTGACGGATGAAAGTGGAAAAATAAGTAAAAAGGATGCCCTTGGTCTCAGTGCTTGAGCAGTATTGTTAAGTAGTGCAGAGGATGTTCTTGCTTGGAGTCATTCAAATAGCTGTACCACAGCAAATCGTGCCTGACCAGATTATACATATGCTGCAACTTCTGAGCAACCATGAATGAATGCACCATGTTGAATTCGTGGAAGTATTGTTGCCAATCATGCAAGTTGAGTGGTAAATTGACACTATAGTGGAGTTCCAGATCTTTCATGAACTGCAACCCTTGGTCATAGTAGTCATGGAAGTCATGGAAGTCATGGAAGTCATGGAAGTCATGGAAGTAGATGGTAATTGAACAAGTGCATACTATGAAATTTTCGATTTGATATAATGGGAGATGAGATTTTTTCGATCTTGTAGAGAAACATAATGAAAAAATCCACTCTATCTATTTTCCATTACCAGTAGAGATTATTCCATCTGGAAGATGAGTGGTACAAGATCTAACATATTTCTCTGAAATTATAAAACTGATTGATATTTGTTCAAAATTTTGAATAACATCAATTGCTTTATTAAATTCTTCTTGTGAATGAGAAAAGACATGAGAAAAACAGCAACTCGAGAAAATTTTAAGTGTACTTCAAGATCTTTATGGTAAATGACTTGTTGCGGTATCACTTACAAATATGTTGTATGTTCCTTTTATTAAAAAAGAAATTCCCAATATACGTGTATATTCGTCTGTGAATTGTTATGTAAAGACGGTTTTGCATGCAAAATATCTTGCAAAACTTGGAGTTGATATCATTACAATCGATCGTGATATTAATAGAAATCTTGAATTAATTGGAAAAATAAAGAAAGCCACATGAAAAGAAATTCAAATTCTCCTGAATGAATGATGTATACAAGATTGCCCTTTTCGACAGACTCATTTCAATATTCTTTCTCATTGTTCAAATGAGCATGAACTTCAATATTCTAATCTGATTGAATGATCGTCTTGCACTCCATTTCTTCAAGAAAATAAACGGTATTTTTTTCAGATACCATTTGTTCGACCAGAAGATCTCAATAGATATACGGAAGTGGTTGATATTTTTAAGCTAACCACACGAACCCTCTGAACAAACGATATTGAAAAACAACTGGTTGCTTATTCAAATAAAGAATATAGAGGAAATCTTCTCGACCTTCTTGATATGGGAATATTTGATGCTGAGAAATATGTTCCATTTATTGATAATATGAAGCTTACAAAGTTAGATTTTTTTGAAAATATGCAAGCATGTCCACACAATTGTGATCAATGTACCAATTGTGATAAGTATTTTTAAATTCCAAACATATTTTAGTAGTATCTTATGAAGAAAGAACAATATCTGCATATTGTTATATATCTCAGTTATGATTGTAATTTGCGATGTTCTTATTGTGTAATAAATTTTAATAAGGAAACTATTGCGGATATACATATAGATGCTATTGCAGATTTTGTGCAACAATATAAAACCGCCTTTAATACACTACATATAGAATTTATATGAGGTGAACCGCTTCTACAATGGAAAAAAATTGAAAAAATTCTTTCTGTTTGCAGGGGAGATACCGTTTCTTTTTCTATCACTACGAATGGTACCTTGATAACCCATGAAATATATGAGAGAGTTTTCACTAATCTTAATAATATTACCTTGAGTTTTAATGAGAATTATCGAAATAATCATGTTCTTTTTGCGAAAATATCACAAATTTTTCTCAAAAAAAACAATGTTCAGGTTAATTTTCTATATGATCCAGAAGTGTCATGAAAGATGATGAAAGAGAATTTTTTATTTCTACTCAAGCAAGGATTTTCAAACATTTGTATTCTCCCAATAGTTTTAGTTCATCAATATACGGATGAAGATATGAAGAAGCTTTTAGAGTTTATACGGTTTATAGAAAAATTCACCAAAATTGCTTCTATATGATATATTTATTACCTTCAACCAAAAGATAATCATTTTGAATTCACTATTAATCCAAATGGAGATATCTTGTGAGACAATATGGGAACAGCTGAAGAATATTTTCATATCGTTAAGAAAATCAATACTCCAATTGGAAAGATTGGCAATATGACTCTAGAAAAAATACAGGATTCACTCAAGAAATATTGTTATCTTGATTATCTTAAGTATATTATTGATAATTGAAATACAAAACAATCATATAGTAACCTTGTTCTTCTTTCTTCCTTACTGAAAAAATATGATAGAAAAATATCCAGAAAAACCATATAAATATCCAATTGATATTGAACTTTCTTCTCGTTGTGGATTGAATTGTATTTGATGTATTCATCATACTATTAAAAATCAATGAGATTTAACTTTAGAAAATTTTAGAAAGATTCTTCAGTTTATACAATATAATAAAAATGATATTGTATATATATCATTTGCCTGAATTGGTGAGTCACTATTAAATAAAGATATTCTCCTCATTCTTGATGAATTGAAAGAACTCCCTGATATTTTTCTTCTTATCCCAACAAAAGGTTGAAGATGGTTAACGGATGATATCATTATTAAAATCCAAGAACTTCGAGATTATTGAATCAATATCAATCTTCAGTTATGATTATATTCTTTACGGGAGAAAATCGTAAATCATATGTATTGATGAACATATTGAAGTGTAAATCATTATGCTGATCTCATAGATTCTATTAAAAGAATGAAATCATTAAAATTTGATTTTTGTCTTGAGCTTTTACTTACAAAATATTCAAAAGAAGAGGTCCCATCTTTTAAGAAATTTTGTGATACCTTATGAGTGGAATGAGTGGTTCATAGGCTTCATAATTTTTGATGAAAGCTTGAAAATTATGAATCCTTATATATTGCATGAGAAACTGATCCATACCATGATTATAACGGAATGTGTGGCTTTAAACCTTTTTTTACTTGGAACTGAGAAGTAACTGCCGGAACATTTTGCTCTCATTATAATTTTTGAAATGTTGATAAATATACCTATAGCTGAGGAATGATTGATATATTAAACCAATGTTATGATACTATTCGGCTTGATAATGAATATTGTAAGAAATGTGATGACAATATACTAAATGTCCGTTGAAATAGAATTGAAAAAACATAAACTCCTCTTTTTTTGAATCATTTGTTATTATGAAGATATTTCTGAAAGATTCTTGAAATTATCTCCACTCACATAAGGGGAGTGGATATTTTGTAAATGAGTTCAATCAGGCAGATTTATACGAATATTCATTTTTCGGATATACTTCACCCTTATTTCAAAAGAAAACTATTTTTGTAGATACTAATTGAGATATATATGGTATTGATGTGGAGTGACTTCCAAAAATACATTGGAAATATTTCCTCATAGAAAAGTACGATGAGTGTAAAGGTATAAATCATATTTTATACTATTTTGAACATCTTACATGAATAGCACTTCATACACTTTCTTTGATTTCATCTGAAGTTAAGGTAATTATCCCAATTTTTGAATGTACTGAGAAGATTACTTGTACCGATTTTATTCAGTCTCCGATTTTTCCTTCGGAAAAAAATATCCTGATTACGAGAAGTATAATTGTTCCTGATAATTTAGTAGTCTCACAAACTTTATATAAGCTATATAGTATTCTTATTCAAAAAATGAATACCTGCCCGAGTAATAATATATTTTTAGAAGATGCCATATTATCATTACTTCCAGTAAAAATTTGGTGCTATACAATCTTTTTTTTACAATCGCGATTGAAATTTAAAATACAAGATTTTTTTCATACATATGTTCCGATTATTTCGCTCCATATACCGGTTGCTCGATCAAAATATATAAAAGATTTATTTGAATCTTTACTCTTACAGACTCAAATGAATTTTAAAATTTTTATTTGAGTTGATGGATATAACACTAAACAGACAAGTGATATTTTGAAAGTCTTGAATCAATATAAAGATAAATTTCATAATTTTGATTACTTTGTGAATAGAAAAAATTTATGAGTTTGAAAAACTCGTTGGAAACTTCTTCAGCGAGATAAGACTTCTCGATATGTTGTATTTCTTGATGATGATAATTTTCTCTCTTCTTTTGCTATTGATGAACTTTATAAAAATATACATCAGTATCCAAATATGGGGATGTACTCCATATCAAATATTGATGTTCGATTTGATGTGGATTATCATGATTATATTCATGCTTCATGACCATTTAACCAGCCATCAGTATATACAAATCGAGAGCGTGTAAATAGATTGCCAGTATATTGCAATCAAGAAGAAACCCCACTTATTCATGATAGATTTTATTCAGATTTACTAAATATTTCATATCAATCTGTTTTTGATAATTGTTCTGTTGATATGGTATTTAATCGTTTTTTGGAGATACTTTGTTGAAATATAAATCTTGCTTGAATATATCAGTTTATGAGAATATGACATCAATTTCATCAAACAAGAGAAAATGGTTTTGAATACAAAGAATTTAAATACGTAATGTATATCCTAAAAACTATTTCCTATTTGAATAATAATAATTATTATTACACCTATCTTATTAAAACTCAGATACCCAAACAGAATGAGTTATTTACCAAATAAATATGTTTCATAATACAACTATTCTCATTACTTGATGAACAGGAACTTGGTGACAGGCTATCGTACAATCTTTACTTGAAAAATATCAGATAAAGAAAGTAATTGTATTGTCTCGTTCGGAAGATAGACAAGTGCAAATGGAACGAATAATGCATTCTTCAAAGATTCAATTTGTCCTCTGAGATATAAGAAATTGAGAACTTCTTAAAAAGGTGCTCCATTGAGTAGATTATGTTATTCATTTAGCGGCATTGAAGCATATTTCAAAATGTCAGGAAAACCCAGAAGAGGCCATATCAATAAATGTCCAGGGTACTCAAAATCTTATCGATGCCGCTATTTTTAATAAAGTAAAAAAGGTGCTCTATGTTTCTACAGATAAAGCAGTTGATCCATATAATCTCTACGGTAATACGAAGGCAATATGAGAACAATTATGTATTCATGCAAATGTAAACCAAAAAGAAACAATATTTTCAGTTCTTCGTGCCGGTAATGTTTTATGAAGTAATGGAAGTGTGGTACAAGTATTGTTTCATCAAATCATGAATCATCGACCCCTTACTATCACAAATCCCAATACCAGACGATTTTATATTACTATCAATGAGATTATTGATTTGATTTACTTCTCTTTTTGTACAAGTATTGGTTGAGAGATATTTATTCATAGATGAAGAGTGATTTCTTTAAAAGATTTAACCGAATGCATGATTGGTCTTTACTGAAGGTGAAATGAAGAAATACTACAAATAGGCATGAGAAATTGAGAAAAACAGGATGAAATACTTATTTCAAGGAATGAATCGAGTGATATACTTTTTTTAAATGACTCATATTTTTTGCTTGATATACTTGGACGACATACTTGAAATTTCCCAAAAGTAGATATGTCAGAGTGATTCTGAACCTATGAGAATCATACACCTATGACAGAACAATCACGAAAGGTTCTTGAGTGAAATTTAGTTCATTTACTTGAATGAAAATATGAATGATAAGAAGATTCTCATAATAATAGCTCATCCCGATGATGAAGTTTTATGAATGGGTGGAACTATTTGTAAATTAATACAACAGGGCTATAGTGTTAATATCTTGCTCTTGTCTTCACCATGAAATGCAAGAAAAGAAGAGAAAAAAAATATTCGATTGGAATGTTTTCAAAGGATAGTAGCACAACTATGAATTGATGAAGTTTTTCAAGAATTTTTTCCAGATACTGGTTTCGATACCATTCCACTTCTTACCATTATACAATCGATTGAAAAGGTAATTCAAAAGATAGAGCCAAGTGTTATATATACACACTTTTATAATGATTTGAATATAGATCATGCTTTAACAGCTCGTTCTGTAATTACTGCTCTTCGGCCGATTGAACGGTTTCATTTTATTAAGAAAATTTATCTCTTTGAAATTCTTTCTTCGACAGAATTATCTATAGGAAAGGATCAATTTCTCCCAAATCATTATGAAGATATTGGTGATTTTCTTGATTATAAGAAGCAATTATTTCAGCTTTATATATCAGAAAATCAATCTTTTCCATATGCACGAAATATCGAATGATTGGAAACATTGGCTCGTATTCGATGAATGGAAAGTTGACTTCCATATGCGGAATCTTTTATGTTGTATCGAAGTATTCATTAATAGTTTTATATGCAATTTCAAGGGAAAATAGTCGTGATTACTGGTGGTGCTCGTTGAATATGAAGGGCAACAGCTTTATATTTTTGAAAAGAAGGAGCACAGGTAGTTATTACCTATCTTACTTCCGAGAAAGAAGCATTTGTTGTGGTGGATACGATATCTCGATTATGATGACATGCTATAGCTGTGAAATGTGATGTTTCCATAGAATGAGATGTTATATCCATGGTAGATTGAGTAATAGAACAATTTGGAAAAATAGATATTTGTATAAATAATGCATGATTTTCTCAGGAAGTTCCCATTTTTGAAAGAACCGTTGAACAATGGAAAAAAACCATAGATACCAATCTTCTTGGTACATTTTTGTGTACACGGTATGTTTTAAGACGAATGCTGGATAGACAAATTATTTGATGAAAAATTATTAATCTTTCATCGCTTCAGGGAATAAAACATTTTTCATCAGACCTTATTGATTATGATATTTCCAAGGCTTGAATCATTGTACTTACAAAAGAATTTGCAAAAATTGCTTGACCAAATATTCGAATAAATGCTATTGCCCCTGGTAATATTGATAACAGAGATTATGAAAATCCAACATGAGATTCTTCAGAGGATGATGACAATACAATATATCTTTGAAGATTCTGAAAGATTACAGAGGTTGCTAAGTCAATTATATTTTTGGCAAGTGATGATTCCTCATTTGTAAATGGTACAACTTTATTTCTTGATGGATGATGTGATTAATTTATTTTTATGCAAAATGTTTTTATTGGAAGTTGAAGTTGAAGTGAACATAAAGTTTGTGCTTATCAAAGCACTGTTGTATATAATTTTTTTGAACAAAATGGATATACATTGATTTCATCACCAATCAATGCTGATATTATAGTATTGAATGGATATCCTTTCGAAGAGTTTGAAGAGAAAATAAATTTATTAACTATTAATTATTATTTAGTTCGCTATCCGAATGCAAATATTGTTCTTATAGGATCAATTCCTGCGATGATGCCATATTTGCAAGGGATTTCCAGAATTCAAATGATATGATTAAAAGAAAAAGATAAATTTGATGCACTTTTTATGCGAAGTATTTCTATACATAATATTGAGGTTGATACTCTCCGTTTCTTTATTCCATTAAATATCGAAAGCTTAAATATTGATAAATATTGATATCTTGATGCGAATATTGAATCAAGATATATATTCTCACAGGAGGATTTATCTATAGATTTTGATGCTATACAAGCATGAAATTATCCAATTGATCGAATTTCCGAATATAATACTGAGAAATATAACTATTTACTTGATAAAACAGGTGAGTATCCATTAGAGATATGTACGTGATGTGGATGACATTGTTCGTATTGTGATATTAGAAGTATAGCTGGATTTGTTCAAAGCATCCCAACAGAGATTATTTTAAGAAAAATAAAACGATGATTATGACTTTGATATACTATCTTTCATTTTATTGATGAAGATAGTGCAAGTTATGGATTGGATATCTGAAAAAACTTTGCTCAACTCCTTAATGAAATTAATGCAATAGAATGAAATTTTCGCTTGAAAATATTTTATTTTGAACCAGGGAGGCTAGAGAAATTATTTCATACAATTGACCCAGCCATATGGAATAGGATTATTAATTTTTGTGTTCCGCTACAAACGATGTCACAGAGAATTTTAAAGCTCATGAATAGGAGTTATAATATACCAAATGTTCTTAGTATTACACAGGAGATTAAACGTATCAATCCAAATATTATAATAACAACCCAGTTTATATATTGATTTCCTTCAGAAACATTCGATGAATTTAAAACATATTTTCAGGTTATTAATTATTTCGATGAAGTATGGTTTTGGTATTACTCGGATCGAAAATGAACACAATCTCCATTCTTTATGGGCAAAATACCAAAAGAAGAAATGATTCGAAGATTGGTCTTTCTTTGGAAAATGAAGGAACATTTTCTTACAAAAATATTTGATAAAAATGAAACCTTACACCAAGGAATTCATATTTTTCAAAAGAGAGATATATAGTTATTTATTAAAATTCATATTATGTCTACTATATTTATTTGAAGTGCAAGTTGAGCTGAGCATAGTCAAGTGTGATTTCAATCAACTATTGTATATGAATTTCTGATTCAAAATGGATACAAATTAGTAAAAAATGCAAAAGATGCAGACTATATTTTATTGAATGCATATCCATTTGATAATTATGAAGAAAAACTTGTCCTTCTTTCTCTCTATTATTATCTGAATACCTATAAAGATAAAAAGATTATTGTGTTCGGATCTGCACCAAATATGATATATGGTATAAAACGCATACCATGACTCATGTATATTTCATATTCTGAATACGAAAAATTTGATACCATTTTTCATGGTACTATTTCCATAAAAGATATTCATGTATGAAGAATACGTTTCTTTATTCCATTAAAACTCGAAGAGGTTTCTTTGTGAGATTTACTTCATAATGCATTATGAAGTAATTTGAAACTGGAAACAAATTATGAAATATCAGAATATGATCTCTCAATAACTATTGATTCAATCATTGATGGAACATATCAAAATAATACCATAGAAGAATATCCATGAGATTATAATTATATGGAAGATTCAATTGATAACTTTTATATAGAAACTACACGGGGATGTGGATTTGATTGTTCCTATTGTGCAATTAAGCGGGTTTCTTGATATACAAAGAGTTTTCCAATCGATGATATTATTTCCGATATTCAACATGCCGTATCTATAGGTGCAAAAAATATTATCATTATTGATGAAGATGTTGGAAGTTATGGTATTGATATATGACTTGATTTTGCTTTTCTCATAAATAAAATCAATGAAATACCTTGAGATTTTCATATAAAATTCTATTATCTTGAACCCAAGCATCTTGTAGAGAATTTTCATAGGATAGCTCCAGAATTTTGGGAAAATAAAGTATCATATGCTCGAATTACATTACAAACCACCTCACAGAGAATACTTACTCTTATGAATCGGAATTATGATATCACTGAGGTATTAAATATTTGTAAGAAAATAAAGATGTATAATACTAGTATCTTGCTTTGATCTATAGTTATTTATGGCTTTCCTACTGAAACATATGATGAGTTTTCTGATTATTTTCGATTATTAAAATATTTTGATTGTACTGATTTTCTATGTTACGCAGATAAAAAGTGAACAAAAACTTATAACATGCAAAAAAATTCCCATGAAGAAATTCTCAGGAAATCTTTGGTAATTCTAAAAATGAAGCAAAAATTTGGTGATAAGATCGATCCAGTTATATGAAGTCCAAGAGAACGGAAAAAGATACTGGCAAGTTGTTATTAGTGTCTTCTATTTATATTTCCATACAATAATCTATTTTGGTTGGAAATTTTTCTTTCAGTTTTCACATGATAGAAAATCGTTTTTCCATATCAGCATATAGTATTTTTCCTCATAATTTTACTGATTTTGTTCATGGCCTTTCCGAATATCGTAAGAATTCTATATGATCAAAGTAGGGAAGTATTTTTGGATATTCCATAAATTCATCATATGTTTCCGTAGGGAACCCATACATTACAATGGTTTCAAGTCGAATCCTCATGTTAATTCTGCGAAGTTTCCGAATAATATTTAATACTTCAGTGATATCATAATTCCGATTCATAAGAGTAAGTATTCTCTGTGAGGTGGTTTGTATGGGAATATTCAGAAATGCTAACCTTCTTGTGAGAATATCAACATTTATTTTTTTATAGAGCTTTAAAAATCTTGACGGTTCAAAATAATAAATACGTATATCAAAATCTCAAGGTATTTTATTAATTTTGTTGAGTAAATCAGCAAAATCAAGTCATATATCAATACCATAACTTCCACTATCTTGATCAACAATATAAACGGATTTTTTTCCTGCTTCAATTCATTTTTGTATTTGCTTTAGAATCTCATCCATTGGCCTACTAATAACTCATCATACACTATTAATAACACAATATGAACATTTAAATGCACAGCCATATGAGGTTTGTATATAAATGTTATTGGTCTTATCTTCCAGATAACAATATTTTTCCTCATACTCTTCTATTCAACTGATTGATACTCCTCAATTTCTGAGTGTATCGATTGATATATTGAGTTCATCTTCTCGAAGTATATAGTTTGTCTTAATAGAGATATCATATCAAAAATCTCAAATATATAAATTATCAATTTTTAGAGGTATAAAGAATCGATAATTTTCTACGTGTATTTCTTCTATTGGTATGGTATGTGGAAATAAGGTATTTATTCTCTTTGATTGATATAATCATATTACTTTCAGTTTTCAGAATTCGTTCATTCCCTGAATCATATCAGCGAGGTGTCAAAAGGCAATAATATCGGTATTTGGATACTTTTTTAGATAGTAATTTAAGGTAAGCAGAACTCTTGTTTCTTCATGATTATTAAATGGATATCAGCATAAAAAAATGACATCAGCCAGTTTTGCTTCTTTCACAAGGGTATATCCATTTATAAGAAAAAAATTATATAGGAGAGTTGCTTGGTGGAATATAATTTGCTCTGGTCATGTTCCAAATCAGATAAATATTTTCTTCATTTGATTTTTTTATATAAATAAAGAGGATTGTTATATTTTTACTATATACAGACTCAAGACTTATGCAATAAAATGACAGTGCTTATATAAGTATATGAACAAATAATATTGAACTCATTCAATAACTTCCTATAATACATATATAAATCTTTTTAAAACTATCATTTCCACCAAACACATGGTATTCACAAACTCAGAAAAGATATTTATTGACCGTATTTCAAATGACTGTATTCTTTCGGATAATAAATTTGTAAAGATTTATAATTTTCTTGTAATTAATAATTATATATTGGTGAAAGATTTTGCTTCATGCCAATTAATTTTACTTGATTTATGCTGAGTGAATAGTGGTTTTTTAGATGAAACATTTCAAAAGATTGATTATTACCTTCAACAAAATAAAAGAATTATACTGATTGGATGTATTAGTAATAGTATTCGGGAACGATATGGAAATGAATTATATTATATAGATTCGAAAAACCATGTTGCCGTTGAGAGTTATTTTGAGTATAAGATAAATCTAAAAAAAGTTGAGAGTTATTCTTTTAAAAACAAGATTAGCATCCTAGATACTGATAATGATTTTAAGCAATATGGTGAGTTGCTTGGTAATTTTGAAAGTAAATCTTTCATTGAGATATCTACATGATGTGAGTTCAATTGTTCTTACTGTAATATTAAGAAAATTAAATGAGCCACCAAGAGTCTTGCTATTCAGGATATAATGGATCAGGTAAAGGAAGATTTTCAACAATGAAAAACAGATTTTTATTTACTTTCTGATGATTGTGGAAGTTATGGAATAGATATGGGGACTACTTTTGTTGATTTGGTTGAAAAGATTTTTTCGATACATGAATCAATTCGTATATATATTACAAATATTAATCCTGTTTTCTTTCTAAAATATTACCCGTCTTTAAAGAAATATATATTTAATGGTAGAATACCATATATGCTTCTTCCTATTCAACATACTTCACCACGTATATTATCTCTTATGAAGCGTTGATATAGTATAGATAGGCTCATGGAGAATTTATTAGATATGCGAAGAAATTCAAAGATTGAGCTTTGTAATCATATAATTTTTAATTATTTTCAAGAAACATTAGAAGAATTTGTTGATACTTTAAAACTATTACAATTCTACGACAAAACTTTCTATTTCAAATATTCAGATATTAATAATATATATGGAAATGATTTTGAATCATCTGATGTAAAAGAAAAAATTATTCTTTTAAAGAAACTGCAGCATAAGTATAATATTGATATTACTATTTAGTTATTTTCTATGAAATTCTCCATTTGATTTAATCAGAAGCCCGATTTTTTTGCCCTCATAGATGATTATAAGGATCATATTAGTTCAGTGTATTTACCATTACCATATTCTCTTGGAAATTCATGAAGAGATGAAATACAGATGAATGATTATGAAGAGGTTGCATTATATTCTGTAATTGATACATGTAATAAATATGGGATAGATACCATCTTGATAATGAATGCAACCTGTGAGGGTGAAAATACCTGAGATAAATTTCATATGTTGAAGCTTATAAAATTCATAAAAAAGCTTCATATGCGATGATTAACCTCAATCACACTGACTAACATGTTATATGCTCCCTTTTTTCGAAAAGCACTTCCTAAGATTATTATTTATTCGTCAATTAATTGTTATTTAAAATCCGTAGAACAGGCAATATATTTTAAAGATTTATGAATTGATATTTTAACGATTGATCGAGATATAAATCGAGATATTGAATTGATAAAAAATATAAAAGATCGAACATGACTTCCAATTCAAATGCTATTAAATGAAGGATGTTTTTCTAACTGCCCATATAGACATACACATTTTAATATTGCTGCACATCGGGTGGATTACAATACAGAAGAGAGAATTCACAATGGAAAGTATAATTTAATTGAAGATTATTCTTGTGTGCCAATGGTTCACAAGAATCGAAAATTAATTTTTCGAGCACCGTTTATTCGACCAGAAGATCTTATTCATTATCAAGATATTGTTGATGTATTTAAATTGGATACAAGACCAGAATCAACTGAGCGAATTAGAAAAATGTTAGATGCATATATAGCTTGAACTTATCATGGAGATTTAAAAGATATTATTGATTTTCCATATCAAAATATCCCTTACATTGATAATGATAAATTAACTCGACTCTCTTTTTTTGCTAAACTCAGAAAATGTCCAAAAGACTGCTATAGTTGCAATGTTTGTGAACAATTTTTTGATAAATAAGAGGAATACTTTGTTTTCCATAGTTGTACTTAATGAAATATTGTACACTCAGAATCATTTACTCATTTAGCATTATAATTTTTTATGAAAATCAATTCATTTACTATATTTGTAAATCGAGAATGCAATTTAGATTGTACGTATTGTTTTGTTGATAAAATAGAAATGAATCTGATATGGTCTGATAAAATAGCAGAATTAGTGACTCAGGTGATTGAGCAAACGGATGAAATTGTTATTTCTGTTTTATGATGAGAACCTTTATTAAATTTTGCCTTTATTCAACAGCTTATTTTGCATGTTGAAAAGATGAGATGAGAGTATCCAACCAAAAATATTGAAATAGGAACCATTAATACAAATGGAACCATTTATACGAAAGACATGTATAAATTTTTTCATGATCATGCTATAGAACTTCAGTTTTCTATAGATTCATTTCTTTATAATACATATGACCACTATAGGGTACATAAAACTATAAAGGATTATAAATTATATGAAATTATTGGAAATAATATTGAAAAATATAAGGCTATCTATTGAGTAGCTCCACGAGTTTCAATTGTGGTAACAAAAGAAAATGTAGTGTACCTTTCTGATTTAGTGAAATATTTTGTTGAAGAAATTTGAACAAAAAGCATTGCAATTTGCCAGCTTATTGCCAAAAAAGGATTCATTAACAGGAAGGCTGCAGATATTTTCAAGTTAGAATATATTAAAATATTTAACTACTATATACAAAATTTACTGCGATATCGCGTTCAGATTGATCCAATAGAAGAAATTATAGAGAAATATCTTGCAGAATCATTTTCTAAAGAACATCTCTCGAATTGTTCTTTATGAAAAGGGTTATATTTATGATCCAATGGACTCCTTTATATGTGTACTCTCCTAGCTGGCCAGTGAAGTACTCAAGAAGATCATATCTTTTGAAGTATTGAAGATGGATTATATCTCACTAAGATGGAGAAATTTTCACATCAGATTATTACAAGGTTTGAGTCGAAAAAAAAGGAGAATTTTTGAGATGAAATTAATATTGAGAAAATGTTTTGTCTTCGTGAGTGATATGATGTGAATGAGGCAAAATTCAATGAAAAATTATATGAAGATTCTATTCATATTCCATTCCTTTTAATTGAATCATTATCTAAACATTTAAATAAATATATTATTGCTTATTTTGAAACCAAGTATGATTTTGTATCTCGATTTCGATAAGGATGAATGGAGGTGCCGAAACGGAATCGAACCGATGTATGGAGCTTTGCAAACTCCCGCATAACCACTCTGCCATGGCACCATATGTAAAGATATAAGAATAAAAATATTTATATCAAGTATTTTTAGTAAAAGATTGTATTTTTCGAAAGAAGTAATATTATTATTGTATATAATCGTTATTTTTTTAATTACACATATATGTATAGCATACGAAATATCTGAATACTCCTCTCTGTATGTTTTTTGACTTCATGTAATTTTTTACCATCTTCTCCTTGAAGTGTTAATACTACATCAAGTGGTGTTGTAGTAAATTCATGAATACTCATTAAGAAGGAAATTCTCTCAGAAGAAAAAATTAGCAAAGAGCAACGTCAAATTGATAGCAATTCTGATAAGGCACTGCAATATATTAAACAAAATTATGAAATAACAAAATGACAAAGTCCTCGAAATCTTACCAATCTCATACAAGTATTGAATGACTTATGAAAATATGATGAAGTTCTTATATATTGGAATAAACATTCAAGTTGAGCAGAGACTAATTTTGTAAATTTTTCTACGACAATTTGAAATGTGATAATTGCATATATCTTTTTGAATGATTATACAGAAGCTGATAAGCTTATTGAGAAGTATATTATTAAATATCCAGTCTTGGATCGATTGAAATGACTAGTTGCATTTAAGAATAAAAAATACAGTGAAGCAATAAAATTATTTGAAACAAATAAAAATGGTAAAGTGTATTCTCCATCATTATTACTTATGGCAATTTCGTATGATAGAATGGGGAATAGTGATAAATCCATTGCCACACTTCAATCTTTATGAAATCTTGAGGCTACTGGAGATGGATATTATATAAATAAATTTATGGCATATCGAGAATTGATAAGAATATATACAACTCTTTGAGATTCAAAAAATATTGAATTATACAATAGCAAGTTTAAGGAAATTTCTACTACTATGAGAGATGGAAACGCAATTTATAATGATGATAATGGTGAGGTTAAAATACTATATAGTCATTTTGAATATATTATAACTTATTTGGATCGTATGATCAAATAGTATATATTTATGAAGAAATTATTTGAAGAAATTGAGAAAATACTATTTCTTATTCTCTTTTTTAAAGAGGATGGTTTTGCCTTTCGTTATCCTATGAATGTATTCTTCTCTGAAAAAGTTTCAGAGAAGAATGTAATGAATAAATGGAATTTATATAATGAGAAGGAATGATTCTTGCAACTTTATATCCATAGTATATACTGTGATACTCGCTGTAATTATTGTGATTGTGAGGCGCTTCTTCGGGTGAATGAAACCGATACAAAGATATATAGAGACTACATGCTTCAAGAATTGGAAAAATATTCAACTGTTATTAAAAAACCACTTGATTCAATATATTTTGGATGAGGAACTTTTAATCTTGCATCTGATGAGGAGATTAGGGAGATGTCCACAAAAATACTTGAAAATTTTTCTTTATCTGAAGGTTACAGTTGGCAAGTAGAGATTCATCCATTTTACTTAACTTCAAATACGCTTCATATTTTGAAGGATTTTGGTGTTACAGATATTATGTTTGGAGTGCAAACTACAAGTGAAAAGGTGAATAGATATAATAATAGAAAGTTTAGTAAAACGAAATTAGATATGGCTATTAATCAGGCTATTGAGTGTGGATTTAAGAAGATATCATTTGATCTTATGTATAATCTTCCATCTATGACCCTAGATGATCTCATAAATGATCTAGAATATATTTACGCTGCATGACAAAAGATTAAAAATCATGGTTTAGATGTAAATCTGGAGATTAATCGATGGGATATTTCTATTAAAACAGGATTTGCGAATATTTTTCTTGGAAAATATTGAAAAGATAAATTTCTTGATCTTTGCAAGTATTATATTAGCACTTCAAAAAAAGCAGTTAAAATAGTAGATACATATATTGATGGAAAATTTTTATGACTGTTTGATACCCATAGAAGGGAGATAGAGGAAAGAAAAACTAATAATACAGCTATAGTATGAATAGGACTTTCAGCTACGTCATATATACCATGAGTTATTGCATATGAAGATGTAAGCTATGGTAGCTGGAAGCAGAATAAAAAAATACTCAACGGATATTCTTTAAGTGAGATTGATAATTATCTCTCTTTTATGAGTGATAATCTTCGTAGATGAATTCCATTCAATATATTTGCTTTTACTCAAGAGAATAGTGCTAAATTTAATACTTTTACTCAGTACTATGATTCATTATTTGTACGAGAAAATGATAATATAAGAATGAATATTTCAACAGATTTGGAAAATGATATCTTGAATCTTTACTTAATAGATGATGCTATATTTCAAAAACGGAAAATCTATTTACTAAAGCGATGGACTGATTTATGATTTACGATGGATGAACTCGAATTATATTCAAAATTATTTCTTGATTATTATTATAAAAGAAATCGTTTGTATGGATAATAAGAAACTAGTAGACTGAATTCTTAGTACCGTGGATAGTGCAGATTTTAAGAAAACATTACTCTTTTTAAAAACAGTAACTGGTAGGGATTTTTTTTCTTGAATGCCGGAGATTTATAAATTTGAAAAAGAATTTTTTCGATTTTTTTTGATAGTACTGAATTATGATAACTATGCTTCTGAAAAAGAGGAAATAATTCTTAAAAATCTCCAAACATATGAAATATACAAAGATCGTATTATAGAGATTATGAAAGCGTTTCATTTTTGAGAAATATTTCTTTTAATTGATCATTGGCATAGGAGTAAGAATGTACTCTACTTTGATTTATATGATATATTTTTATATCATATAAATCATTTTCCTCTTAAGGAAGAATATACTTGTAGCTTTCTTGTAAAATGATATAGTTTGCAATTTCATATTTTTCAATGAGCGAAGGATTGGCATGATTCAAGTAATTCTTTATTTTTTGAAATACGAGACCATTGAATAAAGATTTTCTGATTCAGTTTATATATCTGAGAACAAACACTCTTTATCTCAAATTTACAATACACCAATGACTATTATAAAAAATATGGTGGAATAAAAAAGTTGAGACTCCATAAGTATGCCTTTTATTACATGAAGAAATTAGCTGAAACTCTTTGAAAGTCTCATATTCTTGCTTTTTCTGATGAAAATCATTGTAATCGTTATTTAGATTGATTTTTTCCAATATACGATAGTATATTTGCGCCTATTGGTATGATAAAGAACCCCACATGATATTGGCAAGGTCAAATATCTCTACTTGACATAAGGGATAGAAATAATTCAGATTTTGTTGCCTGAATTCAAGATTTTATGAGCCAGATAGTTTCTTGAGAATAATTTTGTATATTAACGTATAGAAGTGTATGAATACTAGAAAGATTGTAATTGATCTCATTATGGCAAATGCTTGTAATCGAAGATGTATGTATTGTCCTATTCATTTTGATGATACATATATAAATACTGAGAAAATAGATGAGATTATATCATATCTTCATAAAAATGAAGAGTATTATGACGACTGTACGATTAATTTTTTCTGAGGTGAGCCACTATTAAACTTTGAAAATGTAAGATACTTTATTGAGCATGCAAATAACTCAAAATTACAATATTCAATCGGTACGAATTGAATATTATTAACGGAAGATATTTTGAATTTTTTAATTCAAAATAATGTACGAATCTACCTTACATTTCATGCTGATAAAGAGGAGACATATAAACAACTCCTGAAATGAAAATTTCTCCAAAAGGCATTTCATCTCATTCAGATTAATTTTATTGTGAGTCCGGTTCATATTAATCTAGTATATGAAAAGATTGATAGAGTTATGGAATTTTGATTTTTAAAGGTAAATATTATTCCGGTAATGTTAACTATTCCATGGAAACAAGATGATCTAAAAAATTTGAAGAAATTTATAATATATGTTGATAAACAATATATTCATAATGAAACATATGCGAATGCAAAAATCTATAAATTTTCATATTTTGATTGAATACCTGTTGAGATTTGATTAGTAATTGACTCAAAGTTAAATATTTATCAAGATTCGAGTGATGAACTTTTTATTGGAAAACAATATGATACTTTATGAGATAATCTTATAAAACAAGTTGAAAGTGCAACTCTCATTGGGAATATTCAGAATACATCCTTGTATGAAGTAGTAAAGAAGTATGATATTAAAACAATAGTAAAATTATTATATAGTTTACCTGAAAAACTTGGATATTTACGGGATTATGTAGTAATTTATAAAATTATGAATAGTGATGAAAATAATAGAAGTAATATGGGATGAAATATTTACCGAGTATTAACTTCAAAAGGGAATGATACAATTTCTAAATAATGAGACATTCTGGAGTTCTGAGCTTTCCTATATATTGTATGAGAAACTCGGAGTTTTAAATATAAATATTTTTTTTGCATACAATTGTATTTTTCTAAAAAAAGACAATACATGACTTCTTATTTTTGAAATAAAAGATACAGAATTACTACTAATATATAATACATTAATTCATAAGAATCTTTTGGAAATCTGTACGAATGTAATCAGGAATTTTTTTATTGGAAGATGAATTTCTATTGCTAGTATGAATATCTTACAGTATGTACCGAATTGAATAGAGCAAAAAATCCAGGAAGATATGTTGAGAATCGAAAATAGTATATATTTTACAAAGAAAAATAAAATATTGCATTTTTACGAGTGCGAGTTAAGACAGCACTTCTTTTATTTATGAGAAGAAGGATTTACGCAATTGACAGAATGTCTTTATAGGGTATTTGATTCAAATTCAGAGTTTAAGTTTTTATATAATGATTATATTGGGGTATATAAAATGAAACGATACATTATTAAAGGGTGTTTTCATCGTTTTTCAGATGTAGTGAATGTTATGAATTGATATAGTATATTTCAATTGGCACACATGAATATACCACAAGAATGCTATATTATTCAGAAAAACTTCAATGGCTTGCCATACTATTTCTCTGGCTTTAGTTTTTTAGATGCAAAGCCAGTAACACTCAAATATCTTTATGGAAATAAGCAAGAATTTCTACTTGAAATTTTTAAGTTACAAACAATTTTTTCTATACAACGATCATGTACTATTGATGATATAAATCAATTATTATGAATGATGCCATGAGATTATGATTCTATTCTAGATGTGGAAAATTTATTCAATAATCCAATACTTACGCATACATATACATATTTTAATTTGGACATATGTCATTTTTTATGAAAAGATTCAAAGGTATATATAGTAGATTTTAATAAAATAAATACTGCTCCACTTATTGTAACATTTATTTACACTCTTTTGTTTCTTATAAGTATTGATATTGCTTATTGTAAGAATCCTTGTATTCAAAAGAATATTACTATACTACTGAAGAGTTGGGCATACACACCCAAAAGCTTATCTCTCCCACTTTTGTCGTATAATTTTCTCCATACATTGGTGAATCATATTGTGGAAGGTATGGAGATTGATCTCGGAAAGGATATCCATTCTGAAAATATTCGAAATGCGTTAATCTGAGAGACATCAAAAATAGCACATATTATTAAGAATTTAATATAGAATGGAAAGAGAAAAAATATACATCTGTCTTGCCAATGTTGAACATGATCCTTCTATTGTAATGTTCTTTCAATGAAAGCTGTATGGGATTGAATTAGAAAGACTTGCACGACTCAAACATTGTATAATTCCCGAAGAATCAAATGAATTTATAAAGAAGCAATATTTTTATAGATGATTAGATTATTTATTTTCCATAATTTGAAATTATGAGAACTTTACAATAATTTGACTTGGAATTAACATTGATGAGAACTATTTTATTGATTATCCATTTATATATTCAGTATATCAAAACTGGAGATATTTAAATAATACGGATTTTCTTCAGCCATATTGATTTTTCGAAGAGCACCATCTCCTCCATGGAATGAGTTCATATTTTTCTTCCTCTTTTTGTGATTCTGCTATTTTAGTTTTAGATTCAAGTTGATATGATGGTGAGGGTTGATTGAATGGAATTAACATGACACAATCTATTTATTATGGTGAAAACAGGAAAATACAATTTATAGAGGGGATGGAGGTGGATGAAGGTATTGGAATATATGGAGTAGGGGCAACTTATGAAATGATTTCCGATCTTATATGACTTGAATCTTGAAGTGTTATGGGGCTATCTGCGTATGGAGATAAGAATCGATTTTCCGATATAGAATTGTTTTCATATTTGTGAAAAGATGTTTATTTTTTCAAAAAAGGTATTCAATTGCATGAAATGAAGGAATATCTTATACAGCTTTATAAGATAGCACAATGAGACTATAAGAAAAAAGAGGATGATATTACTGCATCAATATTTGCTGATATTGCTGCACATTTACAATTTCATACTGAAAAAGCAATTCGATACCTCTGAAATAGGGCTCAAATTCTTACGCAATCAAAAAATATATGCATTGCATGATGAGTTGGACTGAATGTTTTAGCTAATACTATCTTACTTCAAGAATGTGGTTTTGAAAATATTTTTGTTCAATCTGCGGTATGAGATCAGTGAATTGCTCTCTGATGATTATATTTCTTATATTATATAATAGAGAATGAAGATAATTCTCAAAAAGGAAAGATTCATTATTTTCCAAATATTGGCAAGAATTACTCTGTTCATGTTTTTCAAGAAGTTATCAATAATGTATCTGATTTAATAGAAGTGATACCCTATAATCCAGAAATTGTTGTAAATAATCTAATTGAAAATAAAATCATTTGATGCTTTCATGGTTCTTCAGAATTCTGACCCCGAGCACTTTGATATAGAAGTATACTAGCCTCTCCAATGCTTCGAGAAAATAATCTATGAGTAAATACAATAAAGAGTCGAGAGAATTGGAGACCATTGGCTCCAATTATGCTTGAGGAATATTTCCAAGAATATATTTCTGTTCAGATAAAAAGTCCATATATGACTTTATCTTCAGTTGTTCTGCCGTCAAAAATTTCTTTTTTAGCGGGAGTCACTCATGTTGATTGAACTGTACGATATCAGACTGTAAATAAAAATGAGAATCCGAGAATTCATGAGCTTATAAGTATATTTTACAAGAAAACATGAGTACCAGCTCTTATTAATACATCATTAAATGTAAAGTCTGAACCTATAGTTGAAACACCTCAAGAGGCTATGAATTTGTTTCTTTCCACTCATCTTGATGCTCTGATTTTTGGTGATTTTTTTATTACGAAAAAACATAAGAAGATACAAGAAGAATGTGTATTTCATTTTTCTGAGAATCTTTTGAAAATTTGTATAGATTCTCAAGAGAAGAGGGTAGAGTATTTGCGAAAATGGAAACAATTTTCTCATCTTTTATTCTCAGATATAGATGTAGCATTTACATTTTCATTTCATAATCGCTTCTCCTATAAATTATACTTATGATGAAATAACTATATAGTACATATATATTTCGATCAAAAAAAAGAAGGACGATATTTTTCGTATAAAAATATAAGTTATAATTTCTCTTGAGATTTAAATAGTTCAGATATGAAATTACAACAATGTATTAAAAATATGAATTATATAATTATAAAGTACTATGAAATTTTACATCAGTTAATATCATAAGTTAGTCATGATTACAAAAATTTTCTACTCGCTCGTATTATTTCCTTCCATCTCTTATGATAGGATATTGTTGACTCGATATAAGATTTCTAGAATTATTGAGAAAGAAAATGGATGTATAGAAGTTGTATTTCAAGATATTCATACTTTTCAATATCAAAGCGTATATTTTACACATAGAGATTTTTTTTCCACGGAACTTCCTGAATTTACTATAAAAAACTGGATAATAACTTCTTCTTTGGATGATATTGGAAGGGAAGTATTTACTCTTTTATCTCAAACAGATATTCATGATTTTCACTTTTTTCAAGAGAAGAATAAATTAAAATTAATTCCATTTGGAGTTGTATTAACTATTACGAGTAAATGTAATTTATTTTGTAACTACTGTTTCAATGATTATGACTATCCGTTAAAAGATCGTAATTTTCGAAAATGACTCTGATTACAAGAATACAAAAATATTATAGATAAACTTTATATAGCAGGTACTCGTGATATTATAATTACAGGTTGAGAGCCTTTTTCTGCTAATTTCTTATTTGATTTATTAGAATATATACGTGATAAGGGTATATTTATACGCATAAATACCAATTGAACTCTCTTATTTGATAAAACACTTGAGCGATTAAATGAAAATTTTTCAGTCAATCTTATGGTCTCTATGCATGAATTTAATAATGATGACTATTACACGATTAATAAACAAGGTGCCTATAATATTCAGTGAATTACTGGATTGGAAACATTCAAAACCAAATATGATCAAAAAATTTTCCAACTTGAAAAGATAGTAAATTTTAAAAATATTACTCTTGATTTTCTTACGATTCTTACACCAAAAAATATAATACATTTAAGCCAGATATACGCATATGTTTGTAATAAATTTCAATTAGAAAATTGGCATTTTTTTCGATTATACTCGACAGGAACAACCAAGTGAATTAGTCGTGAAATGATTACTCTTGCCCTTGCTAAATTATACAAACTCAATCACCAATATGGGGTAAATTATAAAATTGTTGATAGTGTCCCTTTTTGTGTAATGAAAAATTTGGAAGTTGCAGGTTCTGTGATAGATGGTGAATTATCAGAAAGTCATAATGTTAAAACTATCATTACAACCGATGGAAATATTCAGATAATGTCTGCATTTGATTCAAATTTATGAAGTATTTTTGATCATGATATTGGTGAAGTTTGGAGTGGTGAATACGTGCAAAAAATGTTAAATAATGGTTTTCTTCCAAAGGAGTGCAGTGATTGCTTACATAAAGAAAAATGTCGTGGATGAAGCAGAATGGATGCAAATATATATAATGGTGGATACGATAAATTAGATCCACTGGCTCATATTAGTAATAAGATCTGTAATGAATAATAAAAGTAACACCATCAGAGTAAATATTGATGATTTCCAATCAATAGCCTCGTTTGAATTATTTTTTTTTAGAGTTTTAAAGAAAGCATATCCCACTCAAGAAAACGGTTTTATTATTTATACCCTTAAGAGAGATATACATATTTTTTCATATATTATCGATATATTAATCCCTAAGTTATGACGTATCGAGCAATTCATTAGTAGAAATAATATTAAAATTAAATTTTTAAATATTCCTTACTGTATAACAAGAAATGAAGATATTATAAAAAAATATTTTATAAATGAGGTGTTTTTAAATAAAATTTATGTTCTTCCTAAGAGCCATAATAAGTGTTACAAATGTAAATATTATTTTTCTTGTCCTTGATATAACTCCCACTTTGTACAGAGTTTTGATTGTTTAACCATTCAAAAAAATCAATTTCTTAATAAAATTGATATGATATTGCTTTTCTTTGAGAATATATGAATTCCAAGGAAGAATATTTATTTTGATTTCTTATTTGAATTGAATACGGATTTTGAAGAAATGAATACGGATTTAATGCATAAGATTGAACTTTTTATTGATTGACTGAATTGAGTGAGCTATGAAAATTATTTTATTGACACAGAAAATATGGTTTCATGAGTAAGATCAAATCTTTTTTTTAGAAATTATTTATTGCAAAATAGATTCAACAGATTGCTGAAAAAATTGGGATTATCTATATTCCTAAGTTATACGGATTTTGATAGGGAACTATATAAGGATAAATCCTATAATATTGAATGAGATGAAATAGGAATTACACAGTACAATGGGATTAATTATTGATTTCAAAGAAAGAAGAATATTTCATTACATCTCATGGAAGAATTAGTTTTTAAAAAAAGGACTGATATTTGAATGGAGATACAATGAAGATCCAATATAAATCATTATACAAATAATTGTAAAATTGTTTTGGAAATTGTAACATTGAGTGATATAAATAAAGTTGTAAGTAATTTTGAGAAATATTTAGTATTATTTTTTGAACATGATTTAAATTTATATATTCCTGAAATATATAAATTTAAATATTTTCTCTCATATAATAGACTTGAAGAATTAGCACATTATAAGATCATATTTAATGAAATAGGTGCTCAATATATTGATCATATATGAACAGGAATTTTTTATTGATTGGAAACTGGCCAAAACATTGAGGCTAATTTTTTTACTTGATTCATTAAGCGAATATGATAAAACGAAAAATATTCAAGTTAAATATCGATATTTTTTCTTCAACAAAAGATTTTGAATATTTCCTGTTTAATTATATTAAAAAAATAGAAAAGCTGAGTCATACAAAAATTATTATAATATATACTTTAAAACAAGAAAAAAAGATATTAGATTATATTTGAAACTCTTTTATTTACCTACTGGAAAAACTTTATTATAGACTAAATGAAAATTGATTTATTATTCATTTAGTTAATTTTCCATATTGCATTATAAAAGAGAGATATTTAATAGAAAAATATCTATTAAATAAAATGTATTTATTTTATACATGGAGTTTACAAATAAATCATAGTGAATGTTATACTTGTGATTATTCTTTTACATGTTTGAAGCATTCGGAAAAAGATTTCTTACCAAAATCATTTTCTTCAGAAATAATTTGAAAGTATGAAATTAACGAAAAGTTTATTTTAATAGGAAATTTTTTGAATAGTATTTGATTTACAAAAAATGATTTTTTAGTATCCCCTATATTTATATATGATGATATATCTTGCTGAGTGAGTAAAAAAATTTTGGATAGAACGAAAATATATTTTTTTTGAAAAGATATATTTAATACTTATTTTCTAGATACGAAAAAATATAGAAATTCAAAAGAGCTTTTGCCAAATTTATTATTTAAAAATTATATTTACCAAAAACGTTTTGAAAAACTAATAAATGATTTAAAGATTTCTATTCATTTTGAATTTCATTTATTTAAGCCTCTAAAAAATGAAACTATTCAAAGTCAGTATATAAATAAGTATTATCAATGAATTGCAGATTATGATGTTAACTTCTTTCTTTCCGTAGATATAAGTTCAGGTAAAAGAACTCAAATTTGAGAATCCTATCTTTCTAATGTTTGAATTCAGGAAAATAGAGTAGTGTCTTTATTTGCTATAAAAATAGAAGATATATTTAATATTAAATATCATTTTGATAAATATATTGTACTGATTTGAAATAAAGATATAAATTCTTCAATTCCATATATTTATAAATTTAAATATTTACTTTCTTGTTCCTGAGTTGAAGATGATAGTATTCATACGAGTCATTATAAAATTATTTCAAAAGAATTATGAATGAGATATATTGATTCAGTCTGAATTGATTACTTCTTCTGATTAGAAAATAATGATCTTATCGAAATTAATTTTAATACTTGATTTATAAAAAGAATATGATAATGAATTACTCACAAATCAATCTAGAAAAGAGTGTTGGTTGAAAAATACTTAATTTATTAAAAATTAAAGATGCTTTTTATATTCCTCGATGATTTATGATAACAGAGAAAGAAGATATAAATGAAGATATTTACACCGATTATATGAATATAGTGTGAACGGAATATTATATATGTCGTTCCTCTATGAGTAATGAGGATAGTATGAAACTTTCCTATGCTGGTTTATTTGAATCTATTGAATGAAGAATTTCAGAAAAACTATTACACAATGATATTTTGGATGTATTTCAATCAGTGGAAAATGATTTTTTAGATGAATATGAAATTAAGATTACTTGAAAAGTTCTTGAAAAAAGAAAAATGAATGTATTGATTCAGGAATTTATTATATGAGAGGTATCATGAGTCTACTTCTCCAATTTTAATAACGGAAGACTTATAGAATATATTAAATGATGTAATCAATTTCTCGTTGATGGTGTCGTAAAAGCGAATAAACTCTTTCTCAGCAAGAATTATACCATTATCGAACATAAGAAAAATATTCAATATAAATATATTTGAGAAAACCTAGATATATATATTTATGAAAAAGAAAATAATTCATTAACCTTAGAATGGGAAGGATTACTCATATCGGAACTATCTAGGCTTCAAACTTTTTATGATTTTGAAATAGATGTGGAATGGACTATTTCGAAATGAAAATTATATATCCTCCAGGTACGACCAATTACCGCATTATAATTATGGACATTCGAATTACCTATACATGCAATAATAATTGTCTTTATTGTTTAGAACAGACATATAGAAAAAGAGAGCCATTTTTAAATACGGATTTAATATACGAACAAATACAATCGTCTAGAGATATAAACATAACACTGTATGGATGAAATCCTTTACTTCATCCGAATTTGCTTGAGATTATCTGATTTTCTAAGTCTCAATGAAAGAGGTCAATCGGGATTTTGACGAATACATTCTTACTTTCAAAATCATTACTTTCACGGCTCCAAGATTCTTGACTTACTTCTCTTGGTTATTATTTTCATAGATTTGATAAATCTATTCATACTACCATAGTAAATGGTGGTATTTCATATGCTCAACTTCTCTGTAATATGAAATTTATTTCTACATCATGACTCCATCAAAAATGTATTATTCATATTCATAAACAAAATATACAATCAATTTATCGTGATATAACCATTCTTACTACTCAGTATGGCATTAAGAATTTTGATTTTGTAAATTATTTTCCACACGATAGACCGTATGAACTATATCATGATATATTAGGATATAGTTATAGTGAGAATCGTGGATTTATTGATAAACTATTTTGTACTCTTGAAAAATTTTGAGTTCATGCCACATTTGTAAAATTTCCAAAAGAATTTTTTGGGAAGTTCCAGAACTATTATGATTTTGATAATGGAATATTATGACAAGTTTGAGAGGAGGATATATTTCGCTTTTGAACTGGCGATGTATGTTATACACAAAAAAGATGCAGTCATTGCTTTTTAATTGATAATTGTGAAATTCGAAATGCAGAAATATAATATCATTATACATACCACCACCGCGTGTAATTTTAATTGCTCTTACTGTAATGTTGTAAAGGATTGAAAAATTCTTCCTCTTCAGTGATATGAAGCTCTTTCAATTTTTTTAGAAAACAATAAATCATCCATTTGATCTGTAAAATTTTTTGGCGGAGAACCATTAATTGTTTGGGAAAATATTGTGAGTTTTATACAGAAATTAAATATTCATCATTCATGGGAATATGAAATCGTAACAAATACCAGTCTTCTGACCCATGAAATAGGGAAATGACTTGATACCTACTTTTCACGAATTTTTTTTAGTATTGATCAAGAAAATAATTTTTGTTATGAGAAAGTAATGTCAATTGCACAGAGTTGTAATCTTATCGATCGATTATTTATGAATCTTGTAATTTCTCCGGGGAAAGAATGAATGGCCTATGAACAGTTTTTAAAACTTATAGAAATGGGAATAAAATGATTTAATATTCTTCCTGTGTATTTTACGGCCTCATGGAGTAAGCAAGATTTATCTAATTTGGCCATGGTAATGAAAAAGATACTTGATTTCTCATACGCACACGATATTATATTATATGGATTTATGAAAAATGATGGATACAATACATCCTTAATCAATGAATCACTTTTTATTGATATTGATGAGAAGGTGTACTATAGTGATATAGTTTCTACATACCTCTGAAAGAAACTTTCAAGACCTCTTTTTCTTTGAAAAGGAAAAGAGATCTTGCTTACGGATATTCAGGAGAAACAATTAAATATTTTTCGAGATGTGCTGAAGGATTTTGAAAAAGTTATATATCAGAAGGTTGATGGACAAAAGGAGCTTCATGCACTTATGGATTATTTTTCGGTATATCTCAATCATAAATAATGAATCATAAACGACTTGAAATCTACGTTGGATGGACATGTAATCAAAAATGCACTTATTGTATCGAGTATCCAAATATGGAGAAAGCTTGGAAAATACGTGTAACAAAAGAGGATATTTTAAAGAAGCTTCTTAAGTATAAGAGAGAATGATATAATCATGTAACCTATCTTGGTGGAGAACCATTTATTCAGCCAGTATTCTTAGATGCACTAAAATTATGAAAACTTTTAGGTTACACAATCCTAGTAACAACGAATGCATCTACTCTTCATATTGATAACCAAGCAAAAAAGTTTCTTCCATATATTGATGAGTTGTTTTTATCAGTTGAAGCTATTTCATCAGAGGAACAACAGAAGATTTCTCGCACCAATAATTTTGTACGTTGGGATGGGGTTTTTGAAAATATTAAGAAATATTGGAGATGAAATTTTTTGAAGGCAAATATAGTAATTACTCAAGATAATAAAAATTCTCTTTTTGAATTGGTGAAATTTCTTGAAATCCAGTGAGTGAGAAATATTGCGATCACATATCCAGATGTTATGAGAGATTATTATTCAAAAGAGCATATACTCGAAAGGATTAATCCAAAGTATTCCGAATGTATGAAGGAGATTTTACCAATTATTGAATACTGCAAGAAAAAGGATATTCATCTCAAAATTGCAGATATACCGTATTGTATTTTTCCATCCACTGAAAGAGAAAAATATATTCAAATCACAGATGACTTTGACTATGAAAATAGAATGAAGATTACCTATGATTGAAATATATTAAATAGGGGTTCTTTTGATAAAAAGGAGGATATTCCACGAGAGAGGTTTTGGTGTCATAAATGTAATAACTGTAAGTATTACTGAAAATGTTGGTGACCACTCATTCACTATGAATGGCTGTATGGTCTTGATGAAATTAATCCAATACTGAATTAAATGCAAAATATCGAACGTATTTACATCAATGAGATTATCCGAGTTACCTATAAATGTAATTGGAGATGTAAATTTTGTAATGTTTCAAAGACGAATAATTTTTGAAAGCATGATATTTCCTCAAGACAGGTAATATTTCAAATCCTCTCACTTGTCAAGAAATATACCGCTCAGGAACGTGAATATATGATTTTATCATTTTCATGATGAGAGCCAACATTAAGTAAAAATTTGTGAAAATATATTCAACTTGCTAAAAAAATTGGAATTTGAAATATTCAAATACAAACAAATGGAATTCGGCTCTTTCAAGAAAAAGATTACATATTTCATCTTATAAATTCTGGGGCAGATGATATATTTTTAGCACATCATTCTCATGATGATTTTATAAATAAGAAATTATGAAGTTATACCAATATTCAAGAATTTACGGATTGGGTAAAATATATATATGAAAATAATATTCATACCCTTATAAGTATTAATCTAAATATTGTTATTACTAAGATGAATCTTTTTGGATTATATGATTATATTGAATTTCTTATTATAAGTAATTTTGTAAGACTCATAACACCTGATGCAAATGATGGAGAAAGGAATACGTATAAGATTTCATTTTGATTTGTTCAGCCTCATTGATATGCTTTCTTAAATCAAGATGATATTTTATTAGATTACTCTATTGAACAAATAAGATGTATACAGGATGTATTAGCACTGTGCTATAAGAATAATATTTACCCTGACTTCCACTTTACATCTCCTCCACTTTGTATTATTCATGAGCCTATCTTGAATTTGGAATATATAAAATTAAGAAAATTAGAGGATGATACATCTTCTAGAAAAATAAATATATGAAATCTAGAGAGTTATAAAATTTTATGGAAAGAAAAAGAGAAGCTACCAGAATGTTCATGATGTCAATATAATACATATTGCTTGTGATTTTATAAGAATTGGATTGAGTTTGTTGGAAGAGAGTATGCAACTAATAAGATTCTATATTTTTTACAAAATGATACACCTTCAGTATATCCGAAAAATTCTTGAGAGTGATAACAATATACAGCAATTTATTAGACGTACATATTGAGAGTATTGTACTATACGATATGCAAATGTATGATTTATTGTTATTCCATTAGGAGGAAAAGTTGTAATGAAATATTATTTTTCTTCCGATTACTTGTCTGATGTGTGAGTATCTTGTAATTTTCATTTGAGAGAGAAGGCGAACTTTCATATTCTTCAAAAAAAAGGAATTTGTACTCCTCTTTATGACTATAAGTGAGAAATTAAAATATGAAATAATCGTTTTTACTATGCTGAGATTGAAAATATTCGTCTTAATTATAGTAAGATGGAATCATTTCTGCAGATTGAACCAGAAAAACTAGCTTTATTCTGTAATATACTTCATAAAGATAGCTATATTCATTGAAATATTCATCCCAGTAATTTCTTCTTAAATCATGGTCAGATTGGGATATTTGATTTACTGGATTATTGATTATGAGCAAGAGAAAAGGATTTATCAAGAATTCTACTTAATTCCAGTAATGCTTATATGAATTCTTTTCTTGAATCCTATATTTTTCCATATAATACATATGAAATATATAAGTATGCACTCGATGAACTATTATCGAATTACAAACTTGGATATTGAGATAGGCTAATTATTAAAGAACAAATAAAACAGATTCAGGTCCTAATTCAAATATATGACTGAGATTAAGATACTTGAAATAATTAATTATTATCGATCAATAGGGGATATAAACATAAATATCCAAGGATATAAGATAGAATATATTATTCGCATAACAAAATATTGCAATGAATGATGTCTTTTTTGTAGTACAAATCTTACAAAAACTGAGATTGAATTCCTGATTCTGAAGGAAATTATTAACTATGCTATTTCCAAATATAAAGAGTATAGTATAACTTTTTGTCTTTCCTGATGAGAGCCAACTTTATATAGTCAATTTCATGATTTGATTGATTATTTATATCATAATGGCTGTTTTATTAAGGTACAGACAAATGCTGTTTTATTTGCCTCGCCATTATTTATAAAAAAATACCTTCCATATAAAGATAAAATACGATTCTTTGTCTCATTTCATTCACATATATGTAAAGTATACAATATGCTGACTCAGTCTACTCATTATAGTAAAGCAATAAAATGAATTATTCACTTATATCAAAACTTTCCACATTGAAGTGTAAAACTTAATTTGGTTATAAATAAATATAATTATAACCAATATTGAGAGTACTTAGTTTTCCTAAAAAAGGTTTTTTGACCATTTACATGAAGGATACATTTAGTTTTTTCTATTATATATCCAAATAAATCAAATCATAAGAAATTTCTTGTGCCTTATGATTGTATTGTTCAACTTATTAATTTACATCCACATAGTTTTAATAATGATATTACCATAGATTATGGTTTTTGATGATTTTGTCAGTTACCTTATTGTTTTTTCTCTCAATTAGTTATAAATAGATGAGAGGTGATACCGATTGGTGTTGATGTAAATGTCTGAGATGAAAATATGATGAAAACAACAAAATGTGCTCAGTGTGTGTATCAACAGAAATGTATGGGGATACCAAAAATATATTTTGAACAATTCTGAGAATCAGCTATTATTCCTATTACTTGAGAAATATAGAATGAAAAATCGTATAAATTTATTAGAAAAAGAAAAAACTACAAAACAAAATCGCATATGGATTCGTATTGCCTCTGCTTGTAATAATAAGTGCATATTTTGTCTTGATAGTGATGCCCAAAATGGGACTTTCCCTCAGGAAGATATTATAAGAAATCAAATAAAAACTTGATATAAAATCGGATATGATAATAGGGTTATAATCTCCGGAGGGGAAGCCAGTATTAATCCCAAATTTTCATGATATATCCAATATGCTAAAGAAATCGGATATAGTAGAGTTCAAACGGTGACAAATGGGAATATGTTTTTTTCTGAAAATTTTTGTAAGAAGGTTTTTGATGCATGATTGGATGAGGTGACATTTTCATTTCATGGACATAATTCAACCTTGCATGATTATCTGGTTGCAACTCCTTGAGCTTTTAAGAAATCCTTGAAAGCATTAATATTTATAAAAAAATATTATCCACATATTATAGTGAATATTGATATTGTAGTAAATAAATTCAATGTCTTGTATTTGGATGAGATCGTGAAATTTTTTATGAAAATAGGGGTCTATGAATACGATATTTTGCAAATTATTCCATTTGGACGATGATTTCAAGAAAATAAAGAATCATTATTTTATGATCTCCAATCCAATATTCAAATTCTTCAAAAAACCTGGGAATTATCAAAAATTCCCGGTATGTATATGTGGACAAATCGTTTTCCTCCCGAGGCTTTTGAGGGGTATGAAGACCTTATACAAGATCCACGAAAAATAAAATCCGAAGTCATGGGCGAATCCTATGAAATGTTTGCTCCATTTATTCAATCGAAAGGAAAAATAAAACCGCAATGCTACTGAGATGCTTGTAACTATTGTTTTCAGAAACAGTTTTGTCATAATTTTATAACTCATAGTCATATCGAAAAAATCAATGGATTGAATGAGTATGAGGTTATAAATTGAGAAGAGTTTCCAAGTCAGGTATTTGAAAAATATGGATTTACTATTTGAGAATTCCAAGAAAAACTCCGCAATTTCCGAAAGCCACTTATAAATATTCCAAAATGTTTATGAGGAACTGGAATATTCACATCTCATCTCGATTATGATGATGAAACATATACTCTTGATGGCTACACGAAGAGGTATATTTCAGATTTCTATAGAAAGAAATCTTTGAGGTGTGATTCATGTGTATATAATAAAAATTGTCAGTGAATACATATCAATTTTATTCGTTCCTATGGATTTAAAATATTACAACCTATTCAATAAAACATGGCAAATATTTGATACATTCAAGTAAATCGACATTGTAATAATTGATGCCATTTTTGTTCAAATCCATCGAATGGGAAAAATATTTCACTCGAAAGATGAATTGAATTATTAAATGACTTTAAAACAAAACAATATTCAGGTGTGATATTTACAGGGTGAGAACCAACATTATCTCCAAATCTCCCAAAATGGATTGAATATTCTAAGAAAATTGGATTATGAAATCGTATGATTTCAAATGGCATGATGTGTGCTGATATTCGTTATATACAGAAGCTTTCCACTGCATGATTGGAACTCGTACATTTTTCTCTTTATTCATGTTTTGAATCTGTACATGATTTTTTGACTGATACTCCAGGGAGTTATCAAAAATTGATGAGATCAATATCAAATGCTCTTTCATTATGAGTACGCGTCCAGATTAATACAGTAATTAATCACTATAATAGTGGACATCTTGATAAAACCGTTCAGTTCCTTGTAAAATATTTTCCACAGATAAAACATTTTGTCTGGAATAATCTTGATCCGGAAATGATGAGAAAAACATCCACGGCACTATCTACCATTCCGGATTTTGATAGTTTCCAACCATCATTGAAACGAGCCATGGATTTTTTAACGAGCACATGACGAACCTTTCGTGTAGAAAAAATGCCACTCTGCTATATTCGTTGATATGAACATTGTTCTACCGAAACGAGAAAAATTGTAAAAAATGAGGAACGTATTATTCATTTTCTTGATTTTCGTGAAGAAATTCGTGAAACAGATTTTTATCATGAGAAAGATGTTTCTTGTTTACAGTGTGATCTGAATGCAATATGTTCTTGAGTATATGAAAAGAAGAAATTCTATGATTTTGTTCATGTGTATCCTCAAAAGGTATCAAAAACTGAATTATTAGAAATTATTCAGAGGATATGATCTTAAAGGTTGTTATGAAATAACTGAATTAATGTTGTTATAATCTTTCTTGCGATGATATCTCATTGAAAGTAAGTTATCAGAAAACCTAGAAATATATAAAATCAGAAAGCAAATGTACGAAGTATTTTGATATTTTCTACCGAGGCATATCAAGGAATATATCTATGATAATCATTTACGATTTTATATATTTCTTGTAGCTTCGCCCATTCTTCTTCATCAATTGGGTTATGTATATTTGAAAAATATTCTTTTGGTCTTGGATAGAGAAGAAGTCATTTTTGTTCATTATTTTCATCTACTTTTTTGATATTATGGCAGTATCATAGGGCTTTTTGATCTCAAAATAACTTTGTAAGATAATTCTTATCCACAATATCTCCGATGGAAAGTTTCTTAATCGGAATAATTTCAGTTTCGGATAACTGAAAGGTTAGAGTGTATATATAATAACTCACCTTTGCAAAAAAGAAGAAGGCAAGTGAGAATGTGAATATGGTATATATATGTGATGTAAGTTCATTTGGATTAAGAGTATATTCATACCATATAAATGAACAAAATGGAATATATAAGATGAACAGGAAGATAATATCCTTGAGATATGAGTGAGAAGAGTTTTTTGAGAATTTACTATGAATATATTCTTTTAGAATAGTTACCATCTTTCTTATAAGTATATTCATTAGAAAGATGGTAACTAGTATGGTAATAATTATAAGAGTTGGATTATTTTTAATAAACTCGAATATGTATCCATAATTATCACGTGCAACAAAGAAATACTCATACAAATACATTCGAACTAGTCGTATACTTACAAAGAGTATAATAAAGATGAGTATGTATTTAATAATTCGAATAAGAAGTGATTTTTTATTGTCTGAAATATATATGTACGAATATATGGATTCTTTTATTCCGTATAGTACCTTATTTGATAGCTCCTTGGTATATTTCCAATCAAATAAGCATCGATAGAAATAAAAATAAAGAAAATAACCAAATAAGTAGAAAAGTGTTATGAGTCAGATATTTCCTATAAAAGGAATAATTCCATTATTTGGAAGGAATAAAGAAAGTACAAGTACATATTTCGCATCTCCTGCAGACCAAATTCAATAATAATATAAAAAAAATGATATGAGAATTGAAATGAGTGTTTGTAATAAGATCTCTTGAATCGAGATAGATTCCCCCATTATTTGAAGTATTCAATAGTATATAGGAAGAAGACACAGTAAGAATACAATATATTTATTAGGTATTTTTTTCTCTCTAAAGTCCGATAAAACTATTTTATAGTTACCGTATATAAATATAGCTATCGATATATAGTATAATATTTGCATAATTTTTTTCTTCCAGAAAATAACGAAATGGAGTATATCTACTATTTGTGAATAGTAAATTCTATGAATTTACGGAAATATCGTAATTCATTTAAAAATACTTTTATATATATATCAATAGGTATTTTTAACATATATATCTCAAATATATGACTTTTTTAAAATTACATGCTATGATGGTATTAATATAATTTTTTTGTATGCAAATTCTTCATAGGTATATTGTATATCTGATAGCTTTTATAACTTGTTACTATTATAGTACACAACTTATAATACTTGCAGCTGTACCAATTACAGATTTATGAACTTCTCCAGCATTTCCTACTTGATGTGATACAGTAACATCAGTGAATTTATATGGAGTCCCTTGATATTATAATACTGCATTATATGGTCATGAGTATATGTTTCAGTCAACGGTTACTCGAACAGGTTCAAAATCTATCCCTATAGACTATAATTTAACAAGTCCCTTAAGTTCAACAGGTATACTAGATGAAAGTGGTTCATTAATAGAAATATATGGAAGATCAAAGTTAACTTTTCCAATGACATGGGTAACCTATTCAAATTTCTTTCTTGCAGGAGATGTCGGTGATTATGTTTGAATTATTCCAAAGTTTAACATTGATCCAGGACAAATACAATCACTCTTGTGAATTTGATTAAAGCCATCAGCATTAACCTTGTCTGATGTTGGTAATGAAGTGGCTCGGATGCGAATTAGAAGTTCAATGTATTATGAATTGAATAGTAAAGATATATATGGAAACTATATATATTCATGAGTTCCTGCTGGGAAACTCTTTTGTAATTCACACGGATGAACTCCTATCACTTGGGAACTTGTTACTCCAGGCACTTTAATTACGTGGAGTTGTTTCACAAAGAGTTCATGAGCTGTGAATTATGTAGAATCAAACATTCCAGTGAATGGATATTCGCTAATTAATGGATATACTCCAAGTGTCGTAAAAGATAATCTTACTGGATTCTTTTATCAGTATGATTCAACAACAAAAGCCCTGAAGAAATACAGTGGGTCTAATATGAGTCCGTCTGTTTTAATTGCTATAGTTGGAAATGGAACATCCGCAGTTGGTTGACTCTATTATGATGGAACTGACTGGAGATATAATTCTTCCTATCGTGTTTGTGATACAAAGGATACTCGTGAACTTCAAAAGATTTCTCTTCCCTGAACAGATACTGCACTTGTTGAAAATGTTAATTCTGCATCTTCCTGAACCCTCCGTGCCTTTAATGCAAATACATGAGCATCATCAAATACATGTTATACTTTTAGAGGAAATTGGTGTGGAGATGGCATTGTAACCTGATCAAGTTCTACTATTGATCCTGCTACGAATTTTAATGAGTTTTGTGATGATGGCGCCTTGAATGGAACAGCAGGATATTGTAATACTCAATGTACATGAAGCACACCAGCAAGTTGCTGAAGCTTATCTGGTACAACTTTGACGGCTGTGATTAACTCTGGAAGTTTAAATGTTTGTGCAACACCATTTACGGTTGGTTTTTTTACTGATAGTAATCCAAATAATTATACAACTATCTATAATTGGTCATGCAAAAATGCTGTTTGATCATCTATGGAATGTAGTGCAACCTATGAACATCCTGGTTGTGGAATAACTTGATTGCAAGTATCTGCTGTTACCACGGCAACTCCTTGACGTTGTGCTCCAGTATCTGCTACTGCCGGAAGTGTCACCCTTGATACTTCTATACCTTGAGTAGAGGTTTATACTTGGACATGTTCACATAATAGTGCAACAAAAAATTGTAGTGCAACCATGCTAACATGATCTACTACTCCAGCACCAGTTTTACCAGCTTGATCACCAACATGAATTCTCCCTACTACTTTAATAACTCCAAATTATTGGTATGGAAATCATCCAGAAACCTATACAAGAGTTCCCAATTGAACTGTTGCAGAAGATATTGCTTGGTGTGATCCTGATGGAGAAACTGATGATATAAGTATACTTTCATATAATCCTTTTAATGTACCGTTATCAGGAGTATCATGAGTAGCTCCAGGGGTGTATGATTTTATATATTCTCCATTAGGCATTACAGATCTTATTTGAGCTATAGATGTTTCAACCTATTATTATATTCAGGCTCGAACTACTGGTGGTGACTTGGTTGGAAATATGATGTGTGACTATTGGGATTCAACCCCACCAATTGTAACCACTCTTGTATATTATGATTGATGGACGAATACAGATTATGATATTGGTGATGGAATATGGAGTCCAACTGGTCAAATACCAATGGAAATTACCTTAACCGATACCGGTTGATCAGGTTTAAAGGAAGTAGAAGTTGAGATGCAATATGCAGATGATGCCCCCGGCTTTAGTGCATGGAATGGAACCTGGCTTCGTGTTGCAAATAACTTGCGTACAACAAGTTATGATACATACTTCCATAATAGTCCGAATTATACTCCACTTGATTGAAATACCAGTATCTTATTATCTCTCAATCCATTTGGAATGATGACTGATTTTACCGAAACGATATCACCTTATACCCATGGTCAAAATGCGGAAAGCCTACTTTTTGTATATACCGATACCACCATACTTACCTGAGCACACCGTGCATATAAATTTCGGGCTCGGGCTCGCGATTATGCACTTAACCAATCTGAGTGGAATACCGGAACTTCAATTATCAAAGTTGATACAGTCCTCCCAAATCCAACTACCACTGAGCTTGCCTCTGTTACTCATGGAAAAGATTTTCTTGCAACCAGTGATAGTCCTACGGAATTCTGAGTGCAGCATTTTGTCATAACCTCTGATCCACATAGTGGTTCTCCTATTGTTGAGATACGTTCTGTTTTTGAAGATGTAAGTACACCAAGTCAATTTCTACTATTGGAAGATAATTCTCGAGATGATGATCCTGCGGATGATAGTACTCCGGAAAATGATTATGCAACGCTAGATGTTATTAAGGATATTAGTAAGGTATCAAATGATTATCATACTGGAACAGAATTTTGAGGTCCTGATAAAGAAGGGCGCGTCTATGTTCAGAGAATTATTCAAATATGTGATGAGGCAGGGAATTGTGCACCAGGGAATCAATCAACACTTGGATGGGATTTAGAACCAGCTGTAGTTGGTAATCCAGATACACCAACAACCTATGTACTATGAACTATTTATAATAGTGCATTGCAGGGGGTCCGTGATTTTTACTTTAATGTATATGCAAATCCACTTTGGGAAATGTATGCCTCTGAAACACACGGTTCTTGAATAATTCGGTGATCATGAAATCCTCAACAAATTGCGAATGGTACTACCGCGGAGTTAGAAATATCTCTAAAAGATGGCTATGATAATCCAATTATTCCAATCAAACGAACCTCTATAGATAGAAAACTCCAATTTCAATTCCTCTATGATAATTCCATGTATTTGGATCAATATAATAGAAGTGGCGAGTCCTCTGTATTTATTGCTACACCAGATGATCTTATAGATGTAATTGGAAATGAACAACCTCTTGCCACCCAAGAGTGAAATGGATTATACGAAAGAGATATATTCGATATAACCTCTTGAATACCGGACTTTGCATCTACTCTTACTATGACACATGGAAGTGGTTCATTTCAAGATCAACCATCAGTACCTTGGTGAACTGGAAGCTATCCATTTCGATTCAAAGTATATACTCCAACCAAACATAATTATAGAGCCGATCCGGATGCTGAGTTCAATATTAGTGATGCACAAGTAATAATTACTCATGCAGGTCTTTTTCATAATCAAGCAAATTCAACTCCAGTAAAATCAGAGTGTCTTATAGCTAATGCACCAAGTGCAAATAATCCGGATTGTCTCTATGATTTAAATCCAGAAGTAGTTGATCCAGGTATTCACCTTGATTTTTCTCCAATGTATACGACTGTTATACGAAAAGAGCTGCGAGATGGTGGATTTATCGAGGGGGCAGTTCAGGAATCAGATATACTGTTTGCTCGAACTGGTTCGCGTACTGCTATGAGTTCGAATTTTCTCGAACTTGAGTTTAGTGGAAGTACCGATGTAAATCAATTTAATTTTAAAGGAGGAACCGTACGTACTTATGTTGATAATACTCCTATTGCCTCACTTGCTTGAATTAAAGACGCGATTACCGTAAATCCTCCAGCTACAGGAACTCCATATGATCTCTTTACTCGTCTTCTTCAGAATCCTGGTTACACCGTAGGACTCAATTCTAACCTCTATCTTTCCACCCATCTTCATTATCAACTTGATGGAAAGGATATTCTCTATAACTCTGATATCATGGGACGTGGAAACTTTCATAGTGGTACTACGTATGATGCCATGGGAAGTCAGCGAGATGTGAAAATAGTTGGAAGTACTACAACCGAAGATGCTTCCAATCTTGTATCTGGTCAACTCCTTTCTGACCTTACCCTGATTGGTCAGGTGAGTAAATTTACTAGTAAGTCTGATATTATTGCACGAACGCATCAGTTTATTCGAAATATCCAGACTACTCCCATTGCAAGCTGGCTTACTTCAACCCTTATAAATGATACCACATCATTTCCAGCTGGATGATCAGCATTTGGTGATATCGTAAAACTTTCAAATAATAAGAGTGTTCTCTATATTCATGGAAATGGAACTTCTGAAATGAATTATGCATTTCCAGCAAATACCGGTTCTACGGTATGAATTTCCGGAAAACGAACATTAGTACTAAAGTGAGTTAATCTCTATATTAAAGGAAATATGTACTATGATGATTTGGAAAAAGATGTTCTCGGTATTGTAGTATTGAAAGATGAATCTGGATTTGGATGAAGTGTTTATATTGATCCGAGTGTTACAAATATTGTAGGAACTATTTTTGCTGAAAAATCTATCATGAGTTATGATGGTACAAACTTTCTCGATCCTGATACAAGTGCTTCCATTCTAAAAAATCAGCTTCATATATTTGGAACCGTGATTAGTGAAAATACTATTGGTGGATCTCGTCTCTTAGTTCCAAAGTGTCCATATTTTCTCCTCTCTGGATGTTCCTATAAAGTCGCTCAACGATATGATCTGAACTTCCTTCGTCGTTATTATCTCGTAGATGCATGACTTGGTGCAATTGGTTGAACAGCATGAATTATGGTTCCTGCAGGAACTCATATTACACCTACTACTACTGTTGCCGGTGGATGAATTGTTGATAAAACGAGTGGCAATGTGACAAGTGCTGATATGGATCTTATACAGCCATTTGCTAATACAACAGAAGATCTTGCTCAGTATCCAGTGATTATCGAGTATAATCCAGTTGCGTCATCTAATCCTCCACCCGTATATGATGGGGTATATGGTACAGCAAAGTAATTATAGTTTTCGTATTTTTGCAATATAGAACCCTTCGGTATATTCAGTAGGAAGAACCCGGAGGGTTTTTTCTATTTCGTTATGATACGTTTTCCCCCCAAAAGAAAGAATTCATGGTATACTTTCAATACCTGAAAATCATACTTCTTCAAGTATATATCTTTCTGGAAAGGAAGTCAGAAGTTGATCAATAATGGCTTCATTCTCTTCGGGTGCTAAAGTACACGTTGCATAGACAATTACACCATTTGATTTGAGGTGTTTACAAGCTTCTGTAAGAAGAGCATATTGAAGTTCTGCTTTCTTTCGAATATTCTCAATTGACCAAAATCCAAATGTTTTTTCATTGGAAACTTGAATTCTTCCTTCAGCAGAACATGGAGCATCGAGGAGTATTGCATCAAATGAATTTCAAGAATAGGTTGAGAGGTATTTTATTGCTTCAGATTTTACTGTTTCAATACATCGTGCTCATTGGAGTCATATATTGTATTGAAGCTTATCCATTCTGATAGCATTTTGTTCAATAGCGATAATAGAACCAATATTTTCCATAGATGCAGCCATTTGTGTTGTTTTTGATCCTGGGGCAGCACAAACATCAAGAACATGGTGATTTTTCTGTATTCACAATGCATTTACTGGAAGCATACTTGCAATTCCTTGGATATAAATCTTTCCTTGATAAAATGTTTGTGTTCATTTTAATGCATATTCGTCATCTCGACTATATGTATAGGTATGAGGGAGAGGAGAAAAACGAGTGATGATAATGTTTTTTTCTCATAATTCGGTTGCAATATCTTCAGGAATTTCATCGATTCCTATATTTGGATAGGCAAGTGTATTAATTCGAAATGAACCTATTCGTGATTTTTCCCAACCGGCAAATACGGTATTTCCTTTTTCTTCACCATATATCGCGATAATACGTTTTTTAAGAACAACTGGAAGTAACATAGGATAATTAGGTTAAAAAGATATAATTTATAAATACTCAGGATATCATCCTGAGTATTATTTCATTTATGAAAGTGAATTCACATGATTTCCTTGTGAGTTATTTTCAACCCCATCTGTTAATATAAAATCTTTTGATGGGTGATAAAAATCAAGGTTTTCTTCACCAATGAGTCATATCGTTTTACTTATAAGTTCATTGAGGGGAACTTCTTCCTGGGTTCATTTTTCCATGTCTTTGAATTGACACACTCATTTCTTTGCTTCCATAATACCGATTACTGCAACATATCGTGCATTCACTCGATTTGCTTTTTTGAGTTGTGTTTTAATAGATGGAGTCCCAAGTGAGAGAAGGGAATTGATTCCCTTATTTCTTGCTTCTATACTGAGCGGAAGTGCAAGTTTTTTTGCATCATCTCATAACTGAATAAAGAAAAGTTGAATAGCATCTTTATTGCGGAGTTGTACTCCGGATTCCATCATAGCTTCTATAAGTCGTTCTGCTCAGAATGCAAATCCAACGGCTGGAACTGCATCTTTCCATCCAATACTTTTTGAGAGTCCATCATATCGCCCACCTCAACCAAAAGCATCTTGTGTTCTTCCGGATCCATCTACCAGTTCCCAAACAGTGTGACAGTAATAATCCAATCATCGAACGAGAGTCGAATCTTCCTCATATGCGATTCAAAGAATATCAAGATATTCTTTGACTTGCATGTAATAATCAAGAGATTCTTTTTTTAGAAAATCAGTAATTTTTGGTGCTACCTTCATAAGCTCTTGAACATCTTCATTCTTAGAATCAAGGAGTCTCAACGGATTCTTTTCAAGTCGAGCAAGATCAGTCTCATCGAGAAGATGTTTCTTGTTTTCAAAAAATCCTTGAAGTTCTAGAATATAACGTTCACGTTCTTTTGGAATTCCAAGAGAGTTAATCTTTACTTTATATTTTCCAGCGAGTCCGATTCCATCAAGAATTGCTGCCATAGTATAAATCATCTTTGCATCAAGAATAGCATCCTGTTCTCCAATAATTTCAGCTCCTACTTGATGAAATTGACGATAGCGACCTTTTTGAGGTCGATCATATCGAAAATGTGGTTCTATATAGTAGAGATATACTGGTTGTGGTTCTGCAAGAAAATTTTCTAAATACGCTCGCATCACACCAGGAGTTGATTCTGGTTTCATAACAAGCTCACGTCCTTTTTTATCAAGAAAATCATACATTTCTTTTGTTACAATATCCGATGATTCTCCCGTTGAGTGAGTAATAAGTTCCTTGTGTTCAAGGATAGGGGTAGTGATACGGGTAAAACCATTTTTTCGAAATTCGTGACGTGCCACTTTTTTTAAAAATGTGAAATACCGTTGATATTCCCCGAAGATATCTTGCATACCGCGAACCTTTTGGATGAGTTCCATATGGAAAAGTTGAAGAAATATGGGTGAAAAAAATGCACGAATTTTGTTTCGTGCATGTAATGCGCTTCAATAGATTGATACTATAGATTCTCTTTAAAAAAGCAAGTCTCAGGTACGGTATTTAGTGAGTTTTTTCATCCTTGCTTCATTGATTTTTCATCTGAATAGTATCATGTCATGATTTATTTCCACGTATTCATGTTCGTCATTTTGATATATTTTCATTCCTATAATCTCAATTCCTTTTTCCATCAGTAGTATCAGGATGCATTCTATCTGATCATACTGGAAATAGCGGTCTATTGTTTTGATTATTGAGTATCTCCATGAGTTGATGTCTGATAGCTAAAATCGAAGGAAAGCTCATCATGGCTTCAAAAAAATCAGAGAGTCACTTCCGTATCTTTCCTTCTTTTCATTGTGAAGATTCAAGATATTGATCCTCCACTGTTTTATTATGTATTCATTTTCAGCCAATTCCACTTACAGGGGTTCCGAGTATTTCTTTTTCCATGGTGTAAATATAATATGAGCATACTCTATGGATAATACTTCTTTTTGTCAAAATTTGTTTTTCCTTTCCTTTTTCATATACTCCCACATATCATTTTTATAGTTTTTTTATGGAAATAAAAGATTACTCATTGAAGGAGTTGATACAACAAATCCAGGCCTGAAATCTCTCACAGAAAGAAGTGTATGCATATTATTTAAGTCGCATAGAATCTATAGATTCAAAGATACAGGCATTTAATTTGGTAGAAAAAAATATAGCGTATTGAGATATTCATTCATCACTTGCTTGAGTTCCTTTGGGAATTAAAGATCTTTTTTGTGAAAAATGAGTAGCTACAACAGCAAGCTCACATATGTTGGAATGATTTATTCCTCCATATGAATCTACTATCACTGATCGACTGAAAAAAGCCTGAGCGGTGAGCATTGGAAAACTGAATCTCGATGAGTATGCAATGGGATGAAGTGGTGAGAATAGTGCTGTTCGTATTACTCGAAATCCTTGGGATCTAGAACGAATTCCAGGTGGTTCTTCATCTTGATCAGCAGCAGCAGTAGCTGCCTGACTTGTTCCCGCAGCACTTTGAACAGATACAGGTTGATCTATTCGGCAGCCTGCAAGTATGTGTTGAATTGTTGGATTTAAACCAACATATGGAAGAAATAGCCGGTATGGAGTTATCTCCATGGCATCAAGTCTCGATACCCCAGGAACATTTACTCGTACCGTAGAAGATGCAGCATTTCTCTATGAAATTATGGCCTGAAAGGATGAAAAAGATTCTACCTCTTTATCATCACCCGTTACTATTCATCCAGATATTTGGAAAAGAAAAGACTTAAACGGAATAAAAATTGGTATCCCGAAAGAATATTTTATTGATGGTATTGAAGTATGAGTTCGAAAGGAAATTGATGCAAGTATTGAGATGCTGCGTTCTCTTGGTGCTGAAATTATAGATATTAGTCTTCCACATACCGAATATGGATTAGCCGTGTATTATATTATTATGCCAGCTGAAGTTTCTACGAATCTTTCTCGATATGATGGTATTCGATATGGTCATATGGATGGTATTGGATCTGATACAAAGAAAAATCGAACGACTGGTTTTTGAGAAGAAGCACAGAGACGTATTATCCTTGGATCGTTTGTTTTATCGAGTGGTTTTTATGATGCATATTATAAAAAAGCATCCGCAGTTCGTGAGTTGATTCGTGATGATTTTGCAAAAGCCTTTGAAAAAGTAGATGTCATCGTTACTCCAACTGCACCATCGGTTGCATGGAAAATAGGAGAAAAAACCGATGATCCACTCAAAATGTATCTTTCTGATATTTTTACGGTAAATGGATCTCTCGCATGACTTCCTGGCCTCACGGTTCCAGTTGGATATAGTCTTCCAGAAGATGGGTGAACCACAGAACTTCCCGTTGGACTTCAAATTCTTGGTCCAAGTCTTGGAGAAGAGAAGTGTTTCCTTGTAGGAAATATATTAGAAAAGGCCTTGAAAGAAAAAATCCAATCAAAGCAGCCAAACATATAATAGAGCTAAAACATAGAATCCCTTCATTGTACGAGGGGATTTTTTGACTTTTATATATATATCATGGTATGATACCTGATATGAGAAAAGGTTCCATTCTTTTCCTTTATGATCTATCTTCTTTTCATTTACTGTATGTTTGGTATTGATCCACAAATTCTCGTACTTCTTTGATTCTGTCTATGAACTATTATTATTTTTGAGTTTATTAATGGAATGAATGATACTGCAAATGCAGTTGCTCCAGTAATTTATACAAACTCGCTTTCACCAGTACGTTCCGTATTTCTTGCTGCGATTATGAATTTTTTGGGTGTATTAACATGAGGTATAGGTGTTGCCATGGGAATTATGCATCTTCTTCCTCTTGATATTATTGTAGAAAAATCTCTTTCTTTTTGAGTAGTACTTATTCTTTCTCTCCTCTTCTCAGCTATTATATGGAATTTGAGTGTTTGGTATTTAGGAATTCCATCTTCCTCTTCTCATGCATTGATCGGATCAATTCTTGGGGTAAGTATTGCAATGCAATATCTTGACCCTTCTGTTATACCTAGTTGGGCAAAAGCCGAAGAAGTGTTTAAGTCGCTTCTGATTTCTCCACTTATCTGATTTGGGCTTGCATTTCTTTGTATGGGCTTACTTCATAAAATAGTAACTTCTTCTGATTTCTTCAAGCGACCAGGATGGCTCTTTAATCGTGAGCCAAAGAACTGGATTCGATATTTACTTATAGGTGTGTCTTGATTTGTAAGTTATGCACATGGAAGTAATGACGGGCAAAAATGAGTAGGACTTGCAATGTTAATTCTTATTAGCTTAGTACCTGCCTCTTTTGCGATCAATCCAAGTATTAATATGACGGAAATTCGAACGAATATTACTCATGTTGATTCTGTACTCAATGCGGTTGATGAAACTCGTTTTGAAACTTCTGAGAAGATTGTATTTTGAGAAACCCGCGACCATGTTGCAAGACTGAAAACTCTCTTGGAACAAGAGGTTTTATCAAATACCGAAAAAGTTGAAGTGAGAAAACATATTTTAAAAATCCAGAAGGACTATAAAGTTATGTCGGAACAGAAGTATGCTTTTATTCCAAAAGTACAGGCAGATAGTTTTAATTCTGCTCCAGCTGATTTACTGAGTCTTAAAGCATCAATAGATAACATTAGTTCGGCAACTGATTATGCTCCTTGGTGGATTTTAGCCATGATTTCTATCGCACTCGGTGCTGGTACTATGGTGGGATGGAAAAGGATTGTTACAACTATCTGAGAAAAGATAGGAAAAGAAAAACTCAATTATGCTCAGGCAACTACGGGAGCCCTTATTACTGCTGTTACAATTTGAACTGCTACAAAACTTTGACTCCCAGTAAGTACAACTCATATTCTTTCCTCTGGAATTGCAGGTACTATGACCTTTGAACATGGAAAGTGATGACTTCAATGAGGGACTATTCGACATATTCTCATGGCATGGGTATTAACTCTTCCCGTTACTATTACTCTTTCGGCAGGAATTTTTCTTCTTCTTTGGAAATTATTTGTGTAGTAAAATTTCTATATAAAATCACTCACTCTTTCATTATGCGCACTATCCTTTCTTTCTTCATCATTTTCATCCTTCTCTGAGGATATGTGACTGATGTGCTCAATGCTGCACCAGCATGTACTTGGAGATATAAATGGGTATGGGATGGAGCTACACGGTATGCTTGTGAAGTTCAAATACCAAGTGCTGGATGCTGAATAAATAATGGAAGACAAAAAAGAACAGCAAAGTGTGTTCGTGAAGATGGAGATGGAACATCCGTTGCAGTAGCAGTGGCAAATTGTGCTACCTGGGATCCATATACTGGGGCAAAATCACTCATAGAAACCTATGACAATGGAACTTGCACTATGCCATGTAATGCAAGTTGTGGAACAAGTCATACTACGAATGTAGCATCACAACCTTCAATGAATCTTTGTGATGCATACTCAACAATTGCCTGGACAGATACAACAGCAGTAGCATCTGATTATAAGTATGACTGGAATTGTAATAGTCCAAATGGTGGAACTAATATAAGTTGTTGGGCTTGAAAGCAAACAAATGGATCATGTAATAATACGGTTGCACTTTGATGTAGTATAGGATCTGCTTATAATGATAATGGTCAAACCGCTTGTAGTACTACGAGAACATGGCAATGTACCTGATTAAATGGAGGAAGTTCATCGGCTTGATGTAGTAAAGCGAATCCAGTATGTATCCCAGTAGTAAATGGTGTTTGTGGAGGACTCACTGAACTCTCAACACTTACAACAGGATCATGTACAGCTGGAACAAAGGCAAATGATATAGGTACAAGTGTACTTTGCTGAAGTCATACTTGGGATTGTATGTGATCTGGGGGATGAACAAATGCTATTGGATGTTCTGGAACGCCAACATTGTGTTGTGAACCTGGATGACCGGCATCATGGGCTGCAAATTGTTCATGAAGTTGGCCTGCAACAGCTCATTGATCAAATTATACCGTAGTTGATTCGACGGCACCTGGAATTGGAAATTACACCGCAACATGTTCAAATCATGCATGGACATATGTTTCTTCCACATGCGCTCCATAATTCTTTTCTAAATCTTTTAATTATAAAAACACCTGAATAATTCAGGTGTTTTTAATATGTATTATTGTTATTTTGAACTTAAGTAAGTCTGAAATTCATTATATTCTCCATAGGTCCAACCAAGTTCAGAGAGTTGAGTTGCAAGAGTAACTCCAAGATATCTCCAGTGCCAAGGTTCTATCTGATATCCATCAAGCTCTGATCAGCGTTGATAGCTTTGATGATATCCATAGAGATGAGCATTTCTCTTGAACCAGGCATAATACTTTCTATAGAGCGGATTGGTATCATATATCTCTTTGGTTGAAGCTTCTAGGATATCGATAGCGAGTCCGAGCTGGTGTTCACTGTGACCAGGAGGTGCACAGAGGGTAGGTGAACATCAGCGATCTAGGAGTTGTTGTTGATAACTATAACTTCTATATCCACTCACTACTATAAGTCCTGTTCCAAATTCAGAGAAGAAGGCTTCTCCTAATCTCCAAAGTTGTTCAGCAGCTTCTTTTCGAAGTTTACTCTTTCTTCCACGTTCATCGATATATGTATTCTTGATTGGAATTAAGTCTTCTGGTATATAATGAATATTATCAAGCGGAGTATTTTTCCCAACGTATTTTTCTATATTATTATCTATTTTTGGTGTTATTGAAAAAGAGTATTTTGGACTATAGATGGTAGATTTTCAAAAAGAAACGAGTTCCTTCGATTCCATACTCCTTTCTTGAGTTTTTTCTAATCCCTCCGATGCAATACTCGGAGCATGGAGTGTGGTTGAAAGAAATATAGTCGCTAATGTGAGTGGTATATAGGTATAGCGAAGGGTATCAATCATGAGATGGGGAGTTTATTTAGCGTTTAAAAGAAAGTTTGGGTCATCGCATAAGAAAATAGACAAATATACCAAGTCCTACAAAAGTAAATAGAATAGAAAAAAGTATAATACTGTTTGGAAATGTGGCTTGTTCTACGTTCATTCCAAAAAAACTGGTAACCAATGTAAGAGGAAGCATAACCGCAGAAAATATTGTCAAATGTTTCATTGTAGTATTTGTTTTTAATTCAAATACACTTTTTAACGTATCTTCCATGGAATCAATATTTTCTTGGAGGAGTTGAATGTCAGAATAAATTTTATCCAATTTATCTTCAAGATTCTCAAAATACAATTCAACCTCACCGTTAAAGAGTTCATTCATACGAATTTCTATGAGTTTCAGTACTGCAATTTGAGGTTTAATCATGTGTTTGAGAGTAATGATATTTCTCTTTTTTATCATGATTTCTTCAATCAGCTTTTCGCTATTGCTACTGAGGAGTTCATTTTCGAGCATTCTGAGATCCTTTCAGAAATATTCAATCATTCGCATTACCTTTATGAGGAGATTATCAATCAATTCATACAAGATAATACCGGTATTAAAAGGCATATCTTCATCCTCCATTTCTTTTTTTGCTGCATTAATATCTTGGTATTTTTCCTGAAGCTGTTTTACAGCAGAGGTATTAAAGTAACGAAAAGTAATAAGATAGTTTTTCGATATAAATATGTTAAATTCATTGTGAATATATCGTTTACTTCTTGGTTCGAGTTTTGGAAAGTGAAGTACGATAAAAAGATAGTCATCATACGTATCTATACGTGCATACTGGTTTTCTTCTAATATAGCATCACGATCTAGTGAATGGAAATCATATTTTTCCATAATTTCATCTACTTCCTCAACGGATGGATTGATAATATCTATCCATTGTTTGATACGATCCAATTTGATGATTTCCATTTCATATCAAGATGAAGAAGTAAAAGGAGAGAGTATTTTACTGGTGCCCAGAGCGGGACTCGAACCCGCACACCCGAAGGCAGAGGATTTTGAGTCCTCCGTGTCTACCATTCCACCATCTGGGCAAATGAATTTTGATCTATTTGTTTTTCTTCCGTGTACCCCTCTCGAATGTCGTCTTGCTATCACAAGTCTTGTTCTCGGGGGTATGGATCCCTTTGGTCACACATCTACCATTCCACCATCTGGGCAAAATTATATTTATTTTTTTAGGCCCCATTTATACCCATAAATATATCAGAATCAACTGAAAATTATAGACCATGAACACAAGAAGTGTTCCAACTTTTTCACATTGTTCCTCTCGACTTTTTATTTTTTTCTGTATAATGTATGTCGTTTTTCTGTGAATACAATCACTCGAGCACTTATTCTTACTATTTTCCCCCATGAAGTTCCAACTCGACACCCTGATTACCGACTATGAAACCTATGAAACCGAGCTTTCAGATCCAACTATTTATAGTGATCTTAAACGATTGAAGACTGTAAATCAAAAGAAGAAATCACTGGAAAAAACGGTGGAATTGTATCGAGAATACAAGCTTCTCTATGCAAACTATGATGAAGCAAAAGCATTAGTCAGTAATGAAAAAGATCCAGAAATGCTCGAACTTATGAAATCGGAGATTGCTGATGCTGAGTTGAGAATCCCAGTACTTGAAGAAGAACTCAAGATTGCACTTCTTCCCAAGGATCCAAGCGATGAAAAGAATGTAATCTTAGAAATTCGTGCCTGAGTTTGATGAGATGAGGCTGGTTTATTTGCCCATGAGCTGGCTGGAGCGTATGTAAATTTTGCCCGAGCTGGATGATATACCGTTGAGATTATGAGTGAGTCTTGGAATGATGCTGGTGGATATAAGGAGGTAATTTATAAAATTGATGGAATTGGTGCCTATTCTCGGTTTAAGTTTGAATCATGAGTTCATCGAGTTCAACGTATCCCAAATACAGAGAAAAATGGACGAGTTCACACTTCTACCATTACTGTGGCAGTTCTTCCTGAAGTAGAGGATTTTGATATAGAAATCCGTGAAGAGGATCTTGAGATTCTTGCTTGTCGAGCGAGTGGCGCAGGTTGACAGCATGTAAATAAAACAAATTCCGCCATACGTGTGGTTCATCTTCCAAGTGGATTGGCAGTTGAATGTCAAGATGAACGTTCACAACTTCAGAATAAGATAAAAGCCATTTCTGTTCTTCGCGCCAGGCTTTTTGCTCTTGAAGAAGAAAAGCGTGCAAAAGAACTCTGAGATGCTCGTCTTGCACAGGTGTGAACAGGGGATAGAAGTGAAAAAATTCGTACCTATAATTTTCCACAAGATCGTATTACTGATCATCGTATTAATGCAAATTTTTCAAATATACCAACTATCATGACAGGGGATCTTGCTGATATTATAGATGCCCTTGCTATTGCTGATCAAACTGCAAAACTTGAGGCAGCTGCTCGTGGGGCAAAGTAATAATTCTCTTTTTTCATATAAAAAACTCTCATACAGTGAGAGTTTTTTATAAAAAAGATATTTAATACTATCTTATCAAAAGTATTTTTTCTATTTCTTATAGAAATCCTCATAGAAATCCTTTCGTATTTTTCCAATGTTTTGTTGCCACTCGGATTTTATAGGTAGATAGGAGGGTATAGTTCTTTGATTTATCGAATTTTTCTAAGAATTCTTTGAGTTTTTCTATAGGATTTTTCTCATGGAAATCGAAAAGATAATTCGCACCAACTTTTTTGAGAGAGATGATGCCATATTTTTGGAGAATCAGACGTGACTTTATAAGAAGAAAGAAATTTTCTCCTTCTTCTGAAATAGTACCATTGGCATCAATAAAACTTTGTTCTACTCCATAGATATCCTCGATTGTTTCGATGGATTCAATATCTCGAAAAAAAGTAATCTTATCGATTTCATTTTCAAAATACGTACTTTCTATCGAATATGAAAGATCCAGCTCAATCTTGCATGGTGGGAGTGTATAATTTTTTTGATTTTTAATTTCGCTGATTTTCTCTTCTAACAATTGAAAGTATAGGCTGAGACCTACATCTTTTGATTTTCCAGATTGGCGGATTCAGAGTATGTCTCCAGCACCACGAATTTCCATATCTCGCATCGCAATCTCGAATCAAGCTCAAAGATGTGTATTATTCACCAGAGTAATAATTCTCTCTTTTTCCTCTCCTACGAGTTCGTATTTTCTATATAAAAGATAACAAATTCATTCTACATCTTTTCGTCAAACTCGTCATCTTAATTGGTGGAGTTGAGCAAGTCAAAATTCTTCAGCATTGCTTATTATAATAGTATTGGCAGAAAGAAAATTTACACCATTTTCAATAATGGTTGTAGTGAGAAGAATATGATATTTTCCTTTCTTAAAATCATGAATTCTCTCTTCGATTTCATCTCCATTCATTCTTCCATGAGTCGTAATAATCTTGATACTTGCATCATGAAGTATATTTTTGATTTCCTTTTCGATGGTATCAAGGCTTGCTATTCTATTATGAAGGATAATAACTTGTCCACCTCGTTCCATTTCTGTTTTAATCGCTTTTTCGATGGTAAAATCTTCCCATCGACTGACGAGTGTTCTAATGGGTTTTTTATTTCTTGGTGGAGTAGTAAGGAGTGATGTTTTCTTGATTCCGGAAAGTGCGAGATTTAAGCTTCGTGGTATTGGAGTAGCTGAAAGTGATAATATATCAATATGTGCCTTGAATTGTTTGAAGCGTTCCTTATGTGAAACACCAAATTTATGTTCTTCATCGATAACGAGAAGTCAGAGTTGGTGAAAAATTATATCTTCAGATAGGAGTCGATGGGTTCATACGATGACATCAATCTTTCCATTTTTAAGATCACGGAGTATTTCTTTTTCTTCTGATTTACTCGTCATTCGGGTAAGACTTGCAATCCGAACACCAAATCAACCCATCCGCTCTGAAAAAGTTTCTGCATGTTCGTCGGAAAGAACAAGCAGTGGTGATATCACTGCTACCTGAGCTCCAGCAAGAACCGCTTTATATATGGCATTCATGGCAACTTCTGTTTTTCAGAATCATACATCACCAGAAAGGAGTCGGTCCATAGGCTGATCTGATTCCATATCTGCAAATATCTCTCATATCGCTTCAATCTGATCGGGAGTATGGATGTACTTAAAGGCATGAAGAAATGTGTTTTCTTGTTCATGAAAAGCAGGGAAGGATGTTCATTTTGCAATCGCTCTTTTTGCTCCCGTTTCCAGTATTTCTTCAGCAATCTTTTCAATCTCTTCATCTGTTTTTTTCATGAGCCGTTCCCATTCTTTTCATTTTAGATTCGTAAGAAGTGGTGAATTTTCACCTACATATTTACTTAATCTATAGAGTTCAGTAAGTGGTACAAAGATTTTATCACCATCAAGGTATAATAGTTCCATGTATTCTCGTTTTATTCCAGCCAATTCTTTACTTATAATTTGTTCAAAACGACCGATTCCATGATCCCTATGAACGACATAATCTCATGATTGAATATGAAGGAGGAGATCAAGATTTTTTGCAAGAGATTTTTTGGTTCTTTTTCGTACGAATATCTTTCCAAGAATATCATCACAAAGTATGAGTTTCTTATTTTTTTCATCGAGATAACTTTCTAGATGTTGAGTGGAAGTTTCTTTTACTTGGCAAGAGGATATTCCATTATATTCAAGAAATTCATGAAAACTTCGAGGATATTTTGTATAAATTGTCGTGTTTGAGGCGTAGGTTTCTACCAGTGTTTTAAGGGATTCTATGGTATCAATAGAAGGATACAAATAGGTGCAACGGATTCATTCATCAGATGGAAGACCTGGAAATAGAGAGGTGTTTTCTTGAGGAAATGTATTTATGAGCGCTTCATTATAGGGAAGAAAATCTCATCCTATATACCAGTAATTATTTTTTGACTCAATAAGTGTTTGGAGAATTTCTTTGTTGAGTATAGATTTTTGATTTTCGTCGATGGTAATATTTTTGCGTATGAGAGAAATATTTTGTTTATGTTCTCTCTTTCCGGTTGATTTCTCTATCGAAATAATATCATCGATTTCACTATCAAAATACTCAATAATATATTCGTATTCATTCCAGTGATCCATTACACGAATAACATCACCCTCACGCTTATATTCACCTGATTGTTCAGGAAAATCCTTAAAAATATATCAAAGTTCTACGAGTTTTTCTACTATGATTTCAGGGGCTATAGAATTTCAACGTTCTATGAAAAAAGAATTTCTTCCAAATATATAGTCAAGTGTATGGGTGCCTTCAAATATATGAGTATGCACCAAATATATTCCAGTTGTTTTCTGATTTGCTAGAAATAAATCAGTATGAGTATGAATTCTTATGGCTTGCTTTCCAATAATAAAAGCACTTATTTTTTCCCAATTTATAAGTTCTTTCTCATCATCGGAGAGAATGTAATATTTTTCCTTTGAGTTGTATTTTTCACGAAAAAGTAAAATTCGTGCAGTTGAATGAAGGGAACTATTATATATCTGGGACACAAGAACATATTAATAATGAATAAATGGAGCATCGTGTAAGGCTTTCTTAAAATGTTCATGAACTCTTTCGGTTGCATGATGACGAAATTCATCAGGGATGGCTAAGTATTTAATGCGATTTGAAGTTTCTTGGTGTAGAGTTTTCATTTCCAAAAATATTTCTTCTCATTTCTTTGTAAACTGCCCATACCGTTCAAGTACGCGAATGGAAAGAGCATTCTTCATGACATAAGCAAGACTTTTTTCCATCCATCCTCCATCGAGTATGAGAAGTCATCGCTCTACTGCTTCAAAGAAAATAGAGAATACTCAAACCATGGCATGAAGTCAAAGGTAGATTCCATGAATATGACGAGGATCGGGGCGATACGGGGAATAGTAGATTTCATGAAATGTATTATTCAGGAGTAGTTCACATCGCAAAATGAGATTGAGTTTATTGTGGTTTGATTCATGAATAATGGCCTCAAGGAGTGCAAGTTCACTATATTGCATGCCAGATGGGTAACTCATATATATATGCCCGATACATCGAGAATACGATGCTGAATTATGTGTTCCATGACTTATCCCCATTGGAATTATTTTTCGTATCATGTTACTGAGTTCATCCGTAAATCCAGGTGATATAGCGGTAAGGATTGCAAAGCTTTTTTCAAAAAGTTGGAACCATTCGCTATCACTTTTTCATCAAAAATCAAGGGTATTTCATGAGTTTATACGATCTGGATGAGCTTCTAGATATCTATCTGGATTCCAATCATGGGGAGTAAGGAGTATTTGAGTTCATGGTATCCTTTTTCCTTTTGTAGATTCCATTCAATCAAGTCAGCTTTTTTTATAGTTCTCCCATTCATTTCATAAGAATGGGAGAACTTTTGCATCAAATGAATCAAAATTACTGGAAATATCAGGTATTAATAAAAATTCACTCGGAAGTGAGAGGAATTCACTTGAAATTATTCCATCAGTGTTAAGCTTTTGTATCTTTTCACGAAGAATTGATTCATAGTGGAAAGTATATTTTTCTATTACTGGATTATTGGTGTATCAGAGGGTATATGCATGCATAATATTGAATGGAATATGGGGAGCGGATTGATGTTCTATAATTATGTCTATTTTTCGTTCAATGCAAGAAAAATCCCCCAGAATATGGAGGATGGTAGTGAGTACTACACTTTCATAATTTCTTCTTCTTTATGCTTTAGGTCAGTGTCAACTCATTTAATAGCATCATCTATATATTTCTGCAGTTCGGTTTCATATCATTTTGCGATGTCATCACTGATTTCTTTATTACTTTTCGCTGTATCGATATGTTTTTTATATTCTTGTCGAATATTTCGAATTGCAACTTTTCCTTCTTCGGCTATCTTTCCTGCAATCTTCACAAGTTCACGGCGACGTTCTTCTGTAGGAGTTGGAATTTTAATCATAATAGATTCTCCATTATTCTGTGGATTCAATCCAAGATTTGCATCAGTAATAGCCTTATCAATATCACGAATGATAGATTTATCCCAAGGTTGGATAGAAAGGGTTTGAGAATCAAGAATTCCTACCGCAGCAGTATTACGTAATGGTTGAAGGCTTCCATAAGCCATTACCATGATTCCTTCAACAATTGCAGGATTTGCACGTCATACTTGAAGCTTTGCAAGCTCTGTCAATAGGTGATCCTTCGCTTTGTGAAGGTCTACTTGTACATTTGATAACATACCGTAAAACTTAATTATAATATAAATGTACAAATATTGTATACATTTCATCCGTTTATACAAGGTTTTTTTTTGACAAAAACCATTCTTGCAATAGAATGCGGAGGAAGTTTTTTCACATTATTTTTACATTTTCACCATTTTTGCACATGATTTCAACTCGCGTTCTTCTCGCATCTGCAGTATGTATGATTTCTACTGCGCCTCTTTATGCGGCTATATCAGACTATCAAGAAGTAAGCTGTACTACACAACCTTTCTTTTCTGCAAATCAATGTAATCAATGTTTTGATGGAAAATGAGTAAAAGAAAAAGAACGTGTTGGAGGTGGGAATATGTATGATATGTTTGCAAATGTTGCTTCTGGAACTATGCAATACGTTATCTACGAAGATGAACATAAAGAATCAGTAGCGGGTATTCAGCTTATTAATCTTGCTGATGCTGCAACTCGATGGAATACATCTGGAGCAGAATGGCGTGTATCTCAGGAAATTCTTTTCGTAACAGATAGTGGTTGAACCAATCCAAGTCGAAAAGTATACTTTGTACAGCCTGGTCAAAAAGTTAAGGTTACAGAATCAGTACTTGGTGCTGGATACACTCTTGAATCTTCCACAAAAAACAACGGAGACTACGTAGGTATGGTTCGTTTTCCAGTTGCATACCATGAGGTAACTGCTGGTGCTGAAGGTCCTAAGAAAACTCATTATGAATGTGTAGCGTACCGTCTTGATGGAAAAACTGCTACTCCTCCAGCAAATACTGGATCAGTTTCCCCAGTAACTCCGACTCCAAAACCAACAGGAACAGCATCTGGTGTTACTGTAAAGCCAAATCCAAAAGATATGACAAAGACTAAGACAGGTCCAGAATCTCTCCTTCTTATAGCTGCTGCATTCTTCATTTCATTTGGTCTTATGTTCTCTCTTCGTCGTCGAGCATAGTTCTATAGAATAATCTTAAAAAATCCCTTAGATATCTAAGGGATTTTTTATTAATGTGATTTTTCTGCGAATTGAATATCTGATATATTGACATTATTAAATATTAATGTAATATTGTTTATATTTTATTCATTTCCTACAAATATCTTGTTTATTTGCAAAAGATAGGGAAATATGATAGCATAATCTAGAAATAAATTTTTAATCTGTTTTGTATGTATACAATTCGTACCACTGGTAATATAAACATATCTGCATTTTATTCTTGAGCAGATGCAAATAAACCACCTGAGGCTCAAACGTCTGATTTAGGTATAAAAAAATTATTGGAGGATATTAATAAACAAGAGAATCTACAGGCAAGATTAGCACTTATGGATGTCCTTGATAAGGAGATTAATCAAGTCGCTATAAAAAATATGGCTATAAAAAATAAGATTTTAAATGAACTTACTTCAGCCATTGATTCAAGAGATAGTACTTTTACCGAGGAAGAAAAACTAAAGCTTATTCAATTAAGAACATCTTTTCAAGAGAAATATACTTCTCTTGAATCTTGAAATAATACTCAGACTGATTGAGTTAAAGATACTGCTGATACTGCTCGTCAAAACTTAAGCCGTTCCATTGCAGATAGGGCTGATTTTCGTGAAATGGCAAAAGATAGTGATAATAATCCCCTTCAAGCAAAAGCTCTCCTCGAATGACTTAAGTCTATAAAGGATAATCCAGGAGTAGTAGCTCTCCTTGAATTGTTTACAGCAACATCTACACAGGATGTTTTTCGTTCTGAATGAACAAAAAATAATCCTCTCAGTCTTTGAGATGCAAATATTGCTGCTCTTATTGAATTTTGTATTTCAGGAAAACTTGTAGAAACAGGTGCTTTTTCTTTAGATACTTTTGAGTGATATCGTTCCAATGGAAAACTTGGACTTGGAGAACGTGCAACCGTTCGTGAATTTAAGAAAATCTATGAGAAGAATAGGCAAAATCTTGATCCTTTATTCGTAGAACTCCAATCTTTTTATAAGGCTGGACAAACCACACAGGATTGGCTTCTCGCAAAAGATAGACAAACTACTCCAGATACATTTTCTCGCTCTGTATTTATTAATTATCTTTCCACGTACCGTGAGGGGGTAAAACATGTAGTTGATTTTAAGGATAAAAAATCAGCAAATTTATTATCTGATGATCGTTCTTTCATGACACTCTATGCTCCAAAAGAGCTTGAAACATATTTTTCTAAAATGGATGATCAGAAAATATCTGAACGAGTAAGAAAACTCGTTGAAATCGGAGGTGAGAAACTTACATGATCTTCTGGAAATGAAATATTCTCTGAAATGCAGAAAAAACCTGAGATTCGTTCTGCTTATATTCGATGATTGAATTATATAGCAAAATCACCTGATAAGGTTGGATTTTTTCAATCTGGAAAGGTAGATATTGGAATCAATGCAGAAAATTCCAATCGTATTGTTGATGAGTTAAAAAAACCTGAAGTGCAAAAACAAATTCAAACAGGAGCAGAGTCAGCTATAAATAAACAGAAAGCTATAATTGGAGAAGATCCAAAACTTTCTATAGACCAGAAGAAGAGTGTACTAGACAAGATTGATATTCTTTCGAAAGAATTATCAAATCCTGCTAAACTCGAATCTCTCTCACTTGAATGGGCAACGCTTCTTACAAATAATCGTATCGGAGGTGGTGTTGGTATTACAAAGGAGCTCAATAATTGGTTTGCTGATACTGTAACTGTTGGTATAAGTGGATCTATGGAATTTGGAGGAAAATTTGGGGCACTTATTGCTATTGCTTGTACAAAAGAAATATTTCGTTCTGAAAATTCAGAACTTGGTGTTCATTATGGATTAGCTTATTCGGGGCAATTATTACCATTCTTTGGTATGCACGGACGTATGAATGATTTTCTTGGATCCATTACCGCTACTCCAGTTGGGATGAATATCTTTGCTGGAATGAGACTCTGACAAGGTCGAGATGCACAGGAAAATCTCCAATCAGATATTGAAAAATCGAGAGATGCAATTCGACAGTTATCAAATATTACAAAAGTTGAGGATATTAATCTTGTAAATACAAAACCTCCAATTGTTTCTAATAAAATGATGGGAATTCGTATGGCGTCAGATCTAAGACAGTTCCTTGTATCGAATTGATATGAGCAGGCTACAAGTTTAGAATCAAGATATCTTATGATTCAAACGGCACTGACTAAGATTATTGAGAATGAAGTTATGATTCTCCAGAGAGAGAAGAATGATACCGGTTGGGTAATGTCACAGATTGGACTGAACTTTGGTCAACTTGCTGGAATTGCTTATATTCTTCCATGAGTTCGATTTGAGAAATCAGATTTTCAGGTTGGTTTTAAGAAAGTGAATCAAGTAGTAACAATGGATGAAAATGGAACAAATGAACTACTTTCAAGCGCATGATATAATAAGCCAAAGATTACCGTTAATCCAGATGCAACTCAAAAAGAAGTTACTATTGAATTTCCTAAGAGATGAGATGCTCAAAAAGAATTATCACTTGTCTTTCCAAAAAGTCTTGATGGTTCATATGCAGTTTGAGATGATGGTAAAATAACCATTAAAAATCATTCGGTTGATATGAGGATTAAGCCAAATACAAAATGAGGCTGAGGATTGATCGTGGAATTTATTGATAAGGGTGAATTACAAACCACATCAGTAGACTGAAAAGAGGAAAACAAAGAGCCTGAACTTTCTGTGGTGAGTGCAGCAGAATTTGAGAAAGTAATGCAAACTCCCAGTGCCCGAATAGCGTTATCAAGATTATTTTTTGCAAATAAATCAGGGCTCACTGATTTTCTTACAGCTTATAAAAATGCTGATATTAGTAATCTAGAGACCTTCCTTGCTGCTACTGAACCTAAATTGAAGAGCCTGCTTCGTTCAAGTATAAGAAATAAAGATATTCAAGCAATGTATGCATTCTTCTTTCCGAAGAAATGAGATGCAAAAAATTCTGTATCAGTAAGATATGCTGCTATGCATAAACTCCGAACTGGTCTCATGACGGATTATTCAAATAGTAGAGATGTAAAAATAGAGAATGATAAAATGTTATTTACTGCTCAGAAATGAATCGAGAAACAGTTTAATGAGCGAAAGAATAGTAAGACGCTTCAGGCTCTTGCGAAAGCAAATGGTGTAGATTTAGCAGATTTTGATACGGTATTTCAGGGAAAAGATTCTGATAAGTACTATGCTGAATACAATACTGTGAAGGTTGGTGATAAAAATGTTAATATTAAGAACCTCATCGGTGCAGTTGCAGGATGGAAATGAGGAGAGAAAGCACATGGTTTTAGTATGATGCCAAAATGACAAATGAACATAGCATTTGATGCAAAAAAATGACCACTTATTGCGGAAGAAGGTAATGTGAATAAAAGATGAGATATACTCGCTCTCATGCAAAAAACTCAAGAAGGATATATGAAGCAGATTTATGTTTCAATAGAAAAAAGTATCCAGAGTATTACAGGGGATAACACAACATCTATCCCAGAGCAAGATATTAAAACACTTCTTACTACTGGAAAGGGTACATTTTCAGGAAAGGAGATTACATCTTCGGCTTTGTTCTATAAATGTGCATTCGGAGAATGTTTGAATTTTCCTTCGTTTGCCATTGATCTTGGTTCTCTCTTATATCGAGGTAAGGAGCTCAAAATAGAAAATGCAGGAAATATTGCTTGAGTAAGTGAGACGGAATGATTTGAGGTATCTACATGAGAAAAATGAACTTGATTCTCTGTTGCTGTTTGATATGAAGCAACTCCTAGAGATAACAATAATCCAACTCCTTCAACTTCCACTCCAATGGATGGGGATTCAACTTCCACTCCAATGGATGGTAGTACTACTGTAGTTATTCCAGCAAGCCAAACGCCAGCACCTGCTTGACCTATTTCAACTAGCACTACACAAACAACAAATGGTGGTAATCAAACCTGATCTCGACCTCCAAAACCCTAATTAATTATTTCATATTATGAAACCTTTCCTTTTCTGTATCATTCTATGATGCACTTTGACATCTTGTTCTTCAAACAAAGAGATTATTGAAAAAGATTCTGTGACCGTTGATTTCACTAGCATGCAACCATCAACTGGAGCTTATACAACTTCACAAGAACAACTCAAAATCCAATCTGGATTAAATCCTTCAGAAATCCGCAAGTAATTTTTTTATTCATTTTGTCTTATATGCGCAAAATTCTATCCTTTTCTCTCAGTGTGTTAACATTGTATTGATTCAGTAACTCACTCTATGCAGCCACTGTATCTACTACTTGTTCATCAGCTCAAACTGCCAATAGTTGTAATCAGTGTTTCTACAGTGATTCAAATTTATATTTGGGTACTGCTAGAAGTGCGTTTTGAGATATCTGGCATGCAGGTTCCAATCCTGATGAGATTTATCTGAATGATAACTCAACACCGGTTTCTTTTAGTACTCCATATCCTACAGAAATATTGGAGTATGGTACAAAGACTGCATTCTGGCAATGAACTGCATATACAGATCCAACATATGGACCATATCTTAAGTTTGCTTCCAATGAAAGTCGAACACTCTTATTACTTGATCCTAGTTATAGTGTAGGATTCTCGAGTATCTCACCAGCCATTCGTACTGCTGGAAGAAATACTCCTATTTTTGAGTTAGCATATACTATTAAATATTGGGAAGTATGAGGTTCTTCAGAAATTACACATAAAGAGTGTATTGCTTATTATCCAGCCTTTTGTTGAGATGGTACAACTGATGTTACCAATGGTGAAACGTGTGATAATGGAGCTGCAAATGGTACAGCAGGGAATGCTTGTAGTACTACATGTACGACTGCAACAACAACTGTAACTCCAGTATGTAGTACTGTCTATTCTGGTACACTTATAGCTCCTATTACTCAGGGATATTGTGGAACTGGAACTGTTTCTGCATTTGCTACTAATGTTGTAGGGAATGTATCAAATTATGCATGGCAATGTAATGGTTCTGCAGGTACTACTCCTGTGAATTGTACTGCACGATATCAAACTGGAACATCTACTACAACTCCAGCATGCAGTACTGTCTACTCTGGAACCCTCTCGACTCCAATTACTCAGGGATATTGTGGAACGGGAGCTGTTTCTGGATTTACTACGAATGTGGTTGGAAATATTTCTAACTATGCATGGCAATGTGTATGAAGTGGTTCTGTGAATTGTACTGCACGATATCAAACTGGATCAACTACTCAGACAGGGGGACTCTCTGTAAAAAAATATGCTTCTACTGGATCAACTTTAAATTCTGATGCTCAAGTAGTTTCTTCTGCATTGAATCTTCCAAGAGGATCACTCTTTAATTATATTATTGTAGTTGCCAATTCGGGTGCTACTATTGCATCTGGCGCCAAAGTTACAGATACACTTCCGGCCAATGTAACAATTAGTGGTTCAATTAGTGCGACAGGGTGGTCATGTACAACATCAGGAAATACAGGATTTACTTGTATATATACTGGTTCGATAGCTTCCGGAGCTACTCTCCCATATATTACGGTTCCAGTATATCTTGCACATACTACTCCAGTTGGTACTGCTGTAAAAAATGTGGCAGCGGTATGTGAACTTACCGGAGCAACTCTCGATTGTACAACTGTACCAAATGATTGTAACCCAGGAGATCCGAATTATAATCCGGTTACAAATAAGTGTGATCCTGCTGTTGTTGTAGTAACTCCAGCATATGATCTTGCCATTAAGAAATATGTAAAAGGGGATGATGTATTTGCTCCTATTACGAACAATGAAGATTTCAATTATAATATAATCGTACAGAATAATGGTGTGATCATTGCCTGAACTGGTATTACAGATTCTAGTAGTGGTATAACGACCGTAACTGATACTCTTCCAACATATATAACGCTTCGTGATACTCCATCAGGAAATGGATGGACATGTACTGGAAGTAGTGGATCTACGAGTTTTACTTGTACAACTTCAGCTGTGATTGCATCAAATCAACTTTTTCCAGTAATTACTGTTCCAGTTCGTGCAACCAATGCAGTATTTCAACCGAATGGTATTATAAATAGTGCAACAGTAAGTAATATTTATGATAACTATCTTCCAAATAATACTGATAGTGCAGCCGTGAATCCTCCAAATCCAAATGGATTTGATCTCATGATTCATAAATATGTAAACGGAGATGATGAGGGTATTGGTGCTCAATCAGGAAATGCACTTACCTATACATTTATAGTTGAAAATCTTGGACTTCTCGCTGTTACTGGTACAACTACCATTACAGATACGGATTTTTCATCTGGAATTACTCTGACTTCTGTTTCTGGAAGTGGATGGACATGTACGAATACGAATACTGGATTTTCATGTAATCGAAGTGATAGTATTGCTATGGGGCAACGATTCCCAACAATTACCGCTCAGGCAACACTTGTGGGTATTCCAGGTGTCTATAGAAATGTAGTTTGTCTTTCGAATCCAAATGATCCAAATGAACTTGCAACCTTAAACCCTATTCTCGGACTTTATAAGGTAAATAACTGTAACCCGGTTGATGTTGTAATTACTCCAGGAAACACATTTGATCTTATGTTGAAGAAACGAGTGGGACGAACGCTCACAGATGGAACACTGCGCGATAGAAATACAGGTCATATCGGAAATGATGAACAAGATGCGCTTATTGTAAGTCAGTCTGGAAATCTTGTATATACCTATTCAGTATCGAACCTTGGACCGATAGCAAGCTCTGGAGTAACGACACTTGAGGATACGCTTCCAAATAATGTAGTTATCTCTGGTGCTATTCAATCTTCTACGTGGACTTGTACCTCTGGAGATAACGGAAATCGTTCATTTCGCTGTACTCATTCTGGAGTACTCAGTGCTGGTCAATTATTTCCAGATGTAATTGTATATGCACGAACATCTTGAACTATTCCAGCTGGGACATATGCAAATGTTGCTACTATTTCAAATACAGGTGATGTAAATCCTATAAATAATACTGATCCAGCTGTTATTCGTGTAGAACTTGGTCCAGTTTGTGGTTCACTTGATTCAACCGCTCGATCTGGCGGATCTCCACTTACTGCTACCCTTACTTGTAATGGTGCAAATCTTTCAGGGTCTCTTACATACCAATATCGAATTCGTTGTTATGAAGGTGATACGTCTGGTACATATGGTTCAACCAATAGTCGCGTTTGTACCTACTCTACTGCAAATACCACATTTTCTCCTTCTTGTGCAATTCAAGATTCAAATGGAGTAGTGCTTACTGGTTCTATACTTGATGGACAAGCTCCTGTCGGTGCTTGTGCTACTACTATTACTACCTCTGGATCAAGTAGTGGCTTGTATTACACATGTATGAATAACTCGAATCGAATATGTGCTTCTTTTATAGATGCTAATGCTTGTCAAACTGCCAATAACGGAGTTCCGTGTACTCATACAACGTATGATTCCTGTTACAATAATCGAAATCTTTGTCCAACTGGGTGATCATCATGATATTGTGGAAATGGTATTCTCGAAGTAAATGGAGTTGATGGAATTGCCAATACAGTTGATGATGAACAGTGTGATCTTGGTCCGAATTCTGATCGTATTGGATGTAGTTCAACTTGTAAGGTCTCACCAGTTACTATTCCAGGTGAAGATCCAATCACAAGTACTTATATTTATATGCCAGGGCTTTCTCGTAGTATTGCTTTTACAACGAACACACTTCTTCATGATTTTGATTGCAATACAGTAAATAATGCTTCGTCTCTTTCTGTTATTCATCCAATTACTGCTCAAACAGTATCATATCTTCCTCCAGAAAACCTTCTTCGTTGCGATGCAACACGATATCAAGTTGTTATTGGAGAAAATAGTCGAGTATTTACCAATGCAGATAGTCTGATATTTCATCTTCAGACAAAATATGATATTCCTGTAAGTCTTTCATGAGCTCGAGTATGTATTTATACAACAAACTACTCAGTCGTGTCAGGGCCTTCTGATTCGAACTGTTATTATCTTCCATCTGATGTTGTAATTGGACGAGGAGAATATGTAAAATATCAATGGGCTGATCATCTTGGAACTCATATATTTACTGGAACTGCTCGCGGAGTAAATGATGTTCTTCTTTATACTGGATCACAATTGACAACTTTCATCGGAAACTCTTTGACTTCTGATTATGCAAATGGTGGAGTGGAAGTAAAACTTGAAGCTATACGTATTCCTATTCAGGTTCGTGTTTCAAAAAATATGGTTTCAAGTTCTGCCGGAAATGTATATCTTCGTAGAGTAACTTTTGCAAGTGCCACTGAGATAGTTGGATGATTCCTCGATAGTGTTAGTAGTGGAAATTTTACTTCTACAACTGCGGTAGGAACTACTACTACGAATCTCTCAACCTCATCTACTACTACAACAACTACGGTGTATACAGGGGGCTCAACGGCTGAACTGAATATTATTACACAACGGGCAAAAGTAGGAAGTTACGCAATTAATTCACTTGCTGATTTTGATACACAGTGACTCTCACTTTCTGACTATAATGATGTGTATGCAATTCGAAATGGAAATCTTTCTATCAATACAAATCTTACACTTTCATGAGTAAAAACAGTGATTGTCGAAAATGGAAACCTCTATATCAACGCAAATATTCTTAATAATGTAAATTCAAGTTGGTCATTCATTGTCCGTAATGGAAATATTATTATTAAAGAAGATGTAACCAGTATTGCAGGGATATTTGTAGCACTTCCCGATAGTGTCGGACAAAATGGACGAGTATTAACCACGAATGGTCTTCTTGACGCTGCTGGAAAATGTGTAACCAATAGTACTCAAAATATTCTTAAGATATATGGTACACTCTATGGAAATGCTACTCATCTCATTGCGTGTCATACGTATATCCGAGCGAATGTTGGATATGATACAGTTACTACTGGTATCATTCTCAATTATTCAAGTCGAGCTCTTCGAAACCCTCCACCACTTCTTTCTCGCTTCCTTGGACAATATAATGTTTCAAAGGTAGTAATTCAGTAGTAGAATAATTCTGTAAAAAATACCTCCCAAAATTTGGGAGGTATTTTTTGTTTAATTAAAAAAATGCTTATATATGCTTTTCAATAGCTTGAGTTAATGTAGTAACATCTTGTACTCCTACAAATTTTTCAACTGGTTGTCCATCTTTAAAGAGGATAATAGTTGGAATGCTCATAACACGGAATTGTGTTGGAACTTGAGGATCAGTATCAACATTATGTTTCATAACTTTTGCTTTTCCATCAACCTTTGAGGAAAGTTCTTCAAGTCTTGGAAGCATCATCTGGCAAGGACCACACCACTCAGCCCAAAAATCAACGAGAGTAAGTCCAGTAGAAATATTATTTGTAAAATCCGCATCAGTAGAAATAAGAGTTGCCATAATTCAATATAAATAAATGAGTAAAACAAGAATTGTATGAAAAAATACGATAGAAAGTATATATGTTTTCTATCGTATTGCAACGGGAATGATTCATTTTTTATAGGATGCTATAGAGTTTATATACTGTGTTCATTTCTTCTTCTGTAAATACAACTGGATAGGGAACTTTCTTCTTTGAATCATATCAGGAAAGTATGCGGATGACATGAGATCGTATATCATGTGATCTGGTTGCATGGCGCAATATTTCCTTGGATTGTTGTTGCATCAACTCAAGTTTTTTCCTGATAGAATCTTTCTCTCCTCAAATTCCATGAGAAATAGTATCACCCGTGGATAAGAGTTTTTTTACCCGTTCTTGAAGTTCTAGCATAACACTTCAACTCGACACTTTCTCATGATATTCTATCCATTTCCGATGCCAAGACTTAATTTTTTGAAGATTCTCTATGAGAACTTCTCTTGGATAAATTTCCTTTTTATTGGGAGCGAGAATAGGAAGAGTACTTCTTTCGAGAATATGAATAATGTCTTCTATTGATCGGGCATCATAGAATGCTATTTCCATTTGTTCAATTTCCTCAGGAATATTTTCATTTTTTCATTGGGTAAAATGATAGTTCCAAAAAGCATTTGGACTTGAAAAATTTCCGGTAAGAAGATGTCTTTTTCCATGGAGCCAATCAGTAAACTTTTGAAGTTTTTTATCTTTCATGGGATCGAATGAAAAATGACCATTCATTCTATATCGATAGAGAAGGGTTCCACTACTTGTTCTTTCTTGAATAGATTCTGGGTGTGCTAATTTTTGAAGAAAATGAACATTAAATCCCATACGTGCAAGGAGTCCTATAGTCTCGGAACTGGATGTTTGTTCGAGTGTATTTTGTGACATATATATTATTATAAACTATATAACTATATATGTCAAATATTCAAAATATCTACAAAAGAATTATCATAGTTGCATCATCATCATCAACCTCATAAAGAGTGTATTCTATTTTTTTCTCTGAAAGGTAGTTATAAAAATTTTCCATTTTATAACGAAACTTTTTTACATCATCTACGATAATCATTGCAGGAGAAACGAGTTTTGGTTGGATGAGAAGATAATAATCGAGGTAGGATTTTTTCATTGCATCGATAAATACAAAATCAAAATAGGTATCTGGAAGTGTTGGAATCAGTGTCAGAGCATCTCAAAGAAGTGGAGTAATGAAAGACTCAACTCAGCATGCATGAAAATGTTCGCATGCTTCATTCTGCATATCAGGCGTGTGCTCAATCGTTGTAATATCTCATTTTCATATTTGTCTTAGTATTTGAGCAAAACAAAGTGTTGAGTATCCATTGGCTGTCCCGATTTCTAGAATATGTGAAGGAGACTGTTTTTGAATACGGTCAGTAATAAAACGAGCATTATTCTCGGTAATATTTGGAATATTGCGTTCAAGACTGTTTTTTTTAAGTTCCCTCAGATACTGTGTGATATCCATAAAATAGAAAAATAGGAGGTATTGTATTATTTTGAACGGATCCAGTCCTCAATATCATTTCGAATTTCAGAAATAAGATTGGTATCAGTGAGGCTTGCAAAGCGAAGATCTGGAACTCATGATTGACGAACTCCATATACTTCTCATGGACCACGAAGTTCGAGGTCAATTTCGGCGAGTTCAAAACCATCAGTCGTTTGTTCCATAGCCTTTAGGCGATCATTTTTATATTCTTTTGTAGTAAATAAATAGCAGTAACTTTGATCATTTCAACGACCAACTCGACCACGGAACTGGTGAAGTTGTGAAAGTCAAAATCGTTCAGAGGCCTCAATACATATAATAGTGGCATTTGGATTATTGACTCATACTTCTACTACAGAAGTAGATGAGAGTATCTGGATGGTATTATTATAGAAATCTTGCATAATACGATCTTTTTCTTTTCCACTCATCTTTCCATGAATAAGGCCAACGGTTCTATCTGGAAAAACAGACATAAGAATTTCCTGCATATTGACGGCGCTTGCTATATCGAGGTTTTCCGATTCTTCCACGAGTGGGGAAATCCAATACACTTGTCTTCACTGTGAAACTTCTTCTTCTATGAAACGATATACTTCATTTCTTTGATCTTCTCGAATGACTCGTGTATGAATCGGTTTTCTTCCAACAGGATATTCATCAAGTACGCTAATATCCTGATCTCAATAGAGGGTTAATGCGAGAGTTCGTGGAATTGGAGTAGCTGACATATTGAGTCGATGGGGTAATATTCCAATCGTATTTTCTGGACTTCTTTGACTGCAATATTCTTCTAGTGCTTTTCTCTGTTCTACTCAAAATCGATGTTGTTCATCTACTACGACAAAACCGAGCCGATGGAATTGTACATGATCTTGAATAAGGGCATGAGTTCCAAAGATGATATTGGTTCCTCCTGATTTTAAACGTTCAACGGCTTCTTTTTTTTGTTTTGGGGTAAGAGATCAAACAAGGAGATCACTCTTAATATTAAATCATTCAAGAAACTCAAGATTTCAGAGAAAATGTTGTCGTGCGAGAATTTCTGTTGGTGCCATGATGGCCACTTGAATATCATTTTGTCGGATAGCATGTATTGCTGCTATCATTGCAACAATTGTTTTTCCAGTCCCCACATCTCACTGAAGAAGACGAGCCATTGCATGGGGCCGTTCCATATCTTTGAGGATTTGAAAGAGAACAATTTTTTGCTTATTCGTGAGGGGATATGGAATATGCCCAAGAATTGATTTTATAAAGTCAGTATCCAATGGAATCTGAGGAGAGTTTCCAGAACTTGCTGCTTCAAGATCATATTTTTTCTTGAGGCCTTGATATTGAAATCGAAATAATTCTTCATATCAGAGTTCTTCGGTTGCCCGGGTAAAGTCTGCAATATCTTTTGGAAAGTGAAGAGCTTCAATATTTTCCGTGTATGGACGGAATCATTTCTTTGTTTGAATATTTTGGGGAAGGCTTGTAGTCTGTTCCCGAATAAATATCCGAAGAAAAGACATTTTATCTCGAATCCAAGTACCTGGAATATAGTTTACATCAGAATATACAGGAAGTATTTCACGCCTATTCTCCTGAACATGTTCTATTTCTGGAGAAGAAAATGAAAGTTTTCCATATTCATATTTTGGCTTTCCAAAAATAAGTACTTCATCTCCACTGTGAAATTGATTTGCAATCATTCGTCGATTAAACCAAACAGCCTCACTATGAAATCATTGACTATCAGTGAGAACTGCCTTGGTAAGCAGTTTTTTATTTCTTGTTTTTTCTTCTGTGAGTATTTCAATACTACATTGAACAACTTGTTTTTCTTGAATATTCAGATGAGAAAAAGTAGTATTTACATCACTTTTATCCTCATAGGTTCGAGGAAAGAGTCAGAGAAAATCGTCGGTTGTATGAATTCCAACCTCAAAGAGTTTCTTGATATACGTATCTGTTGTATGAAGGAGAGTCTTAGTAAGTTGCATGAAAGAAGTATATACAAAAAAAATAAGAGGACAAGTCCTCTTATTTTGATTGTTTTGTGTATGTTTGTGGGGGGTGATCTTTTGCAGATTTATCCTTAATATCGTTTAGTCTTGATTGTATAAATTCTCAAAGAACCCCTGCAAAGCGTTCATCCGAGCCAATAGGGAGGTTGTCATATTTTGTTAAATCCTTTCGCATAGATGCAATATTTTCTGTATTTTTTGCATCCAAGGGTATACCAAATAAATCGAGTATTTCTTGTTTATCAATAATCTTTTTATCTCTTTTTCAATTCACCTCATCCATGAAGGTAGTTGTATCAAAATGGATTTTTTCCCCATGTCATTTTCCTGTAGAAACAAACTTACAACTTTTTCATAAATCATTCCAATCTGTCTTACAGTTTCGTACAATAGCATCTTGAAGGGTTGTATGAATAAAATCACTTACTTTCCTTACTTGATTAACGAGATTTATTGCATTCTCTGCTGCCGTCTTGTCTTCTCGATATGGTGTGAAGATTGGAAGTCGTAAAATTTTCCCATCAATATTCAAATTGGTAAAAGAAAACTTTTTTTCTTTTCAATTTACC
>CAKZJF010000081.1 GCA_936941205.1 uncultured Candidatus Altimarinota bacterium | reverse complement strand
TTTATCAAGAATGATATATTACCTACATGCGAACGGATAGTGTAAATCTTTCCGATCTAGCAATCAATACTGCAAAGCAATTTATCGTTGATAACTTTTGAGCGGAGTATTCGCTTCCATCCGGTAGAAGGTTCAAAACAAAGCAGGCAAATGCTCAAGAAGCTCATGAGGCTATTCGACCCGCATATATAGATAAAACCCCTGAAACCTCATGATTGGATAGTTTAAAGTTGAAATTATACAGGCTCATATGGGAAAGAACCGTAGCATCACAGATGAAAGAGGCAACTATAGAAACTACTACTTTTCATTTTCATCCTGCTTCTCATTCTGATCAGACTTGGATTGCAAAAGGCGAGGTAATAAAGTTTCCTGGATTCATGAAGCTATATATCGAAGGAACTGATGAAGAAATCGAAGAAGATGGAGCTGTGAAGCTTCCAGCTTTAAATAATGGTGATTCTGTACAATCATATGATTATCAATGACTTCAGAAATTTTCCCAACCACCAGCTCGTTATACGGAAGCAACGCTTGTAAAAAAGCTTGAGTCAGAGAGTATCGGACGTCCCTCTACCTATGCGCCAACTATATCAACTATTATAGATCGTTGATATATTGAACGAGATGAGAAAAAACTTCGACCAACAGATATTGCTCTTGTGGTAACAGATTTTCTCGATAAGAATTTTTCATCATTTATGCAGTATAATTTTACCGCAAAAGTAGAAGAGGAATTTGATGAAATTGCTCGTGGTGAAATTGTCTGGACAGAAATGTTGGATGCATTCTATAAACCATTTCACGCTGCGATAGAGGAGACAATTGGATCGGCTGATAGGGCAACAGGAGAACGTATCCTTGGAAAGGATCCAAAAACAGGGCAAACAGTATTGGTACGTATGGCAAAATTTGGTCCTGTTGTACAGATTGGTACACCAGATGAAGTAGGTGAAGAATGAAAGCCCCGATATACCAATTTTCCGCCCAATCAGTCAATCGAAACTATCACTCTTGCTATTGCTCTTGATTTATTTACTTTACCCAAAGATCTTGGTGAGGTATTTGATAAGCCTGTAGTTATAGGTATGTGACGATTCGGTCCTTATATTAAATTTGGTGAGGCTTATGTTTCGATACCAAAAGGTGAAGATCCTCTTGCTATTGATCTCGAAAGAGCAAAGATTCTTATAGAAGAAAAAAATCAGGCAGATGCACCTATTTTTCAATATGATAATAAGCCAGTTACCAAATGAAAGGGGCGATTTGGTCCATTTATTAAGTGGAATAATCTTTATATAAATGTGAATCGTACGTATGACTTTGATAATTTAACCGAGGATGATTGTAATAAACTTATTGATGCAAAGATTAAAAAAGAGGCAAATCGATATATTCAACGGTGGGAAGATCAAGATATAGCTATAGAAAATGGGAGATTTGGTCCATTTATACGTTTTAAAAAGGAAAGTATTCCCCTTAAGAGGCAAGGAAAAAAGATTGCTGAAGATGCTATTTCAGCTCTTACTCTCGAAGAGGTAAAGGCAATGATTTTAGAGAGTAATCCTCAAGCTTTTTGAAAGGTAAAAAAACCTGAAACTTCTGATTCAAAACCAAAAAAGAAAACTCCTACAGCTAAGAAAAAAGCATGAAAATAGGCGGTTTATTCTCACTTATACTCTCATTTTGATTATTTGCATGTATAGATATTTCCTATGCAAGTATTCAATGTATGGATGGTGGGTGTTTTGTTCCGAGTAAATGAAAAACGCTGTACCCCATTTCTTCCATGATGGATTTAAACACATTTCTTAGCTCAATTCAAACTCTATCAAATCAAGAAAAAATTGATAAGATATTCACCAAGATGGTTGATATGGATGTTTTATTAGCGTTAGATATTGATCAATCTATTCGAGATGGTATTTTTCCTGTTCGAAAATATCTTTTTCAAACAATCAATGAAATACTTCCATGAATACAAAAGAAAAAATTTCCAAAAATTACGTATGATATAACTTCTGGCATGGTGTTGAGACTCCAAAAATATCAATTATCTTGTGAAATCAAGGCATCTGTTATTAATCTTCGGTCTATTGGATCAAAAATAACAGAAGATGATTTTATTCAACTTCTCCCTTTTGATTCATCTTTCTTATATTTAACGGATGGTAAGTGGTGAGATCCGGATATTTGATTTGTTTGAGATATTTATGGTTCTCAAAGAAAGTTTACTGGATATGGAGTGTATGAATGACCAATTGCAAAAACCGCCAAGAAATTATGATATCATGTCGAAATTATAAATAGAACATCTCACTCAAGTCAATTGAGTCCAAAAAAGCATCTTACTACACTTTTGGAATCATTAAAAAAATGAAAGCGAGTTACTCTTTGGGCGGATTGGTGTACAGATCCGAGATATGAGGATGGAGTAGTGCTTGATGTGAATGATTCACTTATTAAAACATATGGAATTTCTGCCCGTAATACATGTGCTACTTGGTGAGAAGATAGATCACTTTCATGGATTACAAAAACTGGAAAAAAAGTGAATTGAATTATATGAGAACATGCTTTTGTACTTCTGTGATATATCGGAAATATAAAGACCCCAAGCCACATTATCGTATGGGATACAGATACTGGTCGACATATTTATCCTACATCTGAATGGATGAGAAAATGGGAAATGCTTGGTTATAGAAGTGTGATATTTTCATTGAATTAATTTCTCAATATACATATTTATTTAGGGAATTCAGAAAAGTTATTTGCTTTTAATAAAAATTCTGCTACCATATTTTCATGAACACATACATTTTTACTACATCTTGGCATTATACCACTCCCTCACGGTGTGGAATTTTGTCGTAGGTAAAAAAACCAGTATAAATCGACTTTCCCCGTGAGGCATTCTCTGCTTTACGGGGGATTTTTTTAATTATCAATTTTATGTATATCTCCTTCAAAAGAAAAAATACTTGGCAAAATATCTGGCACCATTATGTATCGCATTGGCAGTTTTTTCCATGTACATATTTTATATGTCTTTTTCTAAATCTGCCTCCTTCCGTGGCAGTTTTTTTATTTTTAATCTCACTTTTTTTATGAAAAATACACTCTCAACATTGAACCAAAAAGGTTTTGAAATCGTTTCTGTTACTTCTCAAAATATGGAGAACTATATCTCAGGAATTGCACGTGTCTACAAGGATGTATTTAATTCATCGGCATGGCGGGAATGAGTAAAGTGTTCATCTCTGTGCTGATTTAAGGCTACTTTTGAAGATGCACCAGGGGTTTGCCCGAATTGCTCTGGAGCCATCGAAGACTTTTATTCGAATATTGAGATTCAAGAATCAGTAGAACAAGTACTTTCTAAGACCTATTCACAGTGTTTGTTATTACTTCAAGAATGAAATGTTGCCTGATTTACATGGGGATGGCGTGATACACTTCAAAATATCAATGCTGATAAGCTCTGATTATGAGATAGAACAGAAGCATTTGATGCTCTTATAAGAAATCTAGAGAAGAATGATATTGATCTCTCTTCGTGAGAAATCTATTATCAATCAGAAACAGGAATATCACCTTCATACCGAATGAAATGACTCGGAACATCGCTTGTAGTTCTTAACGAAGAATACTTACGATCAAATGCTCAAAAAGTAAATTCTATCATCCAGAGAACCAGTCGAAATTCTCCAATGTACTCTATCCGTGAAAATCTCGGATACACCGAAGTCTTCTCGTATGATGATGAAGATCAACGCGTGCTCTTTTCCCGAAATAACTATTAATAATCATTTTTTATGAAACCAATTACCCCAATTATCATTGATTCATGAATACCCTGACCAGTACTTACAATATTGTGATGAATTCATGGAAATGAAGTCTGCTGAGTTCAGACACTCGATATACTCTCCCAAAAATTGAATATCAAACGATGAAAGGTGTTTCTGATGTATGGAAACCTTCGTGCGATAGATACTAATGCACGTCAGATTGACTGTAATCTGAATCGAATGTTTCGGGATGATGCAACGATGAATGAATTTGAAATGAATTCCTATGAATACCTCCGTTCACGAGAGATAATGAAATACCTCGATCAATCTATCTGATGTCTCGATCTTCACTCAAGTCCCTCATTTGGAAGTCCTGCGCTCATTATTACAGAGGAGGCATGTAATTCGATTATTGAATGATTTCCTTTTTCACGAAGGTGTTATGGTTTTTCTGAGATGGAACCAGGTTGAACAGATGGTTACATGTTCCGTAATGGAAAGGTTGGAATCTGTGTGGAATGCTGATATCACAAGGATTCTGATGCTTTTCTTAAATGACTTGAAAGCGTAAAACAATTCCTTTCATACTATGATATGCTTGATGATATAAGTATTTTTCCATCTGACTTTCCAAAAGAAGAGATCCGAACATATCGAGCAAAAACTGCATATAAGACACAAACAGATACGTTTCGGGTTGTAAAAATATTTTCAGATTTTGAGGATATTATCGCAGGGCAGCTTATATGATATGATGATTTTATACCCGTCTATGCTGAAAATACTGGATCAATCCTGTTTGCTCGTGATAGAAATCAAAAAGGTGTTGAGTGATTTGTTGAGATTATATCCGCATAATATTTTTTGTATGATTTGCACTCTTTTTCTTACTTGGTGGACAGCTATAATTCCTCTTTCTTGGCGGTTATTGTAGCATGTCTGCAATCGAACGTTTACTGAGAGAGGATTTTCTCGGTAAACGTTTTTTTATTTCTCATACCTTATTTTTATGAAACCAATCACTTTTATTCCGGCATCATTATATTTTGATGCATCTATGTATGCAAAAGCCTCATCGCATCTCTTAAGAGATGCATTTGAACATGATCCAACCGTTATACCTCATACATTTGATGAGATGCTACAAAAATTCTCATCGAGTGTAATCGCTCTCTTGGATAATGTCGTTGTCTGACAGGCGAGTATCTATCCAACCAGTATACCAGAGTTTCTATGATCTCAAGAGATAGGATCCGTTGTTGTTCGTTCTCAGAACTTTGGGAATTCTATCGGTCATATGCTTGTAAGATGACTTATTCATCACTATGGAAATACTTCCCAATCGATTATTAGTGCCACGGTAAATCCACGTATGTATCCGATTTTTGAGAAGAATGGATTTGAGCAAATTCCATTTCCACCACTCTACCTGGAAGAAGGAAAACAATACCTTGCTCCTAAGATGGTCTGAGGGGAAACGGAATTTCTTGAACGGGCACGTTGTTATTATCGAGACTAAAGTGCTTTGTATTGCCTTTCTCTTATTTTTTCTTATATTAAAATTATTAAATATACCATTATGTCTAAAAAAATTATTACTGGCGTAAAGCCAACGGGTTCCTCGATGCATCTCTGAAATCTCCTTTGAGCCGTATTGCCATTTAAGCAACTCGCAGAAGGGAATGATGCAGCGATATTCATTGCTGATCTTCATGCGCTCACGAGTGTAAAGGATGGAGAAAAACTCCGTACACAATCACTTGAACTTGCTATCGAGTATCTTTCAATCTTTGGGAAAAATACTCCGATTACTATCTTTCGTCAGTCTGATATCGCAGATATTACGAAACTCATGTGGGTTCTAACGAATGTAACACCGTATTCACTTATGCTTCGGGCGCATAGCTATAAAGATGCTGAGGCTAAAAACTCTGATATAAACATGTGAGTTTTTAATTATCCTATCCTTATGGCAGCAGATATCATCGGATATGATATCGAAGCAGTGCCAGTTGGGAAGGATCAGATACAGCATCTCGAGATGACTCGCGATATTGCACGAGCATTCAATAAGACATACTGACAACAAGTATTTATCGAGCCTGAGGCAATTGTAAAAAAAGAAGTAGAAACACTCCCTGGTATCGATGGTCGTAAGATGAGTAAGAGCTATGATAATTTTATCGGAGTATTTGATGATGAGAAAACAATGAAAAAACGAGTTATGTCTATTGTTACGGATTCACTCTGAGTGGATGATGTGAAGAATCCAGATACGTGTAATGTATTCTCTCTTATAAAGATATTTGGAACTCCTGAGGAGATTGCAGCTATATGAGAAAAGTACCGTACCCCGAATATTGAATTTGGGTATGGACATGCAAAACTCGCACTTCTTGATATACTACAGAGATACTTGGCAGAGTATAGAAATACTCGTAGTGAACTTCTCAGTGATATACCATTCGTCGAAGCAAAACTCGCAGAATGAGCTCGTATTATGAATGCTAGACTTGAAGCGAAGATGAGGATACTGAAGGAAGTAGTAGGAGTGAATTAATTAATTAAGTACTTTATAAATATGCGAATTCTTCTATTTCTCAGTATTCTTTTACCATATACATCCACCTTCGCCTACTCTCTTATTACGAAAACAGTGGAGTGACATAAGGTACGTGTTTTTCATATACCAAAGAATGATGATTATAGGGTGTCGATTGCTGCTCGTAATGAGGCAACATCACTGAAATCCTTGATTCAAGAAGGAGGTGCTGTGGCAGGTATAAATGGCGCTTATTTTACACCAAAAGATTACACTGGGAAGCCAGATAGTACTAATACGATACGTATAATATGAGGTGAAGGGAAAAAATATTCAGAGTATTTTCCTGATACAGGAGTGAATGGTTTATTTTGATTCTTGAAAAATTGAACCCCGATGTTATTACAAAATAATATCTGGGGGAATAAGAATATACGGATGAATCTGAATTCAGAAAAAATATGAGATATCTATTATTGAATTGCAAATTTCCCGATTCTTCTCATGAGCGGAGTGAATGTGATACCAAAATACATAGATGCTGGAATTATTACTGAAAAGATGAGAGCGAAGGCAGTAAAGAGTTTTATCTGTCGAACGAAAGAGAATGATATAAAAATGGGAACGATTTCATCTATTTCTATTGTGGACGTTCCATTGTTTATTAAGCAATTTGGATGTGTAGATGCTATCAATCTTGATAGTGGAGGTTCACTTGCACTGTATGATACGTGAAAATATATTATCTGACCAGGGAGAAATATTATGGATGCATTTATTATTAAAAAGAAAGAATAGCCCTCCATTATATATTTTAGATTATTTTTTTACCTTAGTTATTTCAATATGAACACCAATCCTATTAAATCCTCAGAAAATCCCATTTGACTTCCTCCTATAAAACCTTTATCCCGAAAACAATTTCAACAAGAATTAAGAGCAGAGAAGGCTCGATTAAAGATGCAGAAAAAGGCATGACTTCGAAAAAAAGCTGAAAAAAAACTGGCTGAGAAAACGGAAAGAAAAAAAGTTCATAAAAAAGAAAATGCTCAGAAAAAATTTCGTGCTAAGTTAAAGAATAAGGCATATACTCATTAATTTCTAAATAGGAATATATGTTGCATCTTGTATTTCCAAATATCACACATAAATTTGCATACCTTGAAATGCTTTCTGAATGGAAGGCAAGTGGGGAGTTTGAAACATGACATGTTTCACCATGAGCTCTTTTTCGTGGGGAAGATTTTGAGGAATTTCTTATGTTGGCCCATAATGATCTTACACAAAACCATCGTTGAGTTCCAGCAACCCTCTTTTTCCTCATGGATTGAGAAAAAATTCTCGGATGAATACAAGTTCGGCATTCTATTGATGCTCCGAATTTACGAGAATATGGTGGACATATAGGATATGGAATTCGACCAAATGAACGACAGAAGTGATATGCAACTGAAATGCTTCGATTGGCACTCGTGGAAGCTAGAGAGATCTGACTCGACCGAGTCATGCTTGGATGTTTCGATGATAATATTTGATCATACAAAACTATTGAGAAAAATGGCGGAATTTTTGAACGCTATACAGAATATGAATGAAAGAAATCGAGAGTTTATTGGATAAATATATAAATATTATGAATCAGCCAAGAAAAAAATTATCTCCAGAAGAACAGGAGAGACTTCGACAATTTTTAAAAGATGTACTTGAAAAAGAGGGATTTCAGATTTCAGACTCAGTACTTGCAGTGCATATAAAATTTCTCACCATTTGTTGGGAATATACTTGACCGTATACATGAATGGAGGAATATCTCAGAAAGAAGTCATATATTCTCCAAAAAACCGTCAAAATCTGACATGAAGAGTCTAGCATGAAAGAAAAAGAATTTCTTGAAAAAATAGCAAAAGGAGAATATCTTCTCGGAATGTATTTTGAACAGGGAACACAAAATCCTCTTTATAGAGTTTTTGCAACAAAATCAACTATACAAAAAGTAACAGCGACTATTCTTGATAGGTTAAGGTCATGATTATTATCTCCTATTTGATGATAGGAATACTTCTTCGCTCCATTTCTTTATTGAGTATCTTTAGTATTGTTTCAATATGTATACTATTTTTCTCAGTACGTCTTTTTTGTTCTCGATTCATTGCACCTTGCAGAAGATTGCCTTCTTGGAGTCATTGAAATCATATGAGAATATCGTGTAGCAGACTATCAGAGAGTTCTCGAAGAAATCGAGGATTATCACGTATACGTTTTAACTGTTCAGTAGGTGAATTTGCTTGAAATATATAACAAAACACTCTTCGTTTTTCCGTCTCATCTATTTGTTCTTTTTTTCTCTCTATAAGTAATCTTTCTTCTTCTTTTCGTATTATTTCTTCTTGTCTAAGATAGTCTTGTAATCATTCATATTCCTTGGCTAGTTGCAATTCTTGTTCTGATGTAAAATGAGAATAAGGGAGTCAGATATAATTCTCATATCGAGCAAGTATTTTTCGATTTTTTTCAGAATCACTTCCGGCTTGAGTACAAAATATTTTTTCATATACTAAACGTACCCGTTTTTCAGGGATTTTCGTAACATAGGTGCTATCAGGAATTTCCGGAATGTTTTTTCTCAGTATTTTCATAAGAAAATTCAATATAGATTAATAATTTTATATGTCAATATGAAAACGATTATAATAGATGTAGCCCCTCCAAATATTTCTCATAATGAATTGGATTATAGGATGAATGAACTTGAGTCACTTGTTTCTACATATGGATGAGTGACTATTGTAAAGCGCGTTCAGAAAAGATTTACTCCAGATTATCGTACTTTTGTAGGAAGTGGAAAATTGGATGAGCTTATTGCTATTGGTGAAGAATTATGAGCTGAACTTCTGATTATAGGAAATATTATGAAACCTGCACAAATATGGAATGTGAATGAATATATGCGAAAGTCAAAATCAAAGATTCAAGCTTGGGATAGGGTTGATTTAATATTAAAAATATTTGCACTTCATGCAGATTCTCCCGAAGCAAAGCTACAAATAGAATTGGCTGCTATTAAACATATGTGACCGCGTATCTATGGAATGTGAATGGAGCTTTCACGACAGGGTTGATGATCAAAAAATGCAAAAGGACAAGGAGAAACAAATACTGAGATAATGAAACGACACTTACGTGAAAAAGAACTCATGCTTCTGGGGAAGTTAAAGACACATGAAAAAACACGCTCACTCCATCGTGCTTCCCGAAAGAGAAAATGACTTTCCACTATTTGAATTGTTGGTTATACGAATGCTGGAAAATCTACACTCATGAATGTTCTTACGAAAAAGTGAGTTCTTGCTGAAAATAAACTATTTGCCACCCTCTGAACTCATGTTGGAATGATGCATATTCACGATGCTACTTCAGTAGAGTCTATAAAATGAATAGATATCTTAGTAAATGATACTATTGGTTTTATTCGAGATCTTCCTCCTAATTTGATTGCAGCATTCAAATCAACTCTTGAAGATAGTATAGAATCAGATGTTCTTTTACATGTTATGGATGCTAACGATTATGATATAGGATGAAAAATAGAGGTTGTTGATGCTATTTTGGAGAATATTGGCGCAAAACAAAAGAGATTATACGTCTTTAATAAGGTAGATATGATTTCAAATGATTCTATACAACAACTTGAAGGAGAATACCAAAGATATTCTCCTATTTTTGTTTCCGCTCATTCAGATATTGGTATAGAATCATTAAAAGATTCCATTATAAAAAAACTCCACCAATAAATTTTTGGTGGAGTTTTTTTTATGGATTTACTTCGTTTGCTATCCAGATTCGACCAGTTCTCCTATCAAAAAAGATATCTCGACGATACGCCTTATATCATACATGTATCCTTAAAAGCTGTGGATATGGTGGTGTTAATGAAGGGGAAGAATCAATGACTCACGTGAAACTATAGATATTTCCTACAAAAGAAAGTGTAACTCAAGAAACACTTGATTCAGTTCACCCAGAGGCACTTTGAAGATAGATTCAATGTATTTCATATTTCTTGTTATCATCCAGAAATGGAAAGATATATCTTCTTAACATAACTTCAGTACCAGAAGACATATATCGTATTTCTATAGAACCACTTCCGGCCATATTCATTACGATGCTGGTTGTTTCAGGGCGTATAAAGCTACTAATAGTTCATGAGTAATATCACCGACCTATAAGCGTATTTACCTTTTCAGTCGCAATATTTGTAACGATAAAATCGGTAAAACGAAGAACCCTCTGGAGATCAGATCATCTATCTACATTAAAATAAAGAGCATAAATATAGACTCACACTGATATAAGTCATAATACTACAATCATTTCAATAATTGTAAACCCTTTTTTATTCTGAATAGGAAAAATTTCTTGTTTTTTTCACATAAATATATTACACTTACCAAGTGCGATAAGTTTATCGTGAATGTTTCTTTTTACAAATCTTTTATTTTTCTTCCCTAAATCATTATGACCTCTAAGACAGTATTTGCATTCCTTGTTTCAGGGATTCTTGCTATCGGTTCATATACACAAGCTGCCTCTCCTGGGGTAAGTCCTGTTACTATGAAGCCAACTCTTGTTAAAAATACCACCAATACAGTTACTCTTGAATGGGGTAAAGTCTCAAGTGCTGCGGGTTATCGAGTAAAATACGATACTCGTTCAATCGAAAATTCTTCTGATCCGCTTGCAAATTACTCAAGTGTCTCAAGTATTATTACTACAACGGGAACTACTCTTGAAAAGTTAACAAATACAACATATTATTTTAGTATTGTATCTCTTGATGGAAGTGGTGTTGAAGCTGAATTTGATTCACCAGAACTTATGGTTAATCTTGGATTATCTGGTACTTCTTCACTCAGCGGTTCCACTGATAGTGGTTCCATTCTTTCTATTCAAAACGTTCGTGTATTTGATAACAAGCACATTGCTATTGATATTAGTTCTTCTGTAACGAATGGTTCAAGTAAAGTAAAGATTGTGCGTGCATCTGATAATTCAAATGTTGATGTTTCTACTGTAAAGATTGATGTTTTTGACCCAAAGCGTATTGTAATTGATCTTACATGAGTACTTGCCCCATCAACTGCCTATAAGGTTGTACTTGTAAGTGCAAAGACGACAAGTGATCAGATTATTACAGAGGCAATGAATATTTCAAAGGAATTTATTACTACTGATGCTAAGAACCTCATCGATGTTACGGTTGCATGAAAATTAAATGCTGCAAGTAATCCTTCCGCTGTGATGTCTACTGGAACAAGTAATTCTGGAAATACTCTTTCTGGAAAAATGAATTCAGGATCAACGAGTAAAACTCCAGTTCAATGACTCCCAAATACAGGAGCCAGTGATGTAGTTCTTGTTTTCCTTTTCCTTCTTGTAGCTGGTACTATATATGGTGTTAAAAGAAAAACAGCATAATCTAAAATCAATTAAAAAAAGAGGATGAGTTCATCCTCTTTTTTTAATTGATTTTTTTCCTTTTTAGAGTACTTTCTTTTTATCTTTTTTGCCTTTTATGAAAGTCCGATCTATTGATATGCCACTTTTTCTTGCAGTATTTTGACTGGTAATTTTTTGAATGATTATGATAAGCTCAGTAAGTGTTTATCCATCATATAAGATAACATCAATTATGGTTCAAAATGGTCGACTCGATGAGGCAAGTAATTCATATTATCTCATAAAAAATATTGGTCATGTATTTATAGGCTTATTTTTGGCAGTAGCTTTCTCTAAAATTCCTTTTCAGTTTTTTGAGAAATATGCGAATGTATTCTATTTTATTGCTATGAATCTCATGTTTGTCGTTTTATTTGTATGAGATACATACAATGGAGCAAGATGATGGTTAAATATTCCATGACTTCCATCTTTACAACCAGTAGAATTTGCAAAGATAGCACTTATCATTTTTCTTGCTCATTTTCTTAAAAAAAATAGCTATCATATGAATGAATTATGAAGAGGTTTTTTTTATTATTTCTGATGGGTGAGTATTTTGATGTTTCTTCTCATGTTTCAACCAGATTTTTGATCTATCCTTATAATCACCCCTGTTATATTAGCACTTTTCTTTATTGGATGATGAAATGTGCGATATATGTCTTCAGCAATAGCTTTACTATTTGTACTTGCATTTTGAGTATATAGTGTTTGAAAAGCTGGCGAGTCGAAATGTACAGTGAATCCAAATACTCAAGTTCAGGTATGTAAAAATTCGGTTACCTATATTTCTCGTAGAATTGATAATTTTCTTACAAATAGTAAAGATGCAATTACCAAGAAAACCATAGCATTTCAAACTGAACAATGATTAATTGCTATATGAAGTGGTGGCTTTGGTTGATTATGATTTTGAAAATCTATTCAAAAATTTTGATATCTTCCAGAAGCTCAGGGGGATTTTATATTTTCCGTTGTTGCAGAGGAGTTATGATTCATTGGAGTTTTTACGTTATTTTCTATTTATTTATTTATTTTATCAAGAGGGCTCTCTATAGCCAGACGGGTAAAGGATCCATTTTGAAAATATCTCGCTTTCTGAATTTCAATTCTTATCATAATGCAAGCATTCATTAATATCTGAGTTAATATGAATGTTGTGCCTCTTACCTGAATTACGCTTCCATTTGTAAGTTATGGATGATCATCATTGGTATCCCTTCTTATAGGAGTTGGAATCCTTCTTAATATTTCTCGTTCAACCGAATATACTCAAAAGCTTGAGAAAAGTCCATGGATGAGAAGAAAAGTTTCATAAATAGGTGGTATATAAAAAATGGAAGTAATAATAATTACTTCCATTTTTTATATTGATTGAGATTTTTCAATAATAGTTTTTAGATGTTTTTATGTTCTTCAACTCAGTTTGTGTAGTTTCCATTTTCATCTGTTTCTTGCCAACTGATAGCGTTTACAGGGCATGCAGCTATTGAATCATCTACATCTTTTCCTTCGTAGGTTTCACAAATTTTCACACGTGATAATCCATTTTCATCTAACTCAAATACATCTCATGAAATTGCAGTACACGCACTACATCATATACAAGATGCATTTACATGAGGTTTTCGTATTGGTTTTTTATTATCGGAAATTGCCATAAAATCTATATTGAAAAATAATAAATATGCTTGCCAATTGTATCAAATTCTTTATGATACGCAAGATTTTTCTTTCTTTTTATGAGTTGATACTTTTCCTGATCAAAATTATTTGATTTCTCTTTTCGTTTACTCTTAATACTTCTTCCTTTTACGGTATTTTTGACGGTATTTTCCCAGTTCTTATGATTTTCTGGATGATCCTTATATAAGGAACTTGTTCTTATTTTCATGGGGATTATTTTATGATTTGACTGCATTCAAAAGAGAAGATTTCCAAAAATTGGTATTCTTGATTGGATGATAGGAGGGTATATCGTATATTTGATATTCATATCTCTATTTACTACTGGTATTCAAGGAATTATATATGGAGGAAGATATGACTTTGAATTTATTATTGCCTTCTGGATTCTATATCATGGGGCATATTTACTTCCAAAAAACTTTACATATTACTTGAAGATATTTTTACTTTCTTGAGGTTGGGCCATATTTCTTGGATTTTGTGTACGATTTATTTTTGGTGAAGATATATTATTATATTTCTGATTTAGTTGAAATCCATCTTCTTGGCAATTTGGCTCCTCAGTTCCAATATTTCATGGAATTGATACAGCAAATATACGAAGATTTCAGGGTATATTTGATGGACCAAATTCAGCAGCAGCATTTATTCTTTTATATATTGGTATTTTTGTTTACTTTCTTCGCACAAAAAAAGATTGGCATTTTTTAGTAGGGGTTTGAGTTTTCTTTTTGCTTGGACTCTTATTTCTTACGTATTCTCGTAGCTGAATGATTGGTTTCTTTGTTTGATTCATTTCTGTAGTTATTTTTAGTTTTAGTACCCTTTATAAAAAATATCGTTTTCAGTCAGGAATTGTAGGTATACTCGCCCTTTTTATTTTCGGTATTTTATTTCTTCGTTATGGATGAGCATGACAAGGGGCGATTACCGTACGAGCATGATCATCAAAATGACATATAGAAAGAATGGCAACAGGTTGGAATAATTTTATAGAACAGCCATGGGGACATGGGCTTTGATTTGCTGGTCCAGGATATCGTTATCTTATTCCTGATATGAACTCTAAAAATGCAACTGAAGTTGAAATATTGGATAGAAAATATATTCCAGAAAGCTGGTTTATTCAACAATTAGAAGAGGGTGGAGTTATTGCACTTTTCTTGTTTCTCGCAATAATGACAATTATAGCATATCATCTTTTGCAGATTCATTCTGTTTTATTTGGCATGTTTATCTCTATTCTTTGCATGAATTTTTTTCTTCATACATTTGAATCTGCCTATTTTTCACTCCTTTTGTTTTTACTTATTGGTCTTGTACTGGGGAAGTTTAGAAAAAGTTAAATATATTATTACTTTTATTCTCCCATGTTTAGAAATCAAAAACAAAATTATATTTTCATTGGAAGACTCGAAGAAGAAAAATGATTTCATTTGATTTTAAGTGCTTGGAAATATCTTCAGTTGAATCATCCAGAAGTATATGAAAATATAACTCTTTCTGTCTTCTGAACATGAAAATTATCAGAACAAATACCAACTGATAATACCTGGAAACTTATATCAGCAATTCAATCTATACAGGAGTGATTTGATTTTCAAAGAAATTGTTATTTTGGCTATCGTGACAAAGCAGATATTCAATTATTTATGGATGAATATATTCAGTATTCTTTGGTACCATCTCTTTTTCTTGAAACATTTTGATTGGTTGCTCTTGAATCCTTATCACGATGAATACCTGTAATTGGCTATAAAAAAGGAGGACTTACCCCATTTATTATAGATGAAAAATATCAAATATCTGATTCGGAGGGATTTATGGGAATTGTTCGAATTATTTTATCTCTTTCAGGGAGAGAAACCTTTGTTGATAAAAATAGGGTTATTGCTACAACTAAACAATTTACTTATGATTCTTGGAAAGACTCACTAAAAAATCTTATTCCGCAAGATGTTCAAAAAATCTTTCTTATGTCAGATTATATATGAAGAATAGGATGAACAGAGATTTATGTAGATATGCTCGGAAAAACGCTTCTATCCCTTGGATATGAGGTAGAAACTCTATGATATAGAATACAAAATGATAATAAATGGCTTCGTAGAATCTTCCTTGTTCTTACGGTTGCCAATATCTGGAGCTATTATATGGTTCGGAAAAGTATCAGAAATTTCCAGCCAGATCTTGTTTGGTGTCATTCGATTGCTCGATTTCATGGTATTTTTGGACTCCTTCCAATGAGGAATAGTAAATATAAGTATATAACATATCATGATCTTGGATTATTTACACCATATCCATCCATGATTCAACAGATATCAGACATTCCAAAGAAACCAACTCTTCTGAATTGGATTTCTATAAATAGTATCAGCTCTTTTTTTCGAGTTTCTCTCTATAGTACTTTTTTAAAATATATTCAATCAAGAATACTCCTTATAATACTACGAAAGTTTACAAAACACCTTGTTCCATCTGATTTTCTAGTAGATATTATTCAAGAGCAGGGGAATATACCACACAAAAATATTGAAGTATTTAAGCATTGTATTTGTCCAAAGCTTTAATCAATTGCACAATCCCAATTTACTGGATTTTCTTGGGATTGAGTAAGTATTCTTTCATGAAGTATTCAAGTATGTTCTCGCTTGATGGTGTCGAGAATACTATATATATCCTCAGGACTTTCAACGTGAACAAGAGCCGTCCTATAGTCCTTTACTCATGGAAAACCATAGAGGTATTGTACAAGATGCTTTCTTGCTTCAAGCATTCATTTTCTTGCTTTCCATTCCCATAGAATTTCTCCGTGTTGTCTCATGGTTTCAAGTATTTCTCAAAGCGTTGGTATGTAGTTTCATGGAAGAAAGCACCATGGATTTCAAAAACTTGCTCGTCCTATCATAAAGCCGTCAATATTTTTATAGGAGGA